>DASUKH010000169.1:0-23890 GCA_036278835.1 Allostellaceae bacterium
ACCCGGCCATGCACCTCGCCGACGCGGAAAACCGTGTGCTTGTCGCCGTGCTTGCCGCCGGCCCGTGCGATATGGCCCGGCTCGTTGAGGCCGACCGTAATCGAGCTGGCGATCGATCCCAAGGTCTTGCCCCACCCGACCACCCCGGCGATGGTCTCCTCATTCATGCAGTTCTGCAATGAGACGACGTAGCCGCCCGGCGCCAGGTATTGCCGGATCATCGTCGCCGCCCACGCGGTATCGTAGGACTTGGTGCAGACGAAGGCGATGTCGATCGGCTTTTCCTTGGCGAGCTGCTGCACCTCGGTGACGTGCAAGGCCCGCACCGGCACGGTGAACGGCTCAACGTCGCGCAGGTGGGTGATCGTCAGGCCGTGCTTTTTCATGTGCTCGACGTGTTCCGGCCAGAAATCGATAAAGGTCACGTCCTCGCCGGCCCTGACCATGTGCGCCCCGGCATAGCCGCCGACCGCCCCGGTGCAGACCACCGCAATCTTCTTGCCCGTCGCCATCGTCCTTACCTCCGCCATTTCCGGCACCGCGCCGTCTCGTTCGCGATCCTAGTACGAGCCGGCGTCGCGGGGGAAGCGGCGCCCGCCGGCCGCAACGACCGGTTCAGGCGCGCCGGCCGCGCGGCGGACGCGCCGGTACCCGGCGGCGGGCAGGCGACGGCTTTCCCTTGGCCCGCGCCTTGCCGCGCGGCCGCGCCGCCTTGCGGCCCCGCGGCCGGCGCATCGCAGCCCAGGCGCGCAGCGCAAGCGCGCGCAGATCGGCGGCGAACGCCGGCATCAACGCGAGGAGGCCCAGCACCATCAGGACGCTGGCGACCCGCCCGAACCGGCCGAGTTCGCCGACCACCACGATAAATCCCAGCGCCAGGCCGAGGCCGAACAACAGGAGCGCGGCCCTGGTATAGCGCAGCCGCCGCAGCATCAGCCCGCCTTCTCCCGGCGCAGAATGGGGCCGTTCTCAGTAATTCGAGATCTCGATCAGATTGTCGTCAGGGTCGCGGATATAGACCGACTGGATCGTACCAATGGCGCCGGCACGCGGCCCCGGCCCGCCGACGATCGGCACGCCGCAGGTCTCCAGATGGGCGACCACCTCGGCGAGCGGCGTCTCGGCGATGAAGCAGAGATCGCCCGAGCCGGCGGTCGGCCGGTGCGCGACCAGACCCGGGATGCCATCGGCCGGGTGCAGATTGATTTTCTGCCGGCCGAAGCGCAATGCCGTTCGGCCTTCGCCGAAAGTGACGACCTCCATCCCCAAAACCCGCGTGTAAAAGGCGCAGGTCCGCTTGATATCGGCAACGGTGAGGACGAGGTGGTCGAGCCGCGCGATCTTCATGGGGCGCCCTTTATTCCGCAACGGCGTGCAGCCGCTCGATCGCTTCCGGCTCTTCCTCGACCTGCAACGCGTCGTTGAACTTGTTGAAAAACCCGCAAAGGGTGATGCGCAGCGTCAATTCGACAATCTGCGCCTCGCTGAAATGCTCGCGCAGCCGGGCGAACAGCGCATCGGGAATGCGGTTCGGGGTCTCCCAGGCGGCGATCGCGTATTCGACGACGAGCCGGTCGCGCGCATCGAGTTCGGGGTGATCCTGATAGTCGAGCAGGCGGTCGGCGCCTTCGGCCGACACCCCCTCGACAGTCAGGAACGGCTTGTGATGGGCCACGCAATAATGGCAGGCATTGAGCTGCGAGACGGTGACGATCGCCAGTTCGAGCACCCGCTTTGGCAGGGTCGCGGCTTCCCGCAATTCCATCAGGAGCGGCATCAAATGCCGCAACGCCGCGGGCACGTGCGCGAATACCGCGACCTGGTTGGCGAACGGGCCGTATTGCCCGGCGAAATCGCGGTAGATGCGGGCGAGATCGGCGGGAAGCTCGGAAGCCGCGATGTTGCGTACCCGCGCCATGCCCCCGTCTCCGGCTATTTCGCGTCGAACAGCGCTTGCGCCTCGGGATGGGTTATCGCCGGCGCGATACCGTCGAACCGGCCGGTCGTGTGCAGTTGCGCAAGGGTGTCGCGCAATTGCCCCATCGCCATCATCGTCAGAGCGGTCGCGGTGCTGGCGCGCCTGACCCCGAGCGCTTCCAGCTCGGCGACGCTCGGCGAGCCGGCCCGCACGTTGATATTGATGGGCGCGTCGAGCGCCCGCGCCAGCCGGCCCATCGTGTCCGGGTCGCGCAGCCCGATCGGATAGACGCAATCCGCGCCGGCGGCGAGATAGGCGCGGCCACGCGCCACCGCCTCGTCGAAGCGGGTTTCAGGGTCGCCGATATTCTTCAGGTACAGATCGGTGCGGGCGTTGATGATGATCGGCACGCCGGCAGCCCGCGCCGCCTCGCGCGCCGTGGCGATCCGCGCCGCCGCCTCGGCAACCGGGCGCAACGTCGGCGGCGCGGTATGCAGCCCGTCTTCCAGGTTCACCCCGACCGCGCCGGCGGCGATGATGTCGCCGATCGAGCGGGCCAGCGCCTCCGGGGTGTCGCCGTAGCCGGTCTCGATATCGGCGGTCACCGGCACCTTGACGGTGCGGGCGATGCGGGCGGTGGCGGCGACCACCTCGTCCCACGGCGCCGCTTCGCCGTCGGCGTAACCGAGCGCCCAGGCGACCCCGCCGCTGGTCGTCGCGATCGCCGCAAACCCGGCGCCGACGACGAGGCGGGCGGTGACCGCATCCCACGCATTGGGCAGCAACAGCAGGCGCGGCCCGCGATGCATCGCGCGAAACGCTTCGGCCTTGGCGGCCTGCCCGGCCTGGTCCATGGCGTCCCCTTTCCGTCCGGGTTTCGAACCGGTGCCCGGCCGCGACGCTATCGAATAAGATCGGCGCGCGCCATCGCAAACAGGGATTGCTGTTGGGAACGGGGATATTCCGGCCGGCGGCCGCGGTTTCCGGCCTCATCCTGTCGCTCGGCACCGCGCTTGGGGCCATGCCGCCGCTCGCCGGAGACGCCGCCCTCGCCCGCCTCGCCCAGGCGGAGGCGCTGCACGGCAAGTCGAGTCCGGAGCTGCTGCCGATTATCGGCGAGCTTGCCGCCTCGCAGATGCAGTCGGGGGCGCTCGCCAAAGCGGCGCACCTGCGCCGGCGCGCGCTCGACATTGTGGTGGCCGCCTACGGCAGCGGCTCGGTACGGGCAGCGGCGGCGATGGCGGCGATCGCCCGGATCGATCTCGCTCGCCAGCATTATCTCGACGCCGAACCGCTGCTGATCATCGCCGAACGCACGCTCAGCGCGGCGAAGCATCCCGACCGCTCCGCGCTGGCGGCGATCGAGGCCGGGCTCGCCCGTGTCGCGTTGGCGCGCGGCGACACCAATGCCGCCGCAGACTGGGCGCGCCGCGCGATGGAGCGCGACGCAACCGGCTCGACCGCACCCGAGCGGGCGTTGGGTGCGGTGCTGGCGCGACAGGGAAAATTCGCCGAAGGCGCGCGGATATTGCGCCGGGCGCTGGCACGGGACCGGCGCATTCACGGAAACGACAGCACCGAGACGGCGCGCAGCCTGTCGCAACTCGGCAACCTGTACCTCCGCCAGAAGCGGGCCAAGGCGGCCCTGCCGTTTCTCGAAGAAGCGGCGGCGATCGACCGCGATCGGCTTGGGCCGGATCATCCGTTCATCGCCGACGATCTGCACGATGTCGGCATCGCCTGCGAGGCCTTGCAGCGGGACAACCTCGCCCGCCTTTTGCTGCGCCAGGCGCTCGCCATCCTGCAACGCGGCGCCGGCCGCGCCACGCCGCGCGCCGCCTATGTCGAACTGGAGCTGCGCCGCGTGTACGAACGGGCGGGAGAGCACGCGGCAGCGCAGGCCGCATTCAAGGTCGCCCGCCCCATCCTCGATAAGACGGACGCCGAGCGGCGCCGGCGCGAAAGGAAGGCGTGAACTTTGCTGCGAGGTCAGATTTGAAGGGGCTTCGCGAGTCGCATCGCCGAATTCGCACCAATATTCCGCATTCCCGGCGAAGGCCGTGACCCACTTTTCCACATCCGGGATGTTGCACCGTAGGTCCCGGCTTTCGCCGGGAATGCGGTTTCTTGCGTTCAGGCGCCCGTGCGCTTGCGCGGGAATAACGCGGGGTTTTCACGCCGCCGGCGCGGCGCCGCCCAGGTAGACGCGCTGCACCTCGGGGTTGTCGGCGAGGCTTCGGGCGGTGCCTTCGAGCACGGTGCGGCCGGTCTGCAGGACATAGCCGTAATCGGCGATGTCGAGCGCCAGCGCCACCGACTGCTCGGCGAGCAGCATCGTCATGCCCTCCTCGTGCAGGCGGGCGAGGGTATCGTAGAGCGCCTCGACGATCGCCGGCGCCAAGCCGAGACTCGGCTCGTCGAGCAAGAGCAGTTTCGGTTCGCTCATCAGCGCCCGGCCCATTGCCAGCATCTGCCGCTCGCCGCCCGACAGGGTGCCAGCGCGCTGATGGCGGCGCTCTTTGAGGCGCGGGAAGATCGCGAATACCCTGTCGAGCACGTCGGCGAGGCGGCGGCGGTCGGTGAGCGCGGTGGCGCCGAGCCGCAAATTCTGCTCGACCGTCTGCCCGACGAAGAGGCGCCAGCCTTCGGGCGACAAAGCGAGGCCGCGGCGGACCACGCCGAAGGCCGGCTCGCCCCCGATCTCGGCGCCGGCGAACTCGATCGAGCCGGCGCTCTTCGGGACGAGGCCGGCGATCGCGTTGAGGGTCGTCGTCTTGCCGGCGCCGTTCGACCCGAGCAACGCGACGACGCTGCCGGCCGCCACCTCGAGCGACACGTCGGCCACCCCGACGAGATCGCCGTAGCGCACTTCGAGATGCCGGATGCGGAGCGCGCTCACAGATTGACCTTGCGCGGATCGAACGCGTCGCGCACCGCCTCGCCGACAAAGATCAGGAGGCTCAGCATCAAGGCCAGCGTGGCAAAAGCGGTAAGGCCGAGCCACGGCGCCTGCAGATTGTTCTTGCCCTGCGCCAGGAGTTCGCCGAGCGAGGCCGAACCGGGCGGCAGGCCGAAGCCGAGGAAATCGAGCGAGGTCAGTGTGGTGATCGAGCCATTCAAGATGAACGGCATGAAGGTGATCGTCGCCACCGTCGCGTTCGGCAGGACGTGGCGCCAGATGATCACCGGGTCGGACACCCCGAGCGCCCGCGCCGCGCGGACGTAATCGAAATTGCGCGCGCGCAGAAACTCGGCACGCACTACCCCGACCAGCGCCATCCACGAGAACAGCAGCATCAGCCCCAGCAGCCACCAGAAATTGGGCTGCACGAAGGTGGCGAGGATGATCAGCAGATAGAGGACCGGTAGTCCTTCCCAGATTTCGATAAAGCGTTGAAAGGCGAGATCGACCCAGCCGCCGAAATAGCCTTGCACCGCGCCGGCGGCGACCCCGATCACCGAGGACGACAGGGTCAGCGCAAGGCCGAACAGAACCGAGACACGGAACCCATAGATCAGGCGGGCCAGCACGTCGCGCCCCTGATCGTCGGTGCCGAGCCAGTCGATGCCTGTCGGCGGCGCCGGGAACGGCCCCGGCGCGCTGGTGATCGTGTTGTAGCTGAACGGGATCAACGGCCAGATCATCCAGCCCTTTTCCGCGATCAGCTTGCGGACCTCGGGGTCGCGGTAGTCGGTCGCGGTCGGAAAGAAGCCGCCGAACGTCGTCTCCGGATAGGTTTGCACCACCGGGAAATACAGGTGGCCGTCATAGCTGACGACGAGCGGCCGGTCATTGGCGATGAACTCGGCGAACAGGCTGATGACGAACAGGAATAGGAAAATCCACAGCGACCAGAACCCGCGCCGGTTGGCCCTGAAATTATCGATGCGGCGGCGGGTCAGAGGCGTGACGCGGCGGCCGAGGAACACATCGCCGGCCGGCGGCAGCTCCATCCCCGGGATGCGCCCCGGGGTGACGATCTCGGCCGCGTCCCTGCGCTGCTCCGATATTGTGTCGGTCACCTCGTCGAGAGGCGGACGGTCACTCACCGGCGTTTCCGCGTCACCCTGGCATCCGCGCCACGCCCACGAAAGACCGCATTCCCGGCGAAAGCCGGGACCCACGGCGGCAACACCGCGGATGTGGGAACATGGGTCCCGGCTTTCGCCGGGAATGCGGAAAAATGGTGCGGCATGTGCCCGGCAAGACGTTTCGGGGCGACGCCGTTCCAGCCGTCAACCCGCCTGACGGCGCAGCGGCTGGACCCTGCCGCGGCCGCCTCCGAGATAATCGGCGGCCACGATTTCGGCGATCTGCACCGCGTTGAGGGCGGCGCCCTTGCGCAGATTGTCGGACACCACCCACAAATTCAGCCCATGCGGCACGGTCGGGTCGCGGCGGATGCGGCTGACATAGACGGCGTCCTCGCCGGCCGCCTCGGTCGGGGTGACATAACCCTCGTCGGCGCGGTGATCGACGACGATCACCCCCGGCGCCTCGCGCAAAGCCTCGCGCGCCCGCTCCTCGTCGAGCGGCCGGGCGAACTCGACATTGACCGCCTCGGCATGGCCGATGAACACCGGCACCCGCACGCAGGAAGCGCTGACCGAGATGTCGCGATCGAGGATTTTCCGCGTCTCGACCGCCATCTTCCATTCTTCGCGAGTCGAGCCGTCATCCATAAAGGTGTCGATGTGCGGGATCACGTTGAACGCGATCTGCTTGGTGAGCTGCTCGGGCTTGATCGGATCGTTGACGTAGATCGATCGGGTCTGGCCGAACAACTCGTCCATCGCCGCGCGGCCGGCGCCGGACACCGACTGGTACGTCGCGACGACCACCCGCTTGATGCGCGCCAGATCGTGCAGCGGCTTCAGCGCGACGACCATCTGGATCGTCGAGCAGTTCGGGTTGGCGATGATGCCGCGCTTCTCGTATTGGGCGATCGCCTGCGGATTGACCTCGGGCACCACCAGCGGCACGTCCGGCTCCATGCGGAAGCACGAAGTGTTGTCGATGACGACGGCGCCGGCCTTGACGGCGCGCGGCGCGAACGCCGCCGAGACCTTGCTGCCGGGCGACGACAGGACGATGTCGATACCGCGGAAATCGAACGTATCGAGGGCCTGGACCGAGAGGACATCATCCTCGCCGAACGACACTTCCTTGCCGACCGACGCCGACGAGGCCAGCGCGACAACGTCGTCGACCGGAAACCGGCGCTCGGCCAAGGTGGCCAGTATCTCGCGGCCGACATTGCCGGTCGCACCGACCACGGCTACTTTGAAGCCCATCTAAAGCAACTCCGGGCGGATGGGGATTGCGGCTGCAGGCTGAATTACGCTGCCCCCCGCTGCATTACAAGCGCCCCCGCTGGCCGCGCCCCCGGTTCGCTGTCATTGCGAGGAGTGCAGCGACGAAGCAATCCCGAGCCGGGGCGTACTCCTCACGGGATTGCTTCGCTGCGCTCGCAATGACAAACCTGGGCTGAGCCGCGAAAGGAAAAGCGATGGCAACCGTACCCCTGATCGACGAGGCGGCGGCGGGCGCCGAGGTGCGCGCCGTGTTCGACGACATCAAAAAGAGCCGCAACACCGACTGGATCAACAATTTCTGGCGGGCCTTGGCGAACCACCCGCCGACCCTGAAGCGGACCTGGGAGAGCCTCAAGGAGGTCATGGCGCCGGGGGCGCTCGACCCCCTGACCAAGGAACTCGTGTATCTCGCGGTCAGCGTCAGCAACGGCTGCGTCTATTGCACCGCCTCGCACGGCGCCGCCGCCAGGCGGCTCGGCATGACCCCGGAAATGCTCGGCGAACTGATCGCGGTGGTCGGCATGGCCAACGAGACCAACCGGCTCGCCGACGGCTACCGGGTTCCGGTGGACGAGCGCTTCGAAAATCTGTTCTGATGCGGCTGCATGGCGCCGGCGCTTTGCGAAAGCGGGTCCGGCGCCGATAATCATTCCATTGAGGGTTTCAGGAATCGCCGGAGGACATCATGGAAAACCCGTTCGATCGCAGCGCCGAAAATCTCGGCAACATCACCGGCCTCGAACACGTCAACCTCGAAATCCCTGATCAGGGACCGGCCAGCGAGTTCTATCTCGTCGGCCTCGGGCTGACCCGCGACCCCTACCTGTTCCCCGGCACCAACAACATGTGGGTCAATGTCGGGCGCACCAGCCAGTTCCACCTGCCGACCGGCGAGCCGCTGGTGTTGCGCGGCGCGGTCGGCCTCGTCAGCCCGGACCGCGCGGCATTGCTCGAACGTCTGCACGCGGCCAAGGACAAGCTGAAGGGAACGAAATTCTCCTTCAAGGAGCACAACGACTACGTCGAGGCGCATTGCCCGTGGGGCAACGAATTCCGCCTGCACGCCCCCGACCTCGACCGCTTCGGCGCCATCAATCTCGGCATACCCTATGTCGAGTTTCACGTGCCGGCCGGCACCGCCTCCGGCATCGCCAAGTTCTATCGGGAAATTCTTGGCGCCAAGGCCAAGGTGGCCGGCAACGGCGGCGGCAAGGCGGCGCATATCTCGGTCGGCCTGAAGCAGGAGCTGATCTTCCGCGAGACCGACCAGCCGCTGCCCGAGTATGACGGGCACCACATCCAGGTCTATGTCGATGATTTCGGCAAACCACACAAGAAGCTCGCCGATCTCGACCTGATCACCGAGGAGAGCGACCGCTGCCAGTACCGCTTCGAGGACATCGTGGACCTCGACAGCGGCAAGGTGCTGTTCACGATCGAGCACGAAATCCGCTCGATGACCCACCCGCTCTACCTGCGCCCGCTGGTCAACCGCAACCCGGCGCAGTCGAACCGCACCTACTCGCTCTCCGGCGATGCCTGGAACCCGACCCTGACGCAGTCTCTGGGGCCGGGCAACCGCATCCCCGACCCGCTCAAGGCGGCGAAAGCCCCGACCATCGCCAAACGCCGCGCCGCCCGCGCGCAGCAGACAATGTAGGGCCGCCCGGTCGCGACGATCCCCCTCCCCGGTTTATGGGGAGCGGGGATCGGATCGAATGGGAGTGCGCCTCAAGGAGACCTGCCAATGGCGGCATTGATCACGGCGCCGCGGCTGATGTCGATCGGCGGCGGCGCCTTGGCCGAGCTGCCGGGCCTGCTGACCCGGCTCGGCTTGGCGCGCCCGCTGATCGTCACCGACCCATACATCGCGCGCTGCGGCATCCTCGATCGCGCGACCGTCCTCCTCGACACGGCACGGATCGCGTGGTCGGTATTTTCCGACACCGTGCCCGACCCGACCACCGACGCGATCGCCGCCGGGATCCGGACGCTTGCCGCCGGCGATTTCGACTGCCTTGTGGCGATCGGCGGCGGCAGCTCGATCGACACCGCGAAGGGCATGTCGGTGCTCTACGCCAATGGCGGGCATCTCTCCGACTACAAGGTGCCGAACGACATCCCGAAAGCCGGGCCGCCGATCGTCGCGGTACCGACCACCGCCGGCACCGGGTCCGAGGTCACCCGCTTCACCGTCGTTACCGACACCGAGACCGACGAGAAGATGCTGATCGCCGGCCTCGCCTGCTGTCCGCTGGCGGCGATCGTCGATTTTGAACTCACCTTGTCGATGCCCTACCGGCTCACCGCCGACACCGGCATCGACAGCCTGACGCATGCGATCGAGGCCTATGTCAGCCGCCGCGCCAACCCCTTTACCGACGGCCTCGCCAAAAACGCGATGAGCCTCATCGCACAGCACATCCGCACCGCCTGCGCCGAACCCGGCAACCGCGCGGCGCGCGATGCAATGATGCTCGGCGCCACCACCGCCGGCATGGCTTTTTCCAACGCCAGCGTCGCGCTGGTGCACGGCATGAGCCGGCCGATCGGCGCCTTTTTCCACGTACCGCACGGGCTGTCCAATGCAATGCTGCTGCCGGAAGTGGCGGCGTTCTCGGCGCCGGCGGCGCTCGACCGCTACGCCGCCTGCGCCCGCGCGATGGGGGTCGCCAACGAAGGCGAGGGCAGCCAAGGCGCGGTGGCCCGCCTGATCGACGAATTGCGCCGGCTCAACGCCGATCTCGCGGTGCCGACCCCGCGCGCCTGCGGGATTGACCGCGATCGTTACCAACAGTTGCTGCCGATCATGGCCGAGCAGGCGCTGGCGTCAGGGTCGCCGGCAAACAACCCGCGCGTCCCCACGCGCGAGGAGATCATCGATCTCTACGAGCGCGTGTACGAATAACACCACCGAACGTAGCCGGCTTGACGCTCGTCAGGCGGTTTGGCACGGTGTTTTTGAACGGGGGCCAGCCAGGCACATCACCATGACCAAATCGGAGCTTGTCCAGCGGCTCGCGGAGGCCAATCCGCACCTCTATCAGCGCGATGTCGAGGCGATTGTCAGCGCGATTTTCGACGAGATCGCGGCGGCGCTGTCGCGCGGCGACCGGGTCGAGCTGCGCGGCTTCGGCGCCTTCTCGGTCAAGCGCCGCGAGGCCCGCACCGGCCGCAACCCGCGCACTGGCGACAGCGTCCAGGTTGCCGAAAAGCACATCCCGTTCTTCAAGACCGGCAAGCAATTGCGCGACCGGCTCAACCAGGGCGCGCCGGCCCACTGAGCGGCAGGGCTTCCGGCGCCGGCCGGCGCGGCAGCAGCAGCCGCCGGCACGCCTCATAGACGTGCACCGGCGCCAATTCGGCGAGGCAAACGACGCCGCGCGGGCATTCCTCCGCGTAGGGCAAATAGCAGGGCGAGCACGCCACCTCGCGAGAGACCGCGACCGCGGCCGGGCCGACCGGCCCCCATTCGCGCACATCGACCGTCCCGCCGTGCACCCCGACCGTCGGCACCCCGAGACCGGCGGCAAGGTGTTTCGGGCCGCTGTTGTTGCCAAGAAATAGCGCGCATCCAGCGAGCAGCCCCGGCAGGCCGGCCAGCGGCAGAATGCCGATCAGCGAGGCAACGCGCTCCGGCCGGCACACCAGCCGCCGGACCGCCTCGGCAGTTTCCTCCTCGGCGGGCGCGCCGACCAGCACCACACGCGCGTCGTACTCCGCGACCAGCCGATCGATCACCCAAGCGAACCCGGCGACCGGCCATTGCCTGATCGCGCTGCCCGCCGCCGGGTGGACGCAGACGAGCGGTCCCGCCCCCGGCAGCCCGGCGGCGAGCGCCGCCGCGGCGGCGTCTGGCGGCGGCGCCGCGACAATCGTCTGTCTCGCCTCTTCGCACGCCGCCGCGACCGCATCGACCAGATTGACCAAATCGTCCGAAACGTGCTGGTGCTTCCGTGCGTAAATCTGGTCACCGCCCCAGTCGAGCGCGACGTCGAGCCACGGGAACTGACTGCGGAAATCGAACCCCGCGAGAAAACGCGCTCCGGCATGCCGCAGCACCGGCCGCGTCTCGGGATGCTTGCGCAGATCGATCGCGAGATCGAAGCGCTCGGGCGCGAGGCGGGCGCGCAAGGTGTCCCACGCCTCGTCCGAATGCTTGTGCTCGCCGAAATCCGAGCGCGGGTGGAAAAACTCGAATTCGATCGTGTCATCCACGCCCGGCTCCCACGCCCAGACCGGACGCGAGGCCGGAGAGGTCAACACGGTGATGCGCGCCTCCGGGAACGCCCGGCGCAGCCGGCGCAGCGCGGGGAAGGCGGTGATGCAGTCGCCGATATGATCGAGCTTCAAGGCGAGAATTTTGCGGATTGCCGCCCGCGGCAATGCCGGCCGCCCGACGACCGACAGCCGGGTCGGCTCGTCGTCGATCGTAAATCCGTCCCGGTCCCTCGCCAAATGCGGGCTAAAAAAAGGGTCGCCTCCAAGAAACAGATCGCGCCATTTGCGGTCGAATGCCGCGGCATCGTACGTATCGGGAAGCTCGCTCCGGCTCGCCGCCTCGTGGTGAATGAGCGTGGCGTGCGGGGTGTAGATGTTCCACAACCCGCTCCGCCAGGCCCGCAGACAGAAATCGAGGTCGTTGTTGACGATCGCGTGCGCCTCGTCGAAGCCGCCGAGCGCCTCGAGCGTCTCGCGACGGGTCAAGAGGCAGGCGCCGGTGACTGCGACGACGTTGCGGCGGGTCAGGGCGAGGCCGAAATAGCCGGGGTCGTCGCCGGCGGCATGGCGAAAGGCGTGCCGAGCCTGCCCCATCGCGGCGAGAAACATGCCGGCGTGCTGCACCCGACCATCGGGGTAAAGGAGGCGCGGCCCGACCACCCCGACCTCCGGCCGCTGCGCCTCTTCAAGCATGGCCTCGAGCCAGCCAGGGTCGGTGATCTCGACATCGTCGTTGAGGAAGAGGAGGTACTCGCCCTTCGCCTCGGCGGCCGCGCGGTTGTTGAACCGCGACCAGTTGAAGGACTCCTTTGTCGAGATCACGCGGTCGGCGTGGCGGCGCAGCCAATTCCGCCATTTGCGATTGCCGGGCGGGATATTCTCGATGCAGACGATCTCGTAATCCGGATAGGCGGTCAGCCGGCGCAGGCTGGCGATGCAGTTCTCGATCATGCCGCCGGCCGCGCAAGTCGGGATGATGATGGACACCAGCCCCGGCCGGACCAGACGGCGCTGCACCCGAAGGCTGCCCGGAATGAGGCCGGCGCGGACCTCGCCGGCAATGCCGCGACGGGAAATCGCCCGGTCCAGCGCGGCCTCGTCCGCCGCTGCCGGCTCCACTGTCCGCTCGCACAGCACCATCGGAAGATGGCGGATCGCGGCTGCCGCCTCGGTGCAGCGCAGCACCAGATCGTATTCGCCGTTCCCGAGCAGCGGCTCCGCCCCGGCGATCCGCCGCACGAGATCGCCGCGGGCGCACCACAGGCGGCCGATATAATTGGTCGCGAGCAGCAGGTCGGGCGACCAGTCGGGCTTGAAGAACGCCTCGACGATGCCGGTGGCGGGATCGGGCCGGCGCTCGTCGCTGTAGAGAAAATCCGCTTCGGCATCAACCGCCGCCGCGAGCGCCAGCTCGAGAAAGGCGTCGGCTCCGAGTTCGTCGCCCGCCGTGAGCACCGTCAGGAATTCATGCTCGCCGCTCGCCGGCAGGGCTTGCGGCATTAGGGCGATGCGCTCGTCGAGCGCCGCCAGCCGGGCGGCATCGTCATTTTTCGCGGCGAGCAGCAACCGCCAATCGGGATAGACCTGCGCCTGCAAAGAGGCGATCGTCAGCCGCGCCCGGCGGATGCTTTCCTCGTCGCCGGCGACCGGCAGCAGCGCGGCGAAGCTCGGCTTGCTGCCGCGGGATTCGATGATGCGTAGGCCGAGCGCGGCCTCGGCCGGGGGCATCTGCCGGCGCAGCGACCAAGGCCCCGTTGCCGTGCGCTCGGCGACCTCGATGCGAAATTCCGTAGCGACAGTCCGGCCGGTCGTGTCGCGCAGGATCACGGACAGCGCGTGCGCGCCCTTCGGCAGGATACGGCCTGGCAGCAGCGCGTGAAACCCGCTCGCCGCCGAACCCGGCCAATCGGGATAGGCGGCGCGCACGTCGAGCCGGCGCTGCCCAAGCTCGGCGCGCGCCAGCGTTCGCCCGTCGATCGCGATCTCTACCGCCGCCACCCCTTGCCGCGCCACGGCCCAGCCGCCGATTTCCAGATCGCCGCGCACCGGCGCCGGCAGCGCGCCGTCAATCCTAACCGGGGCATCGATGTGCAGCCGGCGGTCGGCGTCGCCAACGGCGGACCCGAGGCGCATTTCCGGCGCCGCCTCGCCGCGCAGCCGCAGGTCATGCCGGTAGGTCGCGCCATCGGTGCAGCGCATGGCGAGGCTCGCCCGATGCTTGCCCGCAATCCTTGGCACCCGCTCAACAAGGGCGAACCCGGAAAACCGGGCATGCGGCATTGTCGGGAACAGATTGCCGATCTCCGGCCGCTCGCTGCCGATCCGGGCGTGCCCGGCCTCGCGATCGCCAATCAGCACGGAGGCCGATTGGACCGGCGCCGGGCCGACCGCCCAGCCGGTCACGACGAGCCGCCCATCGGCCGCCCACGAACTCTCCTCAACGTGACACTGAAAACCCGTATCCGCGGCGCCTGCGGCCCCCTCCGGAAAGGCCGGCAGAGCCAATTCGGCCACCGCTTCGCAGGCGACCCCAGCGCGTCCGCTCGCCCGGACGACAAGACGGCGTGAACCGGGCTTGCCGCGGCCGGTCGCGGCGGCCAGCGCAAAGCCGGAAAAACGGCCGTTCGGGTAGTCGGGCCATGCCGTCTCGATATCCGGGCGCACCGTGCCGACCGCGGCGGCGCCCAGCGGCACGCCGTCAAGCGATGCCTCGACCCGCTCGATCTGCACGCAGGCCACGACCCAGCCGGAGAGACGCAGGATACCGGCCGCATCGACATCGGTATGCTCGATGCGCAGCCGCATCGGCGGGCGGCTGTCGGCCGCGGCAAGCTCCACCTCCTCCGCCAAGGGATCGATCGCCGCGACTTCCAATTCCTGCGGCGGAATCTCGATCCGCACCGGACGGCGCGCGACGGCGCCGTCGGCGGTGCGCACCGCGAGCACCGGCTCGATCGTGCTGCGGCCCCGATTGGCGATATCGACGGCGAGCAAAAAGCCGCACCGCCCGGCGCCGGCGCGCTCCGGGTGGAGCCGCACGATGTCCGGCCGCGCCAATCCGTAAAAAGCGGCGGCGGCGAACTCCCCGCCCAGCGACAGGTCGATCCCGGAAATCGGGGACGACGCCAAGGCCCATCCCGCAATCGATACGCGCGAACATCCGGGCTGAGTGCCGAGCACCCCGATCATTTCGATTGCCACCAGGATCGGCGGCCTCTGCGTCGGCTCGGCTTCCTGCCGGCCCGGCGCCGCCTCGGGCTTCGTTTTGAAGCCCCGCACCTCACCGACCCGCAGATAATGCAGCAGCGGGTTCTCCGGCTGCTCGCCATGCCGCCGGCACTGCTCCAGGTAAAAGGCGCTGTCGAAATCGGGATGCGGGTTGCGGCCCTCGCGCGCTCCCTCCTCCAGGTAATGCACCAGCGGATCGAGGTTGCGCGCGGCAACGTCGGGGTAGGCGGCGAGGTAATATTCGGGATCGAACAGGCCTGAGGTCCTGATCTCCTCGTAAGCGCCGAACAGCCCTTCCATCCGATTTCCGATCCCCGCCGCGCCCGGACAGCCTTACGCCGGCTCGCCGGGCGTTCCAAGGCATGCATCGTGGGTCTCTGCCGCGCCGGCGACCCAGGTCGCCAGCACCCGGACCTCGGCCGGCTCCAGCGCCACGAGATCGGCCCGGCTGCCGGCGGCGACCCGCCCGAGCCGATCGGCCAGGCCGAGAAACGCGGCCGGCGCCGCCGATGCGAGCGGCAATGCCTCGGCCAAAGTCAGGCCGAGCAGCCGGACGCAGTTGCGCACCGCCGACGCCATATCGAGCAGCGACCCGGCGAGCGTGCCGTCGGCGAGCGTACAGCGGCCGTCCCGCACCTGCACCGGCCTGCCGAACAACGAAAAGCACTGCCGGGCGCCGCCGACCGGCGGCATCGCGTCGGTGACCAGCATCGCCCGGCCGCGGCCGCGCAATGCGAGCCGCAGCATCGCCGGGGCGACGTGCTCGCCATCGGCGATCAGCCCGCAAAACGCGCGCGTCTCCTCGAGCGCCACCGCCACCGGGCCGGGTTCGCGCGCAGTCGGCGGCGGCATCGCATTGAAGAGATGGGTAAAACCGGTCAGCCCCTCGGCGATGGCGGCGCGGGTCTCGGCATAGCTTGCCATCGAATGGCCGAGCGCGACCCGAACATCGGCTCGCGCCAGCGCCGCGATAAACCCGGGCGGCACCCGTTCCGGCGCCAGCGTCACCACGGTCACCCCGCGGCCCTCCGCGGTCAGCAGATCGACATCCGCCGGTTCGGGCGGGCGGAACAGCGCGGGATCGTGCACCCCGGCGCGTTCCGGCGACAGGAACGGCCCCTCGAAATGAATACCGAGCACCCCTGGATTCGCCTTCCGCGCGGCGGCCACCGCCGCGGCGGCGGCGCGCATTTTGTCCTCCGTATCGCTGATCAGGGTCGGCAGCAGCGCGGTGGTGCCGAAGCGCCGGTGCGCCGCGGCGATCGCGGCAATCCCGGCAGCGTTCGGGTCGCCATTGAACAGCACGCCGCCGCCGCCGTTGACCTGCACGTCGATAAAGCCGGGGGCGAGCCAGATGCCCGCCGGCAGCGTCCGCACTGGCATGCCCTCGGGCACCTCACGCCGCGGCACCAGCGCGGCGATGTCGGGGCCGTCGATCACCACGGCGCAGTCGCGGTGCAGGCGCGCGCCGTCAAACACGGTATCGGCGGCGACGGCATGGCGGTTCATCTGGTGCGCGTGACTTTTTGCAGATGGCGCGGCCGTTCCGGATCGATCCCGAGCCGGGCGGCGAGCGCCGGCAATATCGCATAAAAGCTCTGAATGAGGCAGACCGCATCGGTTTCCGGCACATCCGGCGGCAGCACCGGCAACAGGCCGTCCCCGGCGGCAGCGGTCAGCACACGGGCCCCCTTGCCGGCGAGATCGGCGGCCAAGTCCCGCAATCCCATCGCCGCCGCATCCGAAGGCATCAGCAGAAGCACCGGGTAGCGGCCGTAGACCAGCGCCATCGGGCCGTGCCGGAATTCGGCACCGCTGAACGCCTCCGCGTGCAGATTGCCGATCTCCTTCAGTTTCAGCGCGGCCTCGCGCGCCATCGCCAGGGTCGGGCCGCGGCCGAGCACGACAAGGCTGGATGCCTCGGCAACGGGGTCGAGCACGGCGCCCCAGTCGAGCCGGCCGGAAGCGGCGACCCGCTGCGGCAGCCGGTCGAGCGCGTCCGCAAGAGGGACGCTACCGGTCCATGACGCAACCAGCCGCAACGCCGCGGCGAGGCTGGCGACAAAGCTCTTGGTTGCGGCGACGCTGCGCTCGGGTCCGGCCGCCATTGTCAGGGCAATCTCGCAAGAAGCGGCAAGCGGGCTATCGGTGTCATTGACGATGCAGACGGTTAGCGCCCCGCAATCGCGCGCCATCGCCGCCATCTCCACGAGATCGTCGCTCCGCCCGGACTGCGAAACCGCGAGAAAAAGCTGGCCGTTCAGGTGGAGCGGCCGGCGATAGACGCTGGCGATGTTGGGCGCGGCGGCGGCGACCGGGATGCCGAGATGCAGCTCGATCAGGTGCTTGGCAAACGTTGCGGCATGCGCCGAGCTGCCGCGCGCGCAGGTGACGACAAAGACCGGCGGGCGCCGCCGCAACCGCTCCGCGAGTTCCGCAACCGGCGCCGCCAGGGAGCGCGCCTGCCGGCGCAGAGCATCGGGAGCCTCATGCAGTTCCTCGGCCAGGCCCATCCGACGGCGCCCGACAGCGCCGCTCAGTCGCGGCGCAGTTCCGGCTCGTTCGCCGAATCGACGATGTCGCCCTCGGTGTCGATCGGTCCCGCCTCGCCGGCCCGGTCGTGCGCAATTGCGGCGCACCCGTGCACCGGGCAGTTCTCATCGATCGGCACCGCGCCGCCTTGCCCGCGGCCGGCTTCTTCCGGCGCCGGGCAGGTGCAGCCCTGCTGCCGCGCTTCGGCGGAGCCGGGCATCGGGGATCGACGTTGTTCCGGGGTCATCATATCGGTCAAACCGTTGGCCCGCCGCGTCGTTCCATAGCTCCGTATGGCGCCCCGCCGGCTGGTTTCGGGTAAAGTGATCCGACGACGTTAACCCCCGCCGCCACCGGGATGAGACCGAACATGCGATCGAAGCTCCGAACGGCCGTCGCCGCCGCCGTGCTGTGCCTGTCGCTCGCCGCCCCGGCGGCGGCTGCCGAGCCGGTCGACCCGCAATTCAAGGCCGAGATCGACGGTCTCCTGAAAAACCTCGACGCCGCGACCGACGGCGTCGTTCATTGGGACGGCGCCGACCGCATCGATCTGCACCGCGACGGCGATGCGTCGGTCGCGGATTTCGTCAACGCGCGCCTCTCGATCGGCCCTCATAAGGGGAACAAGGCGGAGGACCGGCTCAGGCTGGTCCTCGACCGCATCGAGGTGCGCCGCTCGCCGGCCCCGGACGGCGGCACGGCATTCGACGTCATCTTTCCGCACACGGCGACGCTGCGCACGGCGGAAGGCGGCGAAAGCGTGCTGACCCTCGACAAGGCCGGCGGGCGGGCGGTTGTCGATGCCAAATCGAGCCGCATCCGTGAAACCGCGCTCGACATCGCCAAGGCGAGCCTCGCCGACCAAAAGACCGGCGACCGGATCGCGCTGGGACCGCTGTCGCTGTCATCCAAGCTGGTTGCGGAGCCCGGCGGCGGCTGGCAGGCGCCGATCACGGCGTCGGTCGATCGCATCGACTTTTATTTCACCGAGGGGCCGGTCAGCGGCACGATCGCGCATATCGGCTATACCGGGCAATCGGCCGGGCCGAGCCTCGCCGGCTGGTACCGGCTGCGCGACCAAATCGATGCCTTGCATGCAAAGCCGCCGCCGGAACAGCGCAGCGCGATCGGCGAGCTGCTGCCGCAGCTCCTCGCCCAATTCAGCCTCGCCAAGGGCGAGGTGACGGTCGGCGCCACGAAGGTGCATAACGCCTCCGGAGAAAATTTTGTCGCGTTCGACAAGGCGAGCCTCGGCGGCGCCCTGAGCGGGCTGTCGGGAAAAACGGCAAGCTGGCGGCTCAAACTGGCCGGGGACGGGCTGCTTGTGTCGCCGGACATGCTCGATCCGGCGCGGGTGCCGCATCACCTCGTGCTCGAATTCGGCATGGAGGATTTGGCGACGGCGCCGCTGCGTACAATCATCGCGGCAGCAATCAAGGCGCGGGAGGATGCCGGCGGCGCCGGCGGGCAGCTGGCGACGATGCAGCTGCTCGGCGCGGCGGCGGCGCTGAACCCGGTTCTGCGCGTCTACAATCTGGCGTTCGACACGCGCGATGTCGGGATCACCGGGACGGCCGAAACAAAAGGCTCGCCGGTCGGCCCGAACGGGTTCAAGGCGAAGGGCGAGGTATCGGTGCGCGGCTTCGCGGCGCTCGGGGGCCTTGTCGGCCCGCATAGCGGGCTTGCCGCCTATCTGCCGCTTCTCGAACAGCTCGGGGTTCCCGAGACGGGTCCCGGCGGCGGCCCGGTGCTTGCCTTCCACCTCGCCTCGGCGCCGCCGCAATGGCTCTCGATCAACGGCAACGACGTCAGCGCGTGGTTCACGCCGGACGCGCATCCGGCCGGCGGGCCCCGCCCGCTGCGGCCGGCCGACCCGCCGATGAAAGGCGCCGAGGTGGATGCGGTGCAGCACGCGCTTGCCGCCGCCGGCATCAAGGCGCCGCAGAACGGCCGCTACGATGCCGCAACCGCGGCCGCCGTCGCACGCTTCCAGAAGATCAACCGGCTCAACGTCGATGGCGTGGTCGACACGGCAACGCGGCAAAAACTCGGCCTGCAGCCTCGTCCACAGCCGAAAAAGCAGGGAGGTTGAACCGAGACGCGGGCGCGCGCCTTGTCGTTGCGAGTTGTCTCGTGGGCGTTAACCAAACCGGAAATCCCCCCGTTTCGCATTCCCGGCTTTCGCCGGGAATGTGGCCCTTCAGGACAGTCGGGTAACCGGCGCTTGCACAGGTGGGGTTTCACTTAGCGTGGATGGGCTTGCCCTGCGCAAGATCAGGCGCCGGAAAATGGCGGATCACTGCCCGAGCTTCTGGCCCAAAGCAGCCGGCCCAGCCCCCCCAGCGCCTCGCGCAGCTCGGGGTCGGCGATGTCGGAGAGGCGAGCCTCAAGGCTCCTCGCCTCGGCCGCGCCCAGCTCCGGCGCCGGGCGGGCCGGCGGCGCGGCAAGCGGCAACGTTCCCTGCACCAGTATCAGCCGGGTGACTGCGGTGCGGCCGAGATGGAGGTTGATCCGCTCAATCATCAGCGGCGCGCGGTGCTGCAGGTCGAGAGCGAACCCGGGAGCCACTAGCAGCTTCAGGGCGCCGTCGCGGCCAAGGCTCTCGGGCCACGCAATGGCCGCAAGTTCGGTCCCTACCGCGGCGCACCACCCGGCCTTGAGGCGGGCGAGGATGCCGCCGCGACGCAACAGGATTGGCGCGGCGATGCGCGTCGCGATAATACCGGCGGCGCGCAGCCCAGGCCGGCGCTCGCCGGCGCCCGGCCGCCCGGCTAAGCTGTCGGGCTGTTCTCGCCGATCGTCCTCTTCCATGACCCCGCCCTGCCCCCTCCCCGCGCCGTCGACATCGCCCGACCCGGCGCTGCTGCTCGACTGGTACGACCGGCACCGCCGCGACCTTCCCTGGCGCGCGGCGCCCGGCCGGTCCGCCGACCCGTACCTTGTGTGGCTCAGCGAGATCATGCTGCAACAGACCACGGTGGCGACGGTCGGCCCCTATTTTGACCGATTCGTGGCGCGCTGGCCCACATTGCCGGCCCTCGCCGCAGCCCCGCTCGATGAGGTCCTGCATCTGTGGCAGGGCCTCGGCTATTACGCGCGTGCCCGCAACCTGCACGCCTGCGCCCGTGCAGTGATCGCGCGGCACGGCGGCGAATTCCCGGACGATCCGGCGGCGTTGCGGGCGTTGCCCGGCATCGGCGCCTACACCGCGGCGGCGATCGCGGCGATCGCCTTCGACCAGCCGCTGGCGGCGGTGGACGGCAATGTCGAGCGGGTGGTGGCGCGGCTTTATGCGGAGCGCGCGCCGCTGCCCGCGGCCAAGCCGCGCCTTCGGGCGCTCGCCGCCACGCTGGTGCCGCCGGTGCGGGCCGGCGACTTCGCGCAGGCGATGATGGACCTCGGGGCCACGATCTGCACGCCGCGCCGGCCGCGCTGCGTCCTATGCCCGTGGCGGGCGGATTGCGCCGCGGCCGCGTCCGGCATCGCCGAGGAATTGCCGGTCATGGTCGAAAAACCGGAACGGCCGCTGCGCCTCGGGGTCGCATTCTGGCTGCACCGCGGCGACGGCGCGGTCCTGCTGCGCCGCCGCCCGGAAAAAGGTCTGCTCGGCGGCATGATCGAGCTGCCCTCGACCCCGTGGCGCGAGGCCCCGTGGGGCATGGCAGAAGCAATCGACGCCGCGCCAACGCCGGCCCGGTGGTCGCCGCTGCCCGGCACGGTGCGGCACGGCTTCACGCATTTCCGCCTCGAACTGTCGCTGCTTGCTGCCGAGACCGACGCGCCGGTCGCCGGCATCTGGGCCAAACCCGCCGAATTCAAGGACTACGCTCTGCCGACGCTGACCAAGAAGCTCGTCCGCCACGCGCTCTCGGTGTGAGCGGCTCCATTCGGACCGCGGACTTCCAGCCCGCACGCGGGCGAGACGCCCGCGCTCCAAATGCATGGAATCAGTCCGCCGCGGCGGCGCGTTCGTATTTGTGCGCGGCGGTGTTGATCGGCTCGGAGAGCGGCGGCGCGCCGAACGAGGCGGCGATGCGCTCGGGCGCCGCGTCGCGGTAAAGCGTCGTGCGCTGGCGCGGCGTGCGGCCCAGGGAGCGGATCAGCGCCTCCATGTTTTCGGGCGGCATCTCCTGGCCGAAACTGGCGCCGGCGGCGCGCGAAATGCTCTCGTTCATCAAGGTGCCGCCGAGATCGTTGCAGCCGGCATCGAGGCAGGCGGCGGCGCCCTCCGGCCCGAGCTTGACCCACGAGCACTGGATGTTCGGGATCAACGGGTGCAGCGCGAGGCGGGCGACGGCGTGCATCAGCACCGCCTCGCGCCAGGTCGGGCCGAGGCGCGCCCGCCCCTTCAAATAGATCGGCGCCTCCATCGGCACAAACGGCAGCGGCACGAACTCGGTGAACCCGCCGGTCCGTGCCTGCAATGTCCGCAGCCGCAGCAGGTGGCGCGCCCAGTGCTCGTAGCGATCAACATGCCCGTACATGATCGTCGAGGTCGCGCGCAATCCGACGCCGTGCGCCGCCTCCATCACCTGGAGCCACTCGGCTGTCTTGACCTTGTCCGGGCAGATGACGGCGCGGACCTCGTCGTCGAGGATTTCGGCGGCGGTGCCAGGCAGCGAGCCGAGCCCGGCGGCGCGCAGTTCGGCGAGAAAATCGGCGAGCGGCATGCCGAGCGTCTTCGCCCCCTGCCAGATTTCGAGCGGCGAGAACGCGTGGATGTGAAGCCCCGGCACCGCCTCCTTGATCGCCCGGCAGATTTTCAGATAGGTGGCGCCGGTGTATTCGGGGTGGATGCCGCCCTGCAGGCAAACTTCCCCGGCGCCGCGCTCCCACGCCTCCTCGCTGCGCCGGACGATCTCGTCGAGGTCGAGATCGTAGGGCCGGCCGCGCAGATTCTCGCTGAGCTTGCCTTTGGAGAAGGCGCAGAACTGGCAGCGGAAATAGCAGATGTTCGTGTAGTTGATATTGCGGGTGACGACGTAGGTGACGGTGTCGCCGTTGACCGCACGGCGCAGCCGGTCGGCCGCCTCGCAGACCGCGGCGAAGTCATCGCCACGCGCCTGGAACAGGCGGACGACATCAGCTTCGGCCAATTCCTCGCCGGCGGCGGCGCGGTCGAGAATGTCGGCGAGTCGCCCGGACCGCCGGCCTCCGGCCGGCAGCCGGCGGGACGCCGGCGGTCCGGATTCCATCGGCGGCGGCGCCCCCGAGCCCGGGGTCCAGCTTTCGGTTCGCGCCAACCCCTCGCCATCGATCGCCCGCAACACCGGGGTGCGCAGGGCCGGGTCGAGCCAGCGCGCCGGGTCCCTCGCGTACTCGGGATAGATCGCGAGGCGCTCGACCAGCAGTTTGCCGGCCGCCTCCGTGCGCCGCGCCAGCAGGTCGAGTTCCGGCCACGGCGCCTCCGGGTTGACGTGGTCGGGGGTGACTGGCGAGACGCCGCCCCAATCGTTGATACCGGCCGCGACCATCGCTTCGAGCGCATCCGGCATCAGGTTGGGCGGTGCCTGGAGGTTCATCTCCGGCCCGAAAATGAGGCGCGCCGCGGCGATCGTCCACAAATGCTCGGCCTCGTCGGGTTCCGGCGCCGATGCCATGCGGGTGCCCGGCTTGGCACGGAAATTCTGGATGATGATTTCCTGAATGTGGCCGTGGCGCTCGTTGAGATCGCGCAGCGCGAGCAGCGATTCGATGCGCTCGGCGCGGGTCTCGCCGATGCCGATCAGGATGCCCGAAGTGTAGGGGATGGCGGCCTCCCCGGCCGCCGCGATCGCCGCGAGGCGCCGCGCCGGCAGCTTGTCGGGCGAGCCGAAATGAGGCCCGCCGCGCTGCGACAACCGTTCGGCGGCGCTTTCCAGCATAATCCCCTGGGACACCGAACCCGCGCGCAGCCGCGCCGTCTCCTCCCGGCTCATCACCCCCGGATTGAGGTGCGGCAGCAGCCCCGTCTCCTTCAGCACCAGCGCCGCCATCGCGCCCAGATAGGAGAGAGTGGTGTCGTGGCCGAGCCGGGCGAGCGCCTCGCGCGCCGCCCGGTAGCGCAATTCGGGCTTGTCGCCGAGGGTGAACAGCGCCTCCTTGCAGCCGGCGCGGGCACCGGCACGAGCGATTTCCAATACCTCGTCGGGTTCGAGATAGGCCCGCTCGCCGCGCCGCGGCGGCTGCGCGAAGGTGCAGTAATGGCAGACGTCGCGGCACAGTCGGGTCAGCGGAATGAACACCTTCTTCGAATAGGTGACGATCCCGCCATGCCCGGCGTCGCGCAACGCGGCGGCTGCCGGCATCAAGGCGGCCGGATCGTCGGCCGCGACGAGCGCCGACGCTTCGTCGGCCGACAGGCGGGAACCGGCGAGCACGCGATCGAGGATTGCCGTCAAGCCTTGCACAACACCCCCTCCGGGCCGGGTGAGGCCCATTGCCGATGACAGGATTGGTTCCCGCGCGCGGGGGCATCGCGGCACGGCGGGCGTCTCGCCCCTAGGGCCGGGGATCGGGGATCCCGTCGGCGCAGAGCGCGGGGGCATTCTGAGCGAGCCATAGGCCCGCCCGCGTGCGCGATCCGAGGCGGGCAAAATGCGCGAGATCGGCCGGGTTGTCGATATCGAAGGCGATGCCGGGAAGGTGCAATACCATTGGCGCAATGCCGCGCGCCTCGGCCGCCCGCAAATGCGG
>DASUKH010000170.1:0-6419 GCA_036278835.1 Allostellaceae bacterium
TGCGGTCGGCGACCGGGATGCGGCGGCGGCACGCGGACCCGGCCGGCACCCGCGCGACGATCGCATCGACTGTCCAGCACAGAACCGGCAGCCCGGCCCGCCCGGTGACAAGCGCGACCCGCCTGCCGTCGGCGGCATAAAAGCAGCGCGCCTCGGTGCGGCAGTCGAGCGGGCCTGCTTCTGTGTTGCCGGGAGCCGGCCAGGGCAGCAGCGTGGCGCCGGTCTCCTGCGCCAGAAACGAGCGGCTGAGCCGCTCGGCGCCGGGGGCCACGTAGTAGTTGCCGTTCGCCGCGCGCGCCGCCAGCAGACGACCGAAATCGGCCAATACGATGTCGGGCGGCCGGGTCCACAGCAATGCCGATACGCCGGCGGCGATGCCGACAAGCCCGAACAGCCGCCATTTTCCCTGCCACAGGCACAGCCAGCAACCGCCGATCGCCACCAGCACGACCCCGGCGGTCGGCAGGCGCGGGGTCGTCCAGATATTGCCGGGCAATCCGGCGACGAGACGGGCGACCTCGATCGTCGCGTCGATGCCCCAGCCCATCGGCACCAGGGCGAGCTTTTCGAGGCCGAACGGCATCAACAGGCACGCCACGACGCCCCATGGCAGCGTCCACATTGCCGAGATCGGCACCGCGATCACATTGGCCAGCGGCGAATAAAGGACGATGTGGTGGAAATGGTAGATCGCGAACGGCTCGGTGCCGAACGTCACGATCAGGGTGGTGGCCGCGACGGCGCCGCAATACCCCGCCGCCTTCCGCAAAGCCGAACCGCCGTGAAAAAACCGGGCGAGCTGCGATCCCCACGTCTCGTAAACGGCGATCAGTGCGACGACCGCGCCGAACGACATCTGAAAGCTGACCCCGACGAGGCTCGCCGGATCGAGCACCAGGACGACAAATGCCGCCAGTGCGCAGATGCGCATCGACAGCCGCAATCGGTCGATCATGATCGCGGCAAAGACGATGCCGTTCATGACAAAGGCGCGCTCGGTCGGTATCGCCGCGCCCGAGATCATCAAGTAGCAGAACAGCACCGCAAGGGTGGCGGCGGCGGCAATCTTCTTGATCGGGTAACGCAGTGCGATCCACGGAATGAGCGCGAGACCGCCGCGCACCGCGAAAAACACGAAGCCGCCGACGAGGCCGAGATGCAGCCCGGCTATCGCCAGCAGGTGCGACAGCCCGGAATGGCGGAACGCGTCCTTGACCTCCTCGCTCATCGTGCCGCGCTTGCCGGTGATGACCGCCGAGGCGACGCCGCCGGTCGAGCCGGGCAGTGCGGTGTTGATGCGCCGGGTCATCTCGGCGCGCAACCGGAGCAGCCATTGGCGCCAGCCGCCGGTGGTACCGGCCGCGCCGTCGTGGATCCGGCGGGCGCTGCCAAAGCTGTAGCCGACCCCGCCGATGCCGGCGAAAAACAATTCGCGCTGCATGTCGCGTCCGCCCGGCACCACCTGCGCCGGCGGCGGATAAAGCCGCGCTCTGAGGCTCAGCCGATCGCCGGGCGCGAGCGGGTCGCTGTCGGGCTTTATGTGAATGCGAAGGCGGCGCGGCTGCTCCTGCGGCAGCAATCCGGGCAGCGGATCGGGTGCTATGACGACCCGCCAGCCGCTTTCGGCCCGGTCGATGTCGATGACCCTGCCGGTGACCGCGATCGAGCCGATCCGGCGTTGCAGCATCGGCGTGCCGTCGCTGCGCCGCGCCTGCTGTATCGCGGCAAAACCGGCAGCGGCGAAGGCCAGCGCGATCGCCGCCTCGCGCCATCCGGGACGGCGCCGCAATGCCATGGCGAGGGCGGCCGCCGCCGCGGTCAGCGCGATCCCGACCCCGTCGCGCGGCTCGAAAGCCAGCGTGAAATAGAGCGCAATGCCGGTGCCGAAAAACACCGGCAGCCACAACACCTGGCGGTCGCTCTCGGCGGCGAGGGCCTGGCCGAGACCCGCGAGCGGCCGCAAGCGGCGCGCCGCCGCCCCGATGCCCTCGCCCCAGGCCGCCAGATCCGCCATTCCCGCGCCGCCTCCTCGCGGGATGCGATCATATCGGATCGGTTCTTTGCGATAAACGCAAGAAGGGCGAATATGGCAAAGTTGCGATCCGATTATTTGCGGCCATGTCTCCGGCCTTGCCTTGGGGATCGACCGGACGCAAGCCTTGACGACTGCGTGCCAGGAGCCTACAGAACGGCGGCTGTGCGGCCGCCCTCTCGAGGCGAGGGCGGCCGCGCGGCGCGTTTCCGGAAAGACAAGCGAGGTGCCGCGATGGCCCGCAAATGCCCCGTCACCGGCAAGGGTGTCCAGGTCGGCCACAATGTGAGCCATTCCAACATCAAGACGAAGCGGCGGTTTCTGCCCAATCTGCAGAGCCTCTCGCTGCTGTCGGATACGTTGGGGTCGGTGCGGCTGCGCCTGTCGACGTCAGCGATCCGCACCATCGAGTTCAAGGGCGGCCTCGACGCCTATCTGAAAGCGACGCACGATCGCAATCTGTCCCCCGAGATCCGTCGCCTGAAGCGGAGGATCGCGGGGGTCGCCGCTCGCGCGCCCGAATAAGACCCGCCGAACTGCGGTTGCCGCCGTCTTGGTTCAGCCGGTCCGGACCAGCGCGCCGCCATCAACCGGCAGGGCGACGCCGGTGATAAAATCGGCCTCGTCGGAGGCAAGGAACAGGGCGGCGTTGGCGACATCCCAGCCGGTGCCCATCCGGCCGCGCAGCGGCACCCTGGAATCGCGCTCGGCGGCGACCTGGGCGCGGCTCCGGTTGCTGGCGCGGGCCCGCGTATCGACCGCCATCGGCGTGTCCATCAGGCCGGGCAGGATGCAGTTGGCGCGCACCCCGTAGGGCGCGTTCTGTAACGCGAGCTGCGCGGTGAACGCGATCATGCCGGCCTTGGTCACCTTGTAGGCGACCAGAGGATAGGTGTTCTCCCAGGCGGCAATCGAGGAGATGTTAACGATCGCGCCGCCGCGCTGCCGCCGCATGATCGGCAGCGCGTGCTTGCAGGCCATGATCGTGCCGCGCAGGTTGATCGCCGAAATCCGGTCGAACGCCTCCTCGCTCAATTCGTCGAGCGGCTTGTCGCCGCCGGCGACGCTGACTCCGACATTATTGTGCAGGATGTCGAGCCGGCCCCAGCGCCGCTCCGCCTCCGCCATCGCCGCGGCGAGCGTTGCCTCGCGCGTCACATCGGCGGTGAACGCGACGCATTCGGCATCGCCCTTCGCCCCCTGTGCGGCAATCGCGACGGTCGCCTCGGCTGCGGCGAGGTCGCGATCGACGGCGAGGACCTTCGCCCCTTCCTGGACAAAGCGCAGCACGGTGGCGCGGCCGTTGCCGATGCCTTCGCCAGGGCTTTGCCCGGCGCCGACGACGACCGCGATCTTTCCGGATAGGCGCATGGGCGACGCTCCCGTTGCGAGGCATCAGGGGTGAGCCAAGGGTGATCCAGAGTGGCGCGGCATTGCGGCGCGGGCAAGATCGGTGGCAGGGTGCCCGCCTCCACAGGTAAAATCGCCGCATGAAATACCGAATTGAAATCAGCTTGCGCGAGGCGGCGCTGATCGTGTGCGCCGGGGCACTGGCGCTGCTGGTTTATTCGGAGGGCTGGATCTGGCCGCTGAAGGCCGCGGCGGTGATGATCCCGGTATCGCTGCTGATCAGCTGATTCGTTCCCTCACCCACCGCGCGCTATTGCGGACGGCTCCCCCTCTCCCGCATTGCGTGAGAGGGTTTTGACGCTTAGCCGGGGCCGCCGAGCGCGTAACCGAATGCGCGCACGGTGCGGAGCAGGTCGGCGCCGCCGGCGCTGTTGAGCGCCAGACGCAGGCGCCTGATATGCACATCGACGGTGCGCAGCTCGATGTCCGAGTCGGCGCCCCATACCCGGTCCAGCAGCTGCTCGCGCGAGAAGACGCGGTGCGGGTGTTGCAGAAAACGGTGCAGCAGGCGGAATTCGGTCGGGCCGAGATGGACGGTGCGGCCGTCGCGGGTCACCCGGCGGGCGGCGAGGTCCATGCTGATACCGGCATAGGCCAGTAGCTCGGCGCCGGCGTTCGGTTGCGAGCGGCGGATCACCGCCCGCAGGCGGGCGACCAGTTCGCCGGGACTGAACGGCTTCACGATGTAGTCGTCGGCGCCGCCGTCGAGACCGCGCACCCGGTCCGCCTCCTCGCCGCGCGCCGTCAGCATGATGACCGGCAGCGCCCTTGTATTTGCGCCGCGGCGGATCTGGCGGCAGATTTCGAGGCCGGAGACCTGCGGCAGCATCCAATCGAGCAAGACCGCGTCGGGCAGGCTTTCGGCTAGGCGCAGCAGCGCCTCCTCGCCATCCGCCGCCTCCTCGACGGCGAACCCCTCGCGCTCGAGGTTGTAGCGGAGCATCGAGACCAGTGCCCGCTCATCCTCGACGACGAGCACGCGCGGCTTCATCGCCGTTCGGAGCCCGACGCCGGGCGGGCGGCGCGGACCAGTTCGAGGCTCGATTTGTCGCTTTTCGGGCGAACCTGATCGAGCGGCACCCCGCGCACCATGAAGTACAGGTTTTCGGCGATGTTGGTCGCATGATCGCCGATCCGCTCGATGTTCTTGGCCATGAAAAGAAGATGGGTATAGATGCCGATGTTGCGCGCGTCTTCCATCATGTATGTCAGGAATTCGCGGAACAGGCTCGAATACATCTCGTCGAGTTCTTCGTCGCGGGTCCATACGGCGAGCGCCTTGTCGGCATCGCGCGCGACATAGGCGTCGATCACGTCTTTGACCAGCATTTGCGCCAGATGCGCCATGCGCGGCAGCGCAAAGGCCGGCGCGATCGGCGGCGCCTGCGAGAGCACGATCGAGCGCTTGGCGACATTGGCGGCGTAATCGCAAATGCGTTCGAGGTCGCTTGCGATCTTCAGCGCGGCGACGATCTCGCGCAGATCGCGCGCCATCGGCTGACGCAGCGCGAGGATGCGCACGACGAGATTGTCGACCTCGCGTTCGAGGCGGTCGACCTCGTCGTCGCCCTCGACGACCCGCGCGGCCAGCGCGGTGTCGCGCTTGACGACAGCTTCGATCGCTGCGGCGAGTTGGCTCTCGGCCTGCCCGCCCATCTCGGTGATCATCTTCTTGAGACGCGCCAGTTCCTCGTCGTAACTCTTGACGATGTGTTCGGAAGCCATTGCCGCCTCCCTCAGCCGAAGCGCCCGGTGATGTAGTCTTCCGTCCGCCGCTGCGCCGGGTGGGTGAAGATCGCTTCGGTCTCGTTGAACTCGATCAATTCACCCATGTAAAGAAACGCCGTATAGTCCGAACTGCGCGCCGCCTGTTGCATGTTGTGGGTGACGATCGCGATGCAATAATCGGCTTTGAGTTCGGCGATCAATTCCTCGATGTGCTGCGTCGAGATCGGGTCGAGGGCCGAGGCCGGCTCGTCGAGCAGCAGCACCTCCGGCCGCACCGCGATTGCGCGGGCAATGCACAGCCGCTGCTGCTGTCCGCCCGACAGGCCAAGGCCGCTCTGGCGAAGCTTGTTGCGGACCTCGTTCCACAGCGCGGCCTGCTGCAATGCCGCCTCGACCCGGTCGTCGAGCTCGGATTTCGGCAGCCGCTCGTACAGCCGAATGCCGAAGGCGATGTTGTCGTAGATCGACATCGGGAACGGGGTCGGCTTCTGAAACACCATGCCGATCCGGGCGCGCAGCCGGTTGAGGTCGAGGCCCGGAAGCAGGATGTTCTCGCCGTCGAGCAGGACTTCGCCGGTCGCCACCTGACCGGGGTAGAGGTCGTAGATGCGGTTCAGGGTGCGCAGCAAGGTGGACTTGCCGCACCCCGACGGGCCGATAAAGGCCGTCACCCGCCGGTCGTAGAGCGGCAGGCTGATGCCGTGCAAAGCCTGGAATTTGCCATAGTAGAAATCGACGTTGCGGATCTCGACCTTGACGGCCGGCACCGGGTCCGCGGCGATCGGCCGTTCCCGCTCGATCGATTGTGAGAGGACAGAAATCATCGCTTGAAGCCGCTCCAGGCAGCGATAAGGCGCGTGCCGATATTCAGAACCAGGATCGACGCGGTGATCAGCAAGGCGCCGCCCCAGGCGAGGCGCTGCCAGTCGGCATAGGGGCTCATCGCGAACTGAAAGATCACGACCGGCAAATTGGCCATCGGCGCGTTGAGATCGGTGCTCCAGAACTGGTTGTTGAGCGCGGTGAACAACAGCGGCGCCGTTTCGCCGGCGATCCGCGCCACCGCCAGCAGGACGCCCGTCGCGATGCCCTGCACCGCGGCGGGATAGGCGACCATGACGATCACCTTCCATTGCGGCGCGCCGAGCGCCGCCGCGGCCTCGCGCAACGTGTCCGGCACCAGCCGCAGCATGTCCTCGGTGGTGCGCACCACCACCGGGACCATGATGACGGCCAATGCCATCGCGCC
>DASUKH010000171.1:0-9436 GCA_036278835.1 Allostellaceae bacterium
ATCTCGCAAACAATTCCGCGCCGCGCTTAGGCGCATAAAACTGGAGGAAGGGGGATGACCGATTACCCGCCAGGACCGTTCTCTGGCATTCTGGCCTATCTATTCCTCAACAAGCTGTGTGAGCGGCTGGAGAGGAACAACCAACTCCCGCCGGGGGAGCGCGGACGAATTTGGACCGAGATAGTCGCGGACCTTCAACACCACGGCCGGCACAGTTCCGGCGCCGCCCTTCAAGCCATCATCGATCTCAAACTCACCCAGAAATAGCGCGCCCTGCGGGAGCCGAAGGAAAACCTCGGCGATCTCACGACTGGCCCTTTTTTCGGCTCCTCGCACGCGGCTCCTTGCCGTTTTCATCGCCACCCTTTCTCGCTCTATGCTGCGGGCCAGCCCGCGCGATCCGCTTGACGAACTCCCCGAATCGCTCCCAGGCGTCGGGATGCAAATCGATTTTATCCGCCTTGGGTTTCTTCGGAGGCTCCGCCATGACCGATTTCCACGCACTTGACCACGAGACTCGCTGTTATGCGCTTGTTGGGTTTTTTCTACAAGCTTGGGCGCTTCTGGAGAGCCAAATCAGCCGAGCTATCGCTAAGGCGCTGGTCCTGAACGACTTACAAGAATCAGTTCTTCAGAAGAACACTCAATTCCGGGACAAGATCAATATATTGAAGACGCTCAGCAGCCTATCGATGCCCTCTGACGCTTCCAGGCTATGCAAGCTGCTGGACAGCATCCACGACTATTCACATGTCCGAAATATGATGGCTCACGATCTATTTGGGCCATCCGAGACGCAAGCGAATTGAATGCGTGCAGTTTGCTGTGCAACGACTTCATCTCGTTTCGGTAGCCCTCAACTTTCGCACAAGCATCAATAAAGTCATTTATAGACCAGTCAACATCAGGGAATTGCAACGATCCGCGAGCTTTCACGACGAGAAACTGCACCCCGTCTCCCGCTGCCGCGCTTCTATCGCCCTCGTCGCCCACGCCAGAACTTCTCGGGCTAGAGTTTCCACATCGCCCCGGCCGCCTATTTCCAGAACCTCAGAGTTTGGGTAGCGATCCCTCCATTGATCGTACAAACAATCAAACTCCTCCATCTCCTCCGGAGACAGATCAGTAGTCGCGTCGCGTTCGCCTGCCATATCTGGTCTGCCGATTCTGCTGAGTCAACGTTATAATTGCCTTACCAAAGCCCGCAGCATACCCGGCAGTTTCCGGTCACGGCATGGGGGGTGCCGTGGATTCTTCTCGGCGCCATGCTCGCCGCCTTTTGGAAGCCGACGCTCGTCGCACCGTATCTGTTTCTGCTTTATTTTATATGGTCACCATACCATTACAGCGGGCAGACGATCGGCCTGACGATGATTTACGCCAAGCGGTCGGGATTTCATATAGGCCGTGCAGAGCGGCTGGCGCTCACGACCTTTATTCTGGCGACCTTCGTTTGCGCCATTACCGGCATCAAATCCGGCGCGGCCACCAAGGTTTTCGACATTTCGATCCCGCTGCCGCTGTTCCCGGCCTGGGCGCACGCGGCGGCGGCGGCGGTGATGTGGACCGCTGCCGCGGTGTTCATCGGCTGCGCGATCAAATGGTGCCTCGAGCGGAAGCGGCTGTTGCCGCCGATCGTACTGCTGCCGGCGCTGACGCAATTTGTATGGTTTGTGCCCGGCCCGACATTGCTGGCCTTTTTCGCCTTCGTTCCGATGTTCCACGCGCTGCAATACCTGATGGTCGCCTGCGTCGTGCAATTGAAGCACCGGATCGATGCGCCGGGGGTTGAGCGGTCCTGGCGATGCGTTCGCTCGGAGGCGCTGCGCTGGTGGTTCCGTAATATTGCAGGCGGCGTGCTGCTGTTTTACGGCCTGCCGGTGATTTTCAGCGGTACCGCATCGCTGCCGTTTCTGACCGCGGTCGGCGTCGTCGCCGCGGCGGTCAATATCCACCATTTCTTTGTCGACGGGGTGATCTGGAAATTGCGCGACGGCTCAAACGCTTCGGCGTTGATGACGAACGTTGCCGAGTTCAGCCGGGAACCGGGCGCCATCCGGCCCCCCCTTGCGGCCGCGCGGTCGGCCTGACATGGGCCGCGGCCTGCCCCGGCTGGCCCTGGCCGCTCTTGCCCTCTATCCCTGCCGGGCTGTGGCCGCGATGCCGAGCCCCGCAGCGGCCACCCTGATAACGCCGCGCGAAGCATTTCTCGCAGCGGCAATCGCGGCAATGGTCGGTTGCGGCCTGTTCAGCATCGTGCTGTCCGGCCGGGCGGCGCCGCGCACGCATGTCGCCCTTGCCATGCTTGTTGTTCTGATCGGTGGATTTTCGCTACTGGTGCTGTTCGGAGCATCGGCACAAGCGATCCCGTCGGCCGGGGTCGCCGTCCTTATTTGTCTGATCGGCTTGTTCAAGCTGATGAGCCGGTTTGAAATCCAGCGCAGGCCGGACAGTCGCCTTTCGATCCGCCGCGCGGACCCAGGGGGCGGGCGGGAATGACGCTTCCGCCATCTTCTCGCACCGACAAGCGCCACCAAGCGGAGCGGCCGATGGTGCGCGGTTTCAGGCCGGGGTGTGTGAGGAGAGGAACGGCAGGACGGCCTGATTGAACTCGCGCGCCCGCACCTGGGTGAAGGCGTGGCCGCCGCGCGGGAACATCTTGATCTCGGCCCCCGGAATGAGGCGCGCCAATTCCTCCGAGAAATAGGAGGGGGTGACGATGTCGTCCTCCGAGCCGATCACCAGGGTCGGCGTCTTGATGCGCGACAGGCCCTCGGTGCGGTCGAAGGCGAGGATCGCGTCGATCCGGCTCGCCGCCACCTCGGTCGGCGGGAACACCGCCAGCTGCTGCGCCTCCTGCTGGCGCAGCCGCTCGTTGTTGCGCGAGACAAACCAGCTCGGATAGAGAAACAGCGTATTGGACTGCACGTAGGCGCTGGGGCCGAGGCGGAGCAGGATGTCCTTGCGCATCCCGAACAGGCGGCGGAAATACGCGTCGGGCTTGGTCCACGTCGCCGACAGGACGACGCTGGCGAGCCGTTTCGGATGCTCGACCGCGAGGCTCTGCGCGATCGCGCCGCCGGTCGAGTGGCCGATCACGTGCGCCCGCTCGATCTCAAGCGCGTCCATCAAGCCGATCACGTCGGCGGCCATGCGGTCGACCGTGAAGCCGCTGCGCGTCAGGTCGCTTTGGCCGATGCCGCGGTGATCGTGGGTGATGACCTCGAAGTGCTTGGCGAAAGTCGCGATCTGGTCATGCCAGAAGGCGCCGACCCCGCTCAGGCCCGACACGAACAGGACCGGGAACCCGCCGCCATGCCGCTCGTAGTAGAGCGCGCCATCTCCGATTACGATTCGCGGCATCTTTCCGCCATTGCCAGAGGCTGCGTCGGTAGCACCGGGCGGGGGATGCTGTCAAACGCGAAGGCGCCGTGTCGAGGCTGGTCTGCGGCGGGCGCTTGCCTAAAATTTGACACACGAGACCTGTCCACTCCCGCCAGATCCAATGGTTGAGGGGCGGCATCGCAGCCATCGGATTGAGACGCGCGGTCCGGCCCTCTGGACGATCCGCCGGGTTGGCTGGCATCATGCCAGCCGGCGCGGTGATGTACCGATGACCGGGGCCGAGACCCGGGACATGCAACCCGATCGAGTGGATCACATCATGCAACAGGATCATCTCCTCAAAGCGCGCGGCGACAGCGACAAAGACGCCGGGAAAATTGCCGAGCCGGCCTTCCGCTCCGCCGCGGCGCGCCGCTCTACCGGGCGCAGCCAGGACATCGACCGCCATGTCGGCGCGCGCGTTCGCGAGCGCCGCATCATGCTCGGCCTGACCCAGCAGCAGCTGGCGGACCTGATCGGCGTGACCTATCAGCAGGCGCACAAATACGAGCGCGGCATCAACCGCATCTCGGCCGGCCGCCTCTACGAGATCGCGCAGGTGCTGAGCGTGCCGATCGGCTATTTCTTCGACGGGCTCGATGATCAGGAAACGCGCGCGGTCAGCGCGCGCGAGCGGATGTGCCTGGAACTCGCGCGCAATTTCGCGCTGATTCCGAACGAGCGCCATCAGGAGGCGCTCAGCCAACTGGCGCGGGTGCTGGCGGCCGATTAGGGCCGCTTCCCGCACTCGCGCACTGTGTGTGGCAGGCCGGCACGGGCCGGCCCGCCTGTGCCCGGCGCTAGACGCGCGATCGGCCGGCCAAGCCGGCAATCAATGTGATGACGAAAACGACGAGGAAGATAAAGAATAAAACCTCGGCAATCCACGCAGCCGTACCCGCCACCCCCGCGAAGCCGAAGATGCCGGCGATGATCGCCACCACCAGAAATACCAAGGCCCAGTAAAGCATAACCTTCTCCGTTCATTGCGCTCCGGCGCCGGATCGAAGCCGATCCGCATTCCGGGGCCAATGATTGCGGAAACAGGGCAAACGTAATTCGAGTTCCTGGTTTACGTTAGAATTTCTTAAATTTGTGGTGTGCGCGCTTCGCCCTGAGCTCAAAAAATTTCCGTTTAATGCCGCCGGGCGATGTATTCGGCGCGGGCGAGGGCGCGGCTGAGCGCGAGCCGCTGCCGGACGCTGAGCGGATGGTGCGGGCGCCGGGCGATGATGTGGCGGGGGATGCCGCGGCGCGCCAGCAGCTCGTCCAGCCGGGACAGCAGGTGGTCGAAGCCGCCGCCATCCAGGGTCCAGTTGCGCACCGGACCGCTGTCGATATGGATGAAATGCGAGCGCGGGTACCAGCCGACGCCGCCGCGGTTCATCGCCCGCGCCGCCCGCATGGCGTCTTCGAGGTGTGCGTCGAGCCGGATGTCGATGGCGCGGCCGTACATGTGCTGGCTGTTGTCGGCGACCCCGAAAGTGGTGCGGGCCAGCATCCGGTTGGTCGCCGGCGTGCGATAGGCAGAGAGCACGGTGGCGCGCCCGGCGCCGACCGCCGCCATGACCGCGGCGAGAAAATCGATCGCGGCGACGTCGTAGGCGATGACCGCGCCGGAATGAAAATCGCGCAGGAAATGCGACAGGTCGGCCATCGCCGACGGGATCGGCCCGTGCGCGTCGCGGTAGGGGCCGGAGAAATGTTCGTGGGTGTGCGGGTTGACGAGGTCGAGCCGGCGCGGCAGCAGGGCCGGCGGCGGCGCCGCCCGCACCGTTTGCGGGGTTGCCAGCAGGCCGCCGAGAAGGGCGAGGAAGTGCCGCCGGTCCATCGCTTCGGTTTAGCGCAGCCGCCGGTCGATGGGAACCCCCAGGAGCGCTCAGCCGCGCAGCGCGTGAGCGTGGTCGAGCGGGCCGTGGCCGCGACCAAAGCCGGGCGCGCTCGCGATGGCGCGGCGGACATACTCGCGCGCCCGCCCGACCGCCGCTTCGATCGCCAGACCCTGCGCGATCCCGGCGGCGATTGCCGATGCCATCGTGCAGCCGGTGCCGTGGGTGTGACGTGTGTCAATGCGCTGCGCCTGCCATTCGCGCGCGCCGGCCTCGGTGACCAGCACATCGGTCAACTCGTTGCCGGGCAGGTGCCCGCCTTTCATCAACACGGCGCGGCAGCCGAGGCGCAGCAGCTTTTCGCCGGCCGACCGCATCGCCGCGACATCGCCGATCGGCTGGCCCGTCAGAACCTCGGCCTCCGGCAGATTTGGGGTCAGGATCGCGGCGCCCGGTAGCAGAAGCCGCTTCAGCGCGTCGATGGCATCCGGCTCGATCAGCCGCGCGCCGCCCTTCGCCACCATCACCGGATCGACGACGAGCGGCACGCCCGGCGCCCTCGCGGCAAGGACAGCGGCGACGGTTTCGATCACCGCAGCGTCATGCAGCATGCCGGTCTTTATGGCGTCGGCGCCGATATCGTCGAGCACGATTTCGATCTGTTGGCGGATGAAGGCGGGCGGTATCGGCAGCACGCCGAACACGCCCTCGGTGTTCTGCGCGGTCAGCGCCGTGACTGCGGTCATCGCAAAGGCGTCCAGCATCGTCACCGTCTTGATGTCGGCCTGGATGCCGGCGCCACCGCCCGAATCCGACCCGGCGATGATCAGGACGCGGCCGTTCATAGCGATCGGGTCATGGCACTTCGGTCAAAATCAACCCAGACCGGCCGGTGGCTTGTCGTTCCTGCACCAAAATTCGCATTCCCGGCGGGAGCCGGGACCCATGGCGGAACCATCACGGATGCGGACCGGTCGGCCCCGGCTTTCGCCGGGAATGCGGGGGAGGGATGCAGGGAAGCCTGCTTCCCGCATGCGGGCGGGACGCCCGCGCTCCGATCGGCGTGAATCATTCGGCCGCGCGCATCGGCAGATCGTCGGTGTCGCGGGCGACCGCGAGAACCGCCTCGCAGATGTCGTCGACCACCGTCACCAGCAACGCCTCGTCCTCGCCTTGCGCCATGACCCGGATGACCGGCTCGGTGCCGGATTTGCGGATCACGAGGCGTCCGGCCGCGCCGAGCCGCGTCTCGGCTTCGGCGATCGCCCGCTTGACCCGGCCGGTGGCGAGCGGCTCGCCGCTGCCGTAGCGGACATTGCGCAGCAATTGCGGCACCGGCTCGAACACCCGGCACACCTCGCTGGCGCGCCGGCCGGTCTCGACGACCGCGGCCAGCACCTGCAACGCCGCGATCAGCCCGTCGCCGGTCGTCGCATAGTCGGACAGGATGATGTGTCCCGATTGCTCGCCGCCGAGATTGCAGCCGAGGGCGCGCATCTTCTCGACGACATAGCGGTCGCCGACGGCGGTGCGGTGCAGTGCGATCCCCTGCCCGGCGAGGCTGCGCTCGAGGCCGAGATTGGACATGACGGTCGCGACCAGCGCGCCGCCGGCAAGCCGGCCGCCGCGCGCCAGGCTCGTCGCGATCAGCGCCATCAGCTGGTCGCCGTCCAGAATCTCGCCATGCTCGTCGGCGACGATCAGCCGGTCGGCATCGCCGTCGAGCGCGATGCCGAGATCGGCGCGCCGCGCCAGGACCTCACTCCGCATCTGCTCGGGCGAGAGGGCGCCGCAATCGCGGTTGATGTTGAGGCCGTCCGGCGCGACGCCCAGCGGAAACACTTCGGCGCCCAATTCCCAGAACACGGTCGGCGCCACCTTGTAGGCCGCGCCGTTGGCGCAATCGACGACGACACGAAGCCCGTCGAGCCGCAATCCCTTGGGGAAGCTCTGTTTGACGAACTCGATGTAGCGGCCGCCGGCATCGTCGAGCCGCTTCGCGCGGCCAAGTTCGCCCGGCGCCGCCCGCTGCCGCGGCCCGTTGTCGAGGCCCTCCTCGATGCGCGCCTCGAGGTCGTCGGATAGCTTGTAGCCGTCGCGGCCGAAAAGCTTGATGCCGTTATCGGCGAACGGGTTGTGCGAGGCCGAGATGACGACCCCGATATCGGCCCGCAGGCTGCGGGTCAGCATCGCGATGGCCGGGGTCGGCAACGGCCCGACCAGCACCACGTCCATCCCCATCGTGACGAACCCGGCGGTCAGCGCCGGCTCCAGCATGTAGCCCGACAGCCGCGTGTCCTTGCCGATCACGACGAGGTGCTTGTGGTTGCCGTTGCGGAAGCTCTCGCCGACCGCCATCGCCACCTTGAGGGCGGTCTCCGGCGTCATCGGCTCGGTGTTGGCGGTCCCGCGGATCCCGTCTGTCCCGAACAATTTCCGCGTCATCGCACCACCATCCCCCAACGCTCGTCTGCCTGCACCTGCGGTGAACGCCGGCCGGCGCCGATCATCCTATCAGATCAGCGCCCCGAACTCGACGCGCCGGGTTTCGGGAATGGACGTGCCGACATCCCCCTAACGGTTGCAATTGCTGCTTACGCGAGCACCTCCTCGGCGGCGGGCACCCGCCTGACCTCGTGCGCCTGTAGGCGCGGCAGCACCTCGGCGGCGAAGCGCTTGATCTGCGCGATGAACAATTCGTGCGGCAGGCAGCCGCGGTTGAGCGCCAATTGTACCTGGTTGGCGCCGGCGCTGTCGGCCGCCGCGATGATGCGCTCGGCGACCTCATCGGCGGTGCCCATCGGCATGTGCTCGGCCTGCTCCGCCAATTGCGCCATCGTCAGGTTGCGGAATTCCGAGCGCAGGTTGGCGGCGGCGCGCAGATTCTCGGGCCGCACGTAATCGGTCGAGGATTGCGAGGCGTAACCGGTCGCGCGCTGCCGCTCGGTCTCGGTGAAGTTGCCGTGGCTGAACAGGGTGCGGTTGAAATAAAGGATGTGCGGCCCGTATTCCCTGAGCGCCTGCGCCTTTGAATCGGCGACATACGCGGTGATGCCGAGCGACAAGTGGTCGGGAGTGATGCGGTGCCCGGCCGCGGCGAGGGATTTCGCGTAATAGCCGATGATGTCGTCGCGCAGGCCGCTCGCCCGCCCGAGGCCGGGGGTGATCGGCAGGTTATGCTGCCCGGCGAAGGCGATCGATTCCTGGCTGCCGACGATCGGGACCCAGATCGGCGGGTGCGGCGCCTGCACCGGGCGCGGCCATAGCGCCACGTCGCGGTACGACCAGAATTGCCCCTCGTAGGAGAACACTTCCTCGGTCCAGGCGCGGGTGATGATGTCGTAGGCTTCCTCGAAGCGGGCCCGCGACTCCGAGAGCGAGACGTTGTGCACCTGGTATTCGCGTGGGATGCCGCGGGCAAACCCGGAGATCAGCCGCCCGTTCGACAGGCAGTCGATCATCGCCAATTCCTCGGCGAGGCGCAGCGGCTCGTGCAGCGGCAACAGGTTGCCGTAAATCAGCAGCTTCAGCCGCTTGGTGCGCTGCGCCGCGGCCGCCGCCATCAAATTGGGGCTGTTCATCAGCCCGTAAGGCGAGCAGTGGTGCTCGTTGAACCCGACCCCGTCGAAGCCGAGCTTGTCGAGCAGTTCCCACGCTTCGAGGTGCTCCTCATAGGTGCGCACCGCGGTCGCGGCATCGAAATGCCGCTTCGCCAGCGGGTAGGGAAGCTCGTTTTCGCCGGGCGGCTTCAGGTGGTCGAGATTGGCGTCGTAGGCGAGCAGATCGAAGACGAAAACCTTCACGATGCGACCTCCGCGGCAGTGAGCGGCGCGGCTTGCCTTGCACCCAGCGCCAACAGCGCCGTCGCCACCGCGGCGATTATCGCAAAGACGCAGGCGCTGAGAAAAACGTGCCGCGGCGCGAAGCCGTGCGCCAGCAGAAAACCGCCGAGCGGCGCCGCCGCGATGCCACCCAACCGGCCGATGCCGAGCGCCCAGCCGATGCCGCTCGTCCGCATGCGCGCCGGATAGAGCGCGCCGCACGCCGCGTTGGCGCCGGTCTGGCTGCCGATGACCGCCGCTCCGGCGAAGAAGACGACCGCCAACAGGATTGCGTAAGGCATAGCCGCCAGCGCGATCAGCGCCATGAAGATGACGCCGACCGCGTAGTGCGACGCCAATGCCTTCTGCGGCCCGAAGCGGTCGATCAGGTAGCCGAGATAG
>DASUKH010000172.1:0-4103 GCA_036278835.1 Allostellaceae bacterium
GGATGTCGGGTGTGCCGGAGGTCGGCGGTCGAGCCGAGGGTTACCGATCTTCGGCATCAGCCAGCCGGCGTGAATGTGTCGACAAGCGCGGACGAGTGCAGCTAGCCTCGTCCTATGATTTCGATCCGCGAGGAAATTACCATCGCCGCGCCGCCCGAGGCGGTATGGCCGCTGCTGTCGGACCCGGCCGTGGTCGCTTCGTGCATCCCGGGCGCGACCCTGACGAAGTCCGACGACAAAGGCGGGTACCAGGGCACGATGCGGGTCAAGTTCGGCCCGACCGTGGCGCAATTCCGAGGCGAGGCGAAGCTCGCCTATGACCACACGGCCCGGCGCTGCTCCATCGAGGGACGCGGGATCGATGGCCGCGGCGCTTCCCGCGCCAACGCGACCGGGGTCGTCGCGGCCAGCGGGACGGATACGACGCTGTTGCGGGTCGAAGGCAATTTCCACGTCACGGGACCGCTGGAAACCTTCGCCAATGCCGGCGGGGTCCATCTCGCCCGCGCGCTGCTCACCGAGTTTGCCGCGAATGTCGCGAAGCTGATGGCCGCGCCGGACGGCGAGACAGCGCTGCCGGACGAAGCGGCGGCGCTCAGCGGCCGTAAGATACTGTCGCGCGCGGCGACCTCGTGGGTGCGCGACAAGTTTTCGGGAAAAGAGACCAAATGAGCGAAAATCAGCTTTCCGATGTTCTGGCGCAGGCGATCGCCGCCGAGGGCGTCGACACCGTCTTCACCCTGATGGGCGACGCCAACATGTATTGGTCGGCCTCGATGGCCGACAACCAGAAGGCCCGGCTCATTCACGCGCGTCATGAGCATTGTTGCGTCGCGATGGCCGACGCCTATGCCCGCGCGACCGGCAGGGTGGGCGTTGCCTCGGTCACCTGCGGCCCCGGCTATACCCAGATCATGACGGCGCTGGTCATGGCGGCGCGCGGCAACGCGCCGGTTGTGGTGTTCGCCGGGGACGCGCCGATCGGCGCGTCGTGGTACCTCCAGTCGATCGATCAGGCGCCGCTGGCGCTGGCGACCGGCGCCCACTTCGTGCCGATCCGCACGATCGACCGGGCGCTCGATTGTGTCCGCGAAGCCTTCTACATCGCCCGCGCGGAACGGAAGCCGGTGGTGCTCAGCGTGCCGCTGGATTTGCAGAAGGAGGAATTTCCCTACCTGCCCGATTACGCGCCCTCGACCGAGCTGATGCCGCGGCACCAGTTGCTGCGCCCGGATCCGGAGGTGGTCGACGAGGTCGTCGCGATGATCGCCGAGGCAGAGCGGCCGATCGTCATCGGCGGCCGCGGCGCGACGTGGTCGGGAGCGAAGAGCGGTCTCGAAACCCTTGCGGAAGAGTCCGGCGCGTTGCTGGCGACGACGTTGCTGGGAAAGGGCCTCTTCGACGGCAACCCGTTCGCGCTCGACATCGCCGGCACCTTCGCGACCGATCTCGGCCGCGAATATTTCGCCGAAAGCGATCTGGTGATCGCCGCCGGGGCAGGGCTGGGGCACTACACCACCGAGGGCGGCTATCTGTTCCCGAACGCCAGGGTCATCCGCATCGACACGCAGCCGCGCGGTCTCTGGCAGGGACTGCGCACCGCCGACTTGCACGTGCAAGCCGATGCCAGGGCCGCCGCCGAGGCGATCGTCGCCCGGCTGAAGGAAAAGGGCATCCGCCGCCGCGGCTGGCGCAGCAACGAGATTGCCTCGAAGATTGCCGCGACCGCGGAGAACCCCGACCCAAAACCGTACACCCCGACACCCGGTACGCTCGACCCGCGCCCGGTCCTCAAAGAGCTCGACGCCGCCGTTCCAAAGGATTGGGACGTCGTCGTCGCCGGCGGGCATTGCTTCAGCTTCGCGATGACGCATCTGCGCGGCCGCCCGGCGGGCAAGTATCACATCCCGATCGATTTCGGCGCGATCGGCTCCGGCCTGTCGGCGACAATCGGGGTCGCCGCAGCGCGCAATAACGGCAAGGTGTTGCTGATCGAGGGCGACGGCAGCCTTTACCAGCACATACAGGAGCTGGAGACGATCCGCCGCCACGGCATCAAGCTGTTGATCTGCATCATCAATGACGGCGGTTATGGGGCCGAGACGCACAAGTTTCGCGCCTATGGCGTCGATCCGGTGCACGCCACCCACGGCCGCGGCGACATCGCCCAGGTGGCCCGCGGCTTCGGCCTGAACGGCACGAACGTGACGACGCTGGGCCGCTTCGAGGCGCTATTCCGCGAGCACCAGACCCAAGACGGTTCGACTCTGTGGGATGTGCATGTCGACGATTTGATCCCGTCGCGCAACTACCGGCGGGTGCATTACGGCGAAGCCTAGCTATGGTTGCCGCCGTTTATCGTGCTCTGGAAAATGCAGGCGCCGTGTGCCACCCTGAGGCTAATCGTCCGGAGGGTCTGCCATGAGCCAGCTCGATGTCGCCGAAAACAATGCCGCGGTAGGCGGGGAAAGTGCTTCGGTCTATGTGCCGCCGCTCCAGCGCACGGAAGGGCAGCCGCCGCCCATCGCGGCGCATGGCGGCCTGTCCTACATGTCGTTCGACCGGGACGGCGATGCGGGAACCGCCGAGGCGCTGAAGGACGCCCTTGCCGAGATCGCCGCGGGCGAGGGCCGGCGTGTTATCGACATGATCGACAAGGCACCGCCGGGCCCGATCAAGACCAAGTGGGGCGTCGGGTTCCGCGACTATGACGAGTGCGTCACGTACATCCGCCAGTCGAACAGCCTCAAAGCCCCGCCGGGCGGCGTGGCGCTGCCGCTGCCCTACACGGTGTACGAGCGGCCGACCTATTCCGTGGTGCCGTCCAACGCCGTCTGGCGCGACCCGGAGCGCGCCGAGAGCGCGGCGATCCTGCGTACGAACGAGCAGGGCAACCGGCGGCGGGACCTTTATTTCCCGCAGGTGCTGCGCGACGCGCGGCGCATTGGCGAATACTATCCCGGCCTCTCGCCCAATAGCGCCGAATGCATGGACAAGCTCGGCCTGTCGCTCGCGCACCTCGAGTCCAAATGCACGAACATCTACGATTCGGAAGAAGTGCGGCGCGTGTACTATCCGGAGATCGAGAAGCTGCTGCTCGAGTTTTTCCCGGATGCGACCGATGCCCTCGTGTACAACCACGATGTCTTCGACAAGGATTACAAGGGCGACCGCACCGAAGACCAGGACGCCAACAACCCCGGCGTGAACGCCAATTACGCGAACCTCGTGCACAACGACCTGAACGACAACAGTGGGCGCGTGCGCTGCCGCGAGCTGCTCACGAAGAATCTGCGGAACTTCGGGCGGCCGCAGCACTGTACGGAGGAAGAGGCCGATGCGAAAATGTCGCGGCGGTTCATGTCGATCAACCTCGCCAAGCCGATCGAGACGATCGAGCAGTTCCCGTTCGTGCTCTGCGCCTGGCCCTCCTTCGCCGATCAGCCGTACATCAACAACTACCGCATCTACGACGACCGGGTCGGCGAGACCACTCGCTTCACCTATCGGCCGAACCACGAGTGGTACTGGTTCCCGCGGCAGAAGCCGACCGAGGTCTCGATGCTCAAATGCTACGACTCGGTGACCGACGGCTCCGTGTCGCGCTGGTCCTTCCACACCGCCTGTATCGACCCCAATGTATCGCTCAGCGCCCCGTGCCGCAAAAACGTCGTAGTCCGGTCCTTTGTCTTCTTCTAGTTCCAGGAAGACGGGGAGAAGCAGCAATCAGTTCCTCAGGAAGGAGAGAGCGTAATGTTCAGCCACATCATGATCGGGAGTAATGACATTGCCCGATCGAAGAAGTTCTACGATGCCCTCTTCACCGCGATCGGCGGGCAGCCCGGCACCGAGCCGCGCGAGGGCCGGCTGGCCTACGCGCACAATGGCAGCCGTTTCATGGTGACCAAGCCGAATGACGGCAAACCGGCCACCGCCGCCAACGGCGGCACGATCGGCTTTAACGTCGGCGATCCCAAACTGGCCGAGGCGTGGCACAAAGCCGGGGTCGCAAATGGCGGCACCTCGATCGAGGATGCGCCGGGCGTGCGCGCCAATGGGGCGTATCTCGCCTACCTGCGTGATCCCGACGGGAATAAACTGGT
>DASUKH010000173.1:0-16227 GCA_036278835.1 Allostellaceae bacterium
CACATGTTCGACATCGATCTGGCCGGCGGCGAGAGCTACCGCGAGAGCAGCGCCTATCGCCCCGGCGGCAGCACCGCGGTAGCCGAGACGCCATGGGGCCGGCTCGGAATGAGCGTCTGCTACGATGTGCGCTTCCCCCACCTCTACCGCGCCCTGGCGCAGGCCGGCGCCGATTTCCTCGCGGTGCCCAGCGTCTTCACGGTGCCGACGGGGCGGGCGCATTGGCATGTGCTGCTGCGGGCGCGGGCGATCGAGAACGGCGCCTTCGTGTTCGCACCGGCGCAATGGGGCGAGCACGCCGCCGGCCGCCGCAGCTACGGCCATTCGCTGATCGTCGATCCGTGGGGTGAGGTGCTGGCCGATGGCGGCGAGCAGGCGGGATTTATCACCGCCCGCATCGACCCGGCGCGGGTCGCCGAGGCGCGCCGCATGGTGCCGTCACTCTCGCACGACCGCGCCTTTACGCCGCCGGCGGTGCCCCGCCCGCTGGCCGCCGAGTGAGGTCGAGTTCGGTATCCTCGTAGATCGCATCGAGGCCAAGCTCGACCCCGATGCTGGACAGGCTCAGAACCCCCGTGCCGCCGATCATCTCGTTGACCCAGCCGGCCTCTGTGCGCGTGTAAAGATCGACGAGCCGCTCGTCCTGCGCGACGATTGCATATTGGCGGACCGATGGGGTCGCGAAGTAATCGGATTTCTTGCGGCCGCGATCGACCCGCTCGGTGCTCGGCGAAACCACTTCAATGATCAGCACCGGGTCGGGAACGATGTCGTCCTTGTCGAGGATGGGCCGGCATGTCACGGCAATGTCGGGATAGCGCACCGAATTGCCGGCGATGACTTTCGCGTCGCTGGACAACGGCCGGCAGCCGGTGCCGCGCAGCTGCTGCCGCAGCGCAAATGCCACATTCATCGTGATTTGAACGTGGGCCATCGAGGCCCCCGTCATCGCGACGACCACAAATCCGTCGAATTCGTGCCGCTCGGGCTGCTCGCGCTCCCAGGCGAGGAATTCGTCGAGACTCATCAGTTTTTCGGCGGCGCTGGGCATTGGTCGAGGCTACTCCGGCGGCGGCTCCATTTCCAGATGGGGAGGCTCGGGCAGCGGCCCAAGCGCTCCGTTTACGGCAGCAATTCGCTGGACCACGGCGGGGCGCGGCCGCGCGACCTCGCCCTGTTCGAAGGCGACGGTCGTCAGCGCGGCAAAGGCTTCGAGCAATTCGCCGGGTCGCAGCAGGAAATCCGGGTTGCGCGGCCGGCCGAAGCGCTCGTTGCCGAGCGCGAACGTTTCATAAATAACCACGCCGCCCGGTGCGAGCGCGGCGGCAATCGCCGGAAAGAGCGGACGGTGCAGATAATTGGCGACGACGATCCCGTCAAAGCCGCCGCCGAGCGGCCACTCCCCGCCCGCTTCGAGATCGAGCGCGCGGACCGTACACCGCGCGCCCGCCAATCCTTGCAATGCGGCGGTGTCGCGATCGACCGCGGTCACCGCGAACCCGGCCCCCAGCAGCAGCCGCGCATGCCGCCCGGCGCCGGCCGCGAGATCGAGAACCCGCCCGCCCGGCCGGATCAGCGGCAGGAAGCGCCGCACCCAGGCGGAGGCATTTTGTGTCGAGATCATTCAGGCGGCGCTTCCATGAACCGCGGGCTTGCGGAAAAGCCGGCCGCGCCGCCGCCCTCCTTTCCATACCGCGACCAAGCGGCGAGTATGGCCGCCCTGTCCCTGATCTCGTAGTATTTTTCGCAGTGGCCGCGATCGAGCGGCCGGCCGGCCGGAGGGGCGGATATCCAAAACGCATGAGCCATCGCATCGCCGCCGTCGTCGTCCTTTACCATCCTGACAAGGCGGCTCAGGAGGGGCTCCTGTGCCGGCTTCTGCATCCGATCTCGGCCGATGTCGAATGCGTTTACCTCTTCCTCAACAGCCCGCCGGCCGCCGAATTGATCGCGCAGTGCAGAGCGGCGGCCGGCACTACTCCGGTCGAAATTCTCGGGACCGGCGACAATGTGGGGCTCGGATATGCCTATAACGAGGCGGCGCGGGCCGCAGGGCAGCGCGGCTGCGACCTGCTGCTGATTTTCGACCAGGACAGTGAACCGGCGCCCGGCCTGCCGCGGCGCCTCGCCGCCGCCTATGACGAGGCGGGCGGGCGGGCGGCCCGGATCGCGGTGATCGGACCGCGTCCGACCGCGCCGACAGGCAACGTTCCCTACAAACTGCCGCCGGCAACCCTTCGGAGCGGCCCCGGAAGCCTCGTCGAAGTCGGTTTTGTCATCTCGTCCGGATCGCTGATCGATCTTGCAGCCCTCACCGATATCGGCCCGTTCCGCGCGGATTTCTTTATCGACGGGATCGATATCGAATGGGGGTTCCGCGCGCGGGCCCGCGGCTTCCGCTGCCTGCGGGTGGACACCGAGGCGATGCCGCACCGGGTCGGCCGCGGCGTGCGGCGGCCCGGGCCGCTTCCCGTGCGCTTTGTCGAGCAATCGGCACCCCGGCTTTTCACCTACGCCCGCAATCAGGTGGCCATGATGCGGCTACCGCACGTTCCGCTATCCTGGAAGGCGCGCACCGCCCTCTCGCTAGGGCTGCGCCTGATGCTGAGCCTCGGCTCGCGCGCGCGGCAGCGCGAAGCAGGCGCGATCGTGCGCGGGATCCGCTGCGGCCTGCGCGGCGAACTTGGCCGGCCCCCGACGATGGCCGAGGAGCCGGTCCGATAGCAGCAGAGTTTGTCTTCCGAGCTTACCGTCTGCGGACGATTCCCCGGTAAAACCGCACCAGAGTCCGGCTGCCCGCAAGGAACACCCGCCCCGTGGTCGGCGATGCCATAAAAGGAAGCGCCATGGCAAGCGGCACTCTATGCCGCAATCGCAGGTGTGGAACAATTCGTTTCAAATACTTGACCGCTTCCCGGCATTGCGCAGCATTCTTGTTGCGCATTGATCGCCCATAAATCATCATCATCGTCTGGACAAACCGGGGGGCGATCAAATCACGACCGTAGTAATGCCCACGGAATAGATCGTCGGGAAACTCTTGCATCAGCTTGTCCATGTAGATCATCGCCGATGCGTACATTCTATTGGAATGACCTGAGGAGCCTTCAAAGATACGCCATTGCGAAAGCGCGGTGTCGATAAAAATATTGTCGTAACCGGCGCGAAAAAGCCGCAAGAAGAGATCGTCATCCTCGTACCCCGACAGCCTTATATCGAATCCTTCAACTGCCTCGAAAGCCGTTCGACGAATTAACGACGCGCCTGGAGTAATAAGCATATTTTCCGAAAGGCAACGGAGCAGACTGCGCTTCGGGTGCTCGGCCAGATTACCAATCAGGCGCTTCGTAACCATCTGCCCGTTAGCGTCAACCTCGTCGAAATCGGTATAGACCCAACCGAGCCGGCCGCTCTTGTCCTCGAGAAACGGCTTGATCATCTCTTCGAGATGCGTCGGATACCAGATATCGTCCTGGTCCAGCAGCGCAATCAGGTCACCGGTTGAATGGGCAACACCGAAATTTCGGGCTGCGGATTGCCCGCCGTTCTCCTTGCGCAGGAGTGTGATCGGGTACTGCCCACACAGCCGCTCGACGATTTCGGGACCCTCATCAGTCGAGCCGTCGTCGACAACGATGAATTCGTCCGGCGGCAAGGTCTGGCCAAGAACGCTGTTGATGGCCCGCTCGATCCAACGCGCGCCGTTGTAGAGCGGTATGATCGTTACTATCGACAGCCTTTTGTCCCGAACCGGTTCGACCACCCGCACCGTTCGCGTGAGCGTCAGATTTTCCATGGCTGGTACCCCCCAACATTCAGCGACTTGGTATCGACCGACCTGTGGTTAATGCGCCAGACCGACCGATGCGCAGAACTAACCGTCAGCATTTACGCAAAACCGCCACGCTTTGACTTCGGCCATCTTGCAACGACACGGATTCGAGAGCCGCTATCTGTAGGCCAAGGTGCGCCGCCCACGCCTCGATCTGCGCGCGCTCGATAAACATGTTAAGATGCCCCCTGTTCCCGGCTCTTTTATGATCCACCATGTCTTCAAAGATTCGCCAACCATAAGCACTTTCAAGAAAAGAAAAGACGATAGAGCCATTCGGCCGCAATGCCCGCACCGCGTCATGCAAATAGATGTAACTCTCCTCGTGAAACAGGTGCGTAAACACGGAAAACGCAGCCACAAAATCGACTGAGCTGTCCGGTGCGGGTAGAGAAAGATCTTGGTTAAGCACAAATCGAAAATGCTCGGGGCTGTTAGCGGCGGCATAGTCCAAAAGCTCCTGGACGACATCGATGCCGAGATAGCGTATGTCGCGGAAAATCAGCCCCAGATACTTCGCCAACCGACCGCTGCCGCATCCTAGATCGACGATCGTCATTCCATCGACAAGCCCGAAACGGCAAAGAGTGTCGGCCTCGTTCCGCCCCACCTCATCATATGCCCCACCGACTGCCAGCGACATTGCCTCATCGATCGGATGCGTGCTGATCAGATCTCGCACGCGCGCGGTGTAAGCGTTGACGAAATGCGGATTTACCGCCTCTTCTCTTATCCTTTCGTGCTCCTGGAGCAGCTCGTCACGGTGCCGGGCCAGAGCATCCGACATCGCCTGAGCGGCGCGAAATTGTTCCCTGGTCTTCTCCAGCTCCACGAGCAGGGCATCCCGGTGCCGGATCAAATTGTCCGATATCTCTCTTGATGCGGAAAGCTCCCGCATCGCCGCATCCCTGTCGCGAATAACTCGAGCGACCGGCGGCAGTTGTTGGGCGATTGCCTTAGCGGCGCCCCGAATCATCGACCGACGCTCCAGGAGGCTACCGCCCGCCACGTATGAATACGAAGCAACGAAACAGGCTCATTTCGGGAATGGAATTTGGGTGCCGGCCAGCCGCCGGGAAGAGCGCCGGATACAAAAGCCGCCCCCGGTGGGATCGGCGCGCCCGGCGCGCCCTCGCCACGGCCGGGCGATCCGCCACATGAGGCGCGCGCCACGCCGCAACGTTCTGCGCAGCCAGGGCGGCATCTTTGAGCCCACGACTCGAAGAGGGTACGTGCTCCGCCAAACCGTGGACGATAAGACCGCCGCGACGGCCTCGTGCTGCTCGCGCAGCAATTGTTCCGCCTCGGCGCGGGCTGCTTCCGCCTCGTGGCAGGATTGCAGCGCGCCGGCCAGCCGCGCCTCCCACTCGACGCGTTCCCGATCCTGCAACCCTTCCGCCGTAAGAAGCCGGATTTCGGTGCCCGAGAGCCTGTCTTTCACGGCGGCGAGCTCAAGCCGCAAGCTCTGCGCCTCAGCCTGAGCCGATTGGAGGCTCGCATGCGCCTGGTGCAACTCGGCGCGCAATTCCTCCGTGCTTTCAACCTGGCTGGCGTGGACGTAGATGCTGGAGCCGGGAATACCGGTCAGCGGACCGTTCGACGCGCAGGCGATCAGATACATCGGCCGCGGCAGGCCCAAACTGCGCTCGAAATGCGCATCATCGCGCCGCTCGTAGGTGACCGGCGCCGTTTCCGGCGCGCCGGCCGGGCGCGGTATGATCGCCGAGCCGGTCAGCGCCCGCTGGCCGAGGATCGCGACTTCGGAAAAATGCGCCGACAGGGTGGCGGCAAACTCTTCGCGCGACAGCTCGCGCACGTGATAATGGTTGGCCGGCCCCCCGATCGGGGAATAGACGTCGCTGTCCGGGGTCGAGATTATCAACACGCCGTCGGGCCGCAGAATACGCGCCAGCTGGGCGAGAAATTCCTCCTGCTCGGCGAAGTGCTCGAGCGTTTCAAACGACACGACGACGTCGAGAGAGCCGGTCGCGAGCGGAATTCGGCGCGCGTCGCCGGCAATGTAATGTAAATTGGCGCCGGCATATCCGGCAGCCGCGTGAACAATCGCGGCGCGATCGACATCGACCCCGACAACCCGCCGCGCAACCTGCGCCAGCATCGCCGCGCCGTAGCCCTCGCCGCAGGCGATGTCCAGCACATCCTTGCCGCGGCAGAGGTCGCGTGCCACGAGGTAACGGTGCAGGTGCTCGACTTCAATTTGCCCACGCGCCGCGCTCGTCCATCGTTCGCCCGTGAACTGGAGCGCATTCCGCGGTTTGGTCAAAGCAAAGATCTCACCCATGCTCCGCTTCTCGAAATTGTGTGCGCCCGCCACCGGGAAACAGCTCGACAGTTACCACTTTCAAGGTACAAACTGTTTCGATGCGCGCGCTTGCAACGGCGCGCGATAAAGCATCGTGTCCGTTAAGAGCCGGGATGATGATGCCGGGGATTGTTGCGAGTCACTGGCTTCCGGTTTCCGGCCGATGGCAATGTCGCGAATCTGTGCCAGCAGAAAAGGGGAGGCCGACGCGCAGGTTTGATTTTCTGCGATCAGAAGCAACCCCGACAGCCCCGCTGTCGCGTGCCTCCAACCGGCCTCAATGAACTTGCCGATCCCCTGCGCGTCGCTTCTACACCAGAAGAGGGAGGCATGGAAGCAGCCTTCGGGCCGGCGCATAGGCTGCGCCTCCGGACATCGGCCGCAGGGCGGCCGCATCCCGCCGGCCGTGTCCCGCCGGCTGCCGGTCAGCGGAACAGGTCGTGCTCGGGCCGCCGGATCAACGCGGCGGCCGGCGCCTCGGGCGCTGACCACGCGAGGCCGCGCACCAGCGCAATGGGAACCGCCTCGTCGGCCTGCCCCATGACCAGCGAGGCGGCGGCGGCGATCTCGTCGGCGAACCCGGTTTCGGTGACTTCGAGCTTGCGGCCAAACAGGTCGGGGTGGCCGCGCCAGTCGATGACCGAAGGCAGCCCGGCGGCGCCGATTGCCACCCCGACCGTGCCCCGGCGGAACGGCCGGCCAAAACTGTCGCTGACGATGACCGCGAACCGCCTGCCGGTTTCGGCCATCAGCCGCTCGCGCAGGATGCCGGCCGAGGCGTCGGGGTCGAGCGGCAGCAGCAGGACGACATCCTCCCCACCCGCCGCCACGTTCGAATGGTCGATCCCGGCATTGGCCATGACCCAGCCGCGCCTGTGCTCGGCGATCAGCAGGTTCACGCGATGCCGCACGATGCGCCGCGATTCGCGCAGGATGATCTCGACGAGGCGCGAGTCCTTTTCGACCTCGACGGCGAGCGCCCGCGCCTCTTCCGATGGCTCGACCGAGGCCACCGCGACCAGGCGCCCCTCGGCCTTCGAGACGATCTTCTGCGCGATGACCAGCACGTCGCCGTCTTCCGGCGCAAGCGCGGTCGCCCCGTAGGCCTTGAGCACGATCGCCGCGAGGTCGTCGCCCTCGCGGACCATCGGCACGCCATTGAGGCCGGTGATGGTCAGGCGGGTTGGCATGTCATTGCGTTGTCATTGCGAGCGCAGCGAAGCAATCCCGCGCCGCTCTCTCGATGCCGCCGAGATTGCTTCGTCGCCTTGCGGCTCCTCGCAATGACGACACTTCACCCGAACGCCTTGCGCAGGCGCGGCAGGACCTGCTCGGCGTAGAGCTTGAGGAAGCGCGCCTGGTCGGGGCCGGGGGCGTGGAACACGAGGTGGCGGAAGCCCAATTCGACATAGGGCCGGATTTTCTCGACCTGCTCGTCGGGGTCGCTCGACACGATCCAGCGGCTGGCGGCGCGGTCGAGCGGCAGGGCATCGGCGAGGCGCTCCATCTCGATCGGGTCCTCGACGCCGACCTTCTCCTCCGGCGACAGCGCCAGGGCCGCCCAGTGCCGGGTCAATTCCTTGGCCTGCCGCGGATCGCTGTCAAATGACACCTTGACCTCGATCATCCGCTCGATCGCATTGGCGTCACGGCCGCGCTTGCCGGCGCCTTCCTCGACCTTGCCGGTCAGGTCGGTATAGAGCTGCGGGTTCTTGCCGCTGGTGCAGATAAACCCCTCGGCGACCTGTCCCGCCATCGCCGCGGCGAGCGGCCCCGACGCGGCCACCCAGATCGGCACCTTGTCCTTCGGCTTGTCGTAAATTGTCGCGCTCTCGGTCCGGTAGAACTGCCCCTCGAAGGTGACCCTGTCCTCGGTCCACAATTTGTTGAGCAGCGCGATCGCCTCGCGCAGCCGGTCGCGCCGCTCCTTGGCGCCGGGCCAGGCGACCCCGCTCGACGGCACCTCGTTCAGCGATTCGCCGGTGCCGACCCCGAGGATGACCCGCCCCGGAAACATCGCGCCCAACGTGCCGAAGGCCTGCGCGACTACCGACGGGTGATAGCGGAAGGTCGGGGTCAGGACGCTGGTGCCGATCGCCGCGCGGCGGGTGCGGGCGCCGAGCGCCCCGAGCCAAACGAGCGCCGACGGCGCATGGCCGCCGGTGTGCTTCCACGGCTGGAAATGATCGCTGACGAAAATTGAATCGAAGCCCAATTCCTCGGCGAGGCACGAGAAATCGAGCAGCTCGGTCGGGCCGAACTGCTCGGCCGACGCCTTATATCCGAGTTTCAGCACCTTTTTCTCCTTTCATCGTCATTCCCGCGAAAGCGGGAATCCAGGGCTGCCTATCCATCGCTTGCCCTGGTCCCCCGCTTTCGCGGGGGTGACGCAACGACCCGGGTGGTCACACCTTCGCCAGAACCTCGTCCCGGAAGCGACGCATCCCAGCAATAACCGCGTCGGCGGTGTTGCCGGCGAAGCTGAAATCGACCGCGATCACACCGAAATCGCGCAGTGCCCGCAGATCGGCGGCAATCGCCGCGCCGCTACCGGAACCGAGACGGCGGTCGCCGTTGTCGGCGCGCTCCGGGATCGCCGGGCCGAATTGCGAGAAGCGATAGGCGAGGCCGACCTCCTTCGGGTCGCGTCCGGCCTCGCGGACGAGGCCGCGCAGCCGCTCGATGCCGCCCTCGAACCGCTTCAGCGTGTCGAGCCGGAATTTCGGGTTGGTGCCGATCGGATACCACGCGTCGCCGAGCCGGGCGGCGCGCCGCAAAGCCGGCCCGCTCTCGCCGCCGACCCATACCGGGATTCGTTTCTGAACCGGGCGCGGCTCGAAAGAAATATTCGAGAACTTCCCGTATTTGCCGTCGAAGCTCGGGTTCTCGTTGGTCCACAATTCGCGGCAGACGCGGATCGTCTCGTCGGTGACGGCGCCACGCTCGTTGAAGGGCTCGGCGCCGATCGCCTCGAATTCCTCGCGGCACCAACCGACTCCGATCCCCCAGGTAAAGCGCCCTTCCGACAAGACGTCGATCGTCGAAATGATTTTCGCGGTCAGCACCGGGGGGCGGTGCGGCACCACGGTGACCGAGGTGACGAGGCGCAGCTTCGATGTCTTCGCCGCGACGAACGTGACCGCGGTCAACTGCTCGTGGCGGTCGCCGCCGGCCCGGCCGGGGAATTCGCCGGTGTCGGAATAGGGATACTTCGCCTCCATGTCGCGCGGGATCGCGACGTGGTCGGAGATCGTGCAGTAGTCATAGCCCATCGCCTCGCCCTCGACGGCGATGCGGGCGAGGTCCTTGGGGCCCGACAACGGCCCGCTGACCGGCGCGCCAAACCCGAACTGCATAGGGGCCTCCCGGAGGTGGGGTGTGGCGACACCCTAACGCCCCAGGGCGGGCTGAGCAACGCGAAGCCACTATATCGGACCGCGGGCCGTAGCCTCACATAAACAGCTTCTGGTCCTTCAGATCCTTGTACATGTCGGCGACGTATTCGCCGTAGCCGTTCCATTTCTGCGTCGGCACCCGCTTGTCCTCGCCGAGCACGCGCTCGGTCGCCTGGCTCCAGCGGGGGTGCGGCACGTCGGGGTTCACGTTGGCCCAGAAGCCGTATTCGCTCGGGCTGACATGCGCCCAGAACGTGTCCGGCCGCTTGTCGGTGAATTCGAAATGGACGATCGACTTGGCCGATTTGAAACCGTATTTCCATGGCGTCACCAGCCGGATCGGGGCGCCGTCCTGTTTCGGCACCGGCTTGCCGTACATGCCGGTGACCAGAAAGGAGAGTTCGTTCCGCGCCTCGGCCATCGTCAGCCCCTCGACATAGGGCCACGGGAACATGAACGAGCGCTGGCCCGGCGCCATTGCCGGGTCCATGAAAGTCGTCATCTTAAGGTATTTGGCCGAGCCGAGCGGTCGCGCCAGATCGACCAGCCTCGCCATCGGGAAACCGCTCCACGGCACCGCCATCGACCACGCCTCGACGCAGCGGTGACGGTAGAGCCGCTCCTCCAATGTCATCTTTTTCAACAGATCGTCGATGCCGAGGGTGATCGGCTTCTCGACCATGCCATCGATCTTGACCGTCCACGGGCGGATTTTCAGCGCCTGCGCGTTCTTCCAGCTGGTCCCGTAATCCATCCCGTATTCGTAGAAATTGTTGTATTGCGTCGAATACTTCTCGGGGGTGATCGGCCGATCGAGCTTGTATTTGTCGTTGCGCTTGGCCGGGTATAGCTTGGCTGACGGATCGGAATCCGCGGCATCCGCCGCCAGCGCCGGCACGGCCCGGGCGATGCCGGCGGCAAGGATCGGCCCGGCCGCGATGCCCTTCAACAGGCGTCGGCGGTCGCGGAACACCGCCTCGTCGGTCGCTGCGCTCTCCGGCAATTCCCAGCCGCGCTTCTTTCGGATAAGCACCCGCGCCTCCTCTGTTCGCCCGCTGCCCGATGTGGGGACGCCCGGCCCGGCCGCCAAGCAGAGGGCGCCGGCGCTACCGTAGGCCGCGTCCCGTGGCGAGGCACACCACCGCGGCAATCAGGCCGATCGCTGCAATCGCCGAGCCGAGCAGGCTGCCTACCCACGCCAGGAGGCCGAGGCCGACCGGGTTCGAGGTCGGGTCGAGGCTGCCGACGTTGAACAGCGGCGCCCAGGAGAGGACAGCGATCGCCAGACCGGTTTTTATCAATGCAGGTGCAGCGATGGGCTTCGCTGCGCTCAGCCCATCCTACTGCGCGGCTTCCTGGGCGCGGCTCTGGATGACCTTCTCGGCCGGCCGGCCGCTCAATTCGGCCATGTGATCGAATTGCCGGGCGAAGCTGCCGATTCCGAGGGTCAGCGAGCGCAACTCGACAATCAGGTCGTGCAGTTCGCTGCGTGGCAGGTGCGCCTTGACGACATCCCAACCGGGCCAATCGGGCTTCGCGTCATAGCCGAGGATCTGCCCGCGGCGGCCCGACACGAGGCGCTGCACCCGCGCGGTAAAGCCGTTCGGCACCGAGATGTCGACGGAGTCGATCGGCTCCAGCAGGACCGGCTCGCATTTCGGCAGCGATTCCTGAAGTGCCTGCCGCCCGGCCGTCTTGAACGCCATGTCCGAGCTGTCGACCGCGTGAAATTGCCCGGTGATCAGGGTGACCGCGAGATCGACGACCGGGAAACCGAGCGGCCCATGCTGCAGCGCCTCGACCACCCCTTCCTCGACCGCCGGGATGTAATTGCGCGGGATGGCGCCGCCGACCACGCTATCGGTGAAGGTGAAGCCCGAGCCGCGCGGCAGCGGCTTGACCTCGACCGTGCAGTCGGCGAACTGGCCGTGACCGCCGGATTGCCGCTTGAAGCGGGAATGCTGCTGCGTGCCGCGCCGGATCGTCTCCTTGTAGGGCACTGCCGCGTGCTGGCCGACGACCGCGAGGTTGTGGCGGTTGCGCATGCGGTCGAGGGCGATCTGCAGATGCACGTCGCCCTGCCCCCACAGCACCATCTCGCGCAATTCGGCGTTCTGTTCGAGTTCGAGGGTCGGGTCCTCGTCGATCAGCTTGGCGATCGCGCCGCTCAGCTTCACGTCGTCGGTGCGCTTCTCGGCATGGATCGCCAGACCGTAAGCCGGCTGCGGCTTCTCGGGCTGCGGCAGCGGGCCGGCCTTGCCCGACGGGGTCAGCACCGCGCCGGTGGCGATCTCCTCCATGCGGGTCAGCCCGACCACCTCGCCCATATGACCCGCGGGCACCTTTTCCTGCTGCGCCCCCATCAGCTTGACGACTCCGGCGACGCGCACCCCGTTCAGCACGTTGCCTTCCGCCACCGACCCGCGCCACACCCGCGCCAGCGACAATTTTCCGGTATGCGGCAGGTGATAGGTCTTGAAAACCTGCGCCAACGGCTCGCCCTCGGGGGCGATGCCGAGCCGAGCCGCGGTCTCCGCCCGCCCTGGCGTCTCGTGCCGCAGCGCCTTCCATAAGCGGCGCACGCCGTAATCCTGCGTCGCCGCGCCGAGGAACACCGGCACGATCAGGTTCTTCTGAAAATCCTTGGTCAAATGGCGATAGATATCCTCCTTTGGCGGCTTCACATCCTCGAGCAGCTGTTCCAGCAGCTCGTCGTCGAAATCGGCGAGCTTCTCAACAAGGCCCGTGCGGGTCGCGCCCTCCGCGTCCCAGAAATCGGCCGGCAGCGGCACCAGATCGGAGGCCTGCCCCGGCCGGTAGTGATAGGCCCGCTCGCTGACCAGATCGACATAGCCCGTCGCCTCCCCCTCGCCGCCGCGCAGCGGCACCTGGCGCAACACCAGCGGGCGCTCGGAGACCGACTGCAGCGCTGCCAGCACGTCGCGCACCCGCTCGCTGGCGGTGTCGAGTTTGTTAATGAAGAGCACGTGCGGGATGTCGTGGCGATCGAGGAAGTGCAACAGCGGACCGACCGTGATCGCGCGCTCGGCCTCGGGCTCGCACACCACCACAACGGTGTCGGCGACCAGCATCGCCTGCTGCGCCTCGTACAACAGCTCGACCGAGCCGGGGCAGTCGAGGAGCGCCCACGGATCGCCGAGGAAGGTGGCATTGGCAACATTGATTTCGGTCGACATGCTGCGCGCCCGCGCCTCGGCGGCGTGATCGCCGACCGAATTGCCGTCGCGCACGCTGCCGCGGCGGCCGGTCGCGCCGCTCGCGAACAGCAGCGATTCGAGCAGCGAGGTTTTGCCCGACAGATAGGGGCCGACCAGGGCCGCGCAACGGGGGGCGCTAGGCATCGGGATCCTCCACTCGGGTTCCGGGGCACGGAAGCCGGCCTTGGCCGGCCGCGTTCTGTTTGCAAAAGGTGGCGCGCCGCCTCCGGCGAGGCAATCGGAATCTCGGCGGGCGCCACCCCCACCCTGCCCTCCTCCGCCTGCGGGGGAGGGTTCATTCTTCTCCCGAGCTGGGGAAATTCAGCAGCATCCCCTCCCCCGCGAGCGGGGGAGGGTTAGGGTGGGGGTCCGCGGCCGGAACGCCCGCGGTCCTGCGTGCTCAGTCGAGGCCGATATCGCCCTCGATCACGTGCACCAACCCGATCTCAGGGATCGACAGCGTTATCTTCGCCTTGAGCACGCTGGTGTCGCTCAGCGTTCCCTTGGCGAGCGCGGCGCGCACGGTCTGCTCGATCTCGCGCTGCGAGGTGACGCCGACCACCTTGAGGAATTTGCGGATATCCATGTTGAACTGGTCTTCGTTCATATTTTCCTCCGCGCTATGCCCGGCATGCTGTCCGGTTGGTGAAATCGCGCTCGCCGCCGGTCCCGCAGTGTGCCAGATTTCGGCCGCCGCAGCCGCGCCGTTGTTTTCTGATACAGACTCGTGACCTCATCCGATCCCCAGACCGGCGGCTACAAGCAAGCCGGCGTCGACATCGCCGAGGCGGACGCCGGGCTGCGCAACATCGCCGCCCGCATCACCGCAACCTGGCCGGCGAGCGGCTTCGGCACGGTGCAATTGCCGATCGGCTTTTTCGCCAATGTCGTCGATATCGGCGGCACCGGGCTGGCGCTGTGCACTGACGGGGTCGGCTCGAAGGCGATCGTCGCGCGGATGACGGGAAAGTACGACACGATCGGCATCGATTGCGTCGCGATGAACGTCAATGATCTGCTGTGCGTCGGCGCCCGCCCGGTGTCGATGGTCGATTACATCGCGACCGACCGGGCCGACGCGGCGATGCTCGATGCGCTCGCGATCGGCCTCGCCGAGGGGGCGCGGCAGGCCGACATCTCGATCTCCGGCGGCGAAATCTCGCAGCTGCCCGACATCGTGCACGGCTTCGATCTGGTCGGCGCAGCGATCGGCACGGTGCCGCTCGACCGCATCATCGTGGGAAGCGGCGTCCGCCCCGGCGACCGGGTCATCGGCATCGCCAGCAACGGTATTCACAGCAACGGCTTTACCCTGGCGCGGCACGCCCTGTTCGAGCGCGGCGGCCTTGCCCCGGACCGGATCATCCCCGAACTCGGCGGCCCGCTCGGCGGGGAATTGCTGCGGCCGACGCACATCTATGTGCCGGAAATTCTCGAGATTATCGAGCGATTGCACCCCACGGCGCTCATTCACATCACCGGCGACGGCCTCCTCAACCTGCCGCGGGTGGCGGCCGAAGTCGGCTTCGTGCTCGACGCCCTGCCGCCGCCGCCGCCGGTTTTTGCGCTGATCGAGCGCCATGCCGGGGTGGACAAGGCCGAGATGTTCGAGGTCTTCAACATGGGGATCGGGTTCTGCGTCGTGATCGCCGAGGCCGAGGCGGACGCCGCGCTGGCGATCCTCGCCCGGCACGGGAGGCAGGCCTGGGTCATCGGCCATGCGGTCGCCGATCCCGGCCGGTCGGTCCGCCTGCCGCAATACGGTCTCCTCGGCAGCGGCAAACGATTCCGCTCCGTCTGACCACCCGGCGCTGCGCTTGTCAGCCGGCGGGCTTCATGGTTCGATCGCCGGGCGCGGATGAGCAGGACCTGACATGAGCGATACGATCATCGTCGATACCGCGAGCCGGATTTTCGCCGATCTCTGCGAGGCGCAGACGGTCAACGCCGCCGAAGCCGGCGAGTGGCCGGCGGCCTTGTGGGACGCGCTCGAAGAATCCGGGCTGCCGCTGACCTGGGTCCCCGACACGCTGGGCGGCGCCGGCGCCGAGATCACCGACGGCTTCGCCGTGATGCGGGTCGCGGGGCGGTTTGCCGCGCCGGTGCCGCTGGCCGAGACATTGCTGGCCGGCTGGCTCCTGGCGCAGGCCGGCATCGAGGCGCCGGCCGGGCCTATGACGATCGCGCCGGTGCACGAGGATGGGAATATCGAGCTTGGCGGAAAAGCGCTGCGCGGCCGGGCGCGACGCGTGCCGTTCGCCCGCCGAGCGCGGCACATCGCCGTGCTCGCCGCCGCCGGCGGCAAACCGACAGTGGCGCTCGTCGCGGCCGAGGGGCTGGGCGTTCGCGAAGGCACGAGCCTTGCCGGCGAGCCAAGCGACACGGTCACGTTCGATGGCGCGTCGGTGATCGCGGCGGCGCCCGCGCCGGGTCTCGTCCTCGCCGGCCTCGTGCAACTCGGCGCCGCGGCGCGAGCGCAGCAGATGGCCGGCGCCCTTGAACACATTCTCGACCAGTCGGTGCAATACGCGCTCGACCGGGTGCAGTTCGGCCGGCCGATCGGCAAGTTCCAGGCGGTGCAGCACAACCTTGCGGCCCTGGCCGGCGAGGTCGCGGCGGCGGGCGCCGCCGCCGACACCGCCGCCGAAGCGATCGCCGCGCACGGGGTCGGCAATCCGCACAGCGAAGCCGCGGTGGCGATCGCCAAATGCCGGGTCGGCGAGGCGGCGAGCAGCGGCGCCGCGATCGCCCATCAGGTGCACGGCGCGATGGGCTTTACCTACGAGCACTCGCTGCATCACGCGACCCGGCGCCTCTGGGCCTGGCGCGAGGAATTCGGCAACGAAACCGTGTGGGCCGCCCGGCTCGGCCGGATGGTCGCCGAGCGCGGCGCCGACGGCCTGTGGCCCTTCGTGACCGAATTTTAGCAGCGACGTCACCGAGATTGCTTCGCTTCGCTCGCAATGACACCCCTCGCTGTCTTTGCCCTCGCTTGTCATTGCGAGGAGCGCAGCGACGAAGCAATCTCGCCCGCGTGAAATGAGCGCTGGTAAGCGCGGAGAACTCGATGCCCTACAATTTCCACTTCGATCCCGTTGACCTGCCGCAGGAGGCGCGCGAGTTGCGCGACGAGGTGCGCGCCTTTCTGCGCGCCGAGATCGCCGCCGGCACGTTCAGCCCGCATGGCGGCAAGGGCAGTTTCTCCAAGGCCTTTGCCCGCAAGGTCGGGGCCAAAGGCTGGATCGGCATGACTTGGCCCAAGCAATACGGCGGCCACGAGCGCTCGCATCTCGAACGCTACGTCGTGATCGAGGAAATGCTGGCGCACCGCGCCCCGACCCGCTCCTATGCGACCGCCGACCGGCAGTCGGGGCCGGTGATCCTGCGCTACGGCCAGGAAGAGGTGAAACGCAGCATCCTGCCGAAGATCGCCGCCGGCGACCTGTGCTTCTGCATCGG
>DASUKH010000174.1:0-5541 GCA_036278835.1 Allostellaceae bacterium
CGCTTATATCGTCGCCGGCCACCCGGATCGTGCCGGAATCGGCCGGCACGAGCCGGTTGATCATGCGCAAGATCGTCGATTTGCCGCTGCCCGAGGCGCCGAGCAAAACGCAGAACGCACCCTCCGGCACGCTCAGCGACAACGCCTCGACGACCGTGCGGCCGTCATAGGCCTTGCTCACCCGGTCGAGCTCGATCACCGCGCCCCCTCGCGGCCGCCAAGCCGCCGCAGCGCGAGATCCGAGAGCAGCCTGAGCAGAAAATCCGCGATCAACGCCAGCCCGATCGCCGGCAAGGCGCCGAGCAGCACCAAATCGGTCGCATATTGCCCGAGCCCTTGAAAAACGAAGCGGCCAAGACCGCCGGCGCCGATCAGCGCGGCGACGACGGCGAGGCCGATCGCCTGCACCGTGACGATGCGTAGCCCGGCCAGCAGCAGCGGCAAAGCGAGCGGCAGCTCGATCTTCCACAACAGCTGGCGCTGCGACATGCCGAGGCCACGCGCGGCGTCGATCGCCGCCGGATCGACCCCGCCGATGCCTGCCGCCGTGTTGCGGACGACCGGCAGAAGCGCGTAGAGGATTAGCGCGATGATTGCCGGCGCCGGTCCGACCCCGCCGATGCCCAGCGCCGCCAGGGCCGGCCATCCCGAGGCCAGTTCCGACAGCGGCACCAGCAGCAATCCGAACAGTGCGATCGACGGGATCGTCTGCAACAGGTTCAGCACGGCGAAAATCGGCCCCCGCGCCTTGGGCCGGCGCACCGCAGCGACCCCGAGCGGCACCCCGATCAGCACCGCCGGGCCGACCGCGGCGGCGACTAGGACCATGTGCCGCCCCAACGCGGCGGCGAAGGCGGTGCGGTGCGCGGTGTATTCGTGGGCGAGAGATAAGGCGTCGAACACGCCCGAATGCGCCATTGCCGCGACCGCGGCGGCGAGGATTGCGGCCGCGGCGACCCGCTCGCCGGGTCCGGCCCGCGCCCGCTGCAAGCCGTCGATCACCGCCAGCCCTGCCGCCCCGGCCAGCACCCAGAAGGCGGCGCCGAGCGAGACCCGCGCGAGGCTCGGCAGGCCCGCGGCGAGGCTCGCCGCGCCGCGCCCGGCCGCCGCCAGCACCATCAGCAGGAGGGCGCCGGCGAGCACCGCCGCGGCGTAATGCCGGGAACGGGCGGGCGGCAGGGCGGCGGTGGCCAGCAGCAGGAGGGCGACCGCGGCGATGGCAAGGCCGAGCTGCCAATCCGCCGCCATCAAGCCGACCGCCGTTCCCGAAAGCAGCCGGTTTTTTGCGACCGTCAGAAACCCGCCACTCAGCACCGCCGCGATTCCGGCTGCGAAAAGCACGGGGATCACCAGATTGCGCAGCCCGAACCGGGCGGCGGCGGCAGGGCCCGCGACCGGCAGCGCGGGGCCCGCGATGCTCACGGCAGGAAATGGTGCGAAGTGAGATAGTCGCGCGCCACCTTCCCGGCATCCTCACCGCCGACCGCGATGCGCGCGTTGAGCTTCTGCAGCGTCTTCAGGGTCAGCGAGGCGAATACCGGGTCCAGCGACGCTTCGATCCGCGGGTGCTGTTTCAGCACCGCCTCGCGGATTACCGGGGCGGGCGCATAGACGACCTGCGCCCCCTTGTTGTCGCACAGCGCGGTCAGGTCGAGTGCGGCGAGTTCGCCGTCGGTGCCGTAGGCCATCGCGGCGTTGACCCCGGACAGGCCCTCGGCGGCGGCGCGCAATGTTGCCGCGGTGTTGCCGCCGGACAACACCAGGAGCTGGCCGGCCTTGAGATGGAACCCATAGGTCTTCTCGAAAGCCGGCAATGCCGCCGGGCTTTCGACGAATTCCGCCGAGGCGGCCAGTTTGAAATGCCCGCCTTTTTTCAGGTAGCCGGCGAGGTCGTCGAGGCATTTGCCACTGGAGAATCCGGCGAGGTCGTTGCGGATCGCGATGACCCAGGTGTTGTTGGCCGGTGCCGGGCTCAGCCAGACGAGGTTGTTCTTCTCGCGGTCGAGGTTTTTGATTTCGGCGTAGCCGGCAGCGGCCTTTTTCCACACCGGGTCGCCTTCCTTTTGGAAGAACAAGGCGCCGTTGCCGGTATATTCGGGGTAGATGTCGATCTGACCGGCGAGGATCGCGGCGCGCACGATATTGGTCGGCCCCAATTGCAGCCGGCGCTCGACCGGCACGCCCTTGGCCTCGATCACGTCGGCGATCATGTTGCCGAGCAGCGCTCCCTCGGTATCGATCTTCGAGGCGACGACGACCGGCTTTGCCGCGGCGGCGGTTCGCGGAGGCCACAACGCGGCGGCCACCAGCGCGACCGCCAACAGCCGGAACAGTCCAGCGAACAGGCGGGCGCGGCTCACAACGGGATCGCCAGCAGCGTGTCGATATGCCGGCTGTCGAGGACGACGATCTTGCTGGCAAACCGCCAGCCCGCGTCGCCGCGCACCATCCGGTCAACATAGCGCCCGGCGGCGAACACGATCATCGCGCCGTCCTGCATCGTGCGGATGACGAGGAAATTTGCTTCGACAGCGAGCGACTCGGGATCGACCCCCACCCCGCCCTTCCCCGCTTGCGGGGGAGGGTGCTTTCTTGTTCCTTCCCCCGCTTGCGGGGGAGGGTTAGGGTGGGGGCGAGGCCGGATGCCGGAGATCAGGTGCCGGTAGCGCTGCGGCTCGTAGATGTTGGCTTGTCGCAATGCGCTGATTCGGTCGCGGAGCATGTCTTTCGAGCTCGCGTAGATCAGCCCCAAGGGCAGCCCGGTTTCGTAGTTTTCGGCCGAGGTCACCCGGTAATGGCAATCGTCGGTAAAGAAATCAGGCCAGGCTTCGAGCGCGTCCGAATCGAGGCAGGCGGCGTAAGCGGCGTAGAGATCCTCGAGTTCGAGCCGGCGGGCGATCTCGGCCAAATCCATGCGGCTACAATCCCATCAACCCGCGCCAGGTGTGCCAGAACCCGCGGACGGAGGCTTCGGTCGCGCGCCCTTCCTGCGATTCGTGGCCAAACCCGCCCATCTCGATGCGCGAGCAGTCGCGCTCGCCCTCGCCGCCCTGGATCGCCCGCTGGACAAAGCCGCCGACCGCGCCGTCCTCCATCGACACGTACCCGGCCGGCCCGACCAGATTGGCCTGTTGCAGCCGCCGTTCGGTCATCGCCGGATTGTCATCCTCAAAGCCGAAATAGGTCCATTGCAGTTCGGTCTCGTCCGGTCCTTTCGGCAGTACCAGCCGCAATGCCAGCGAATTATGGATCTGCTGCAACACGAAATTCGGAAAGACGCTGAGGATTTGCAACGTCACCCCGTCGCCGATCTCGTCCACCGCATCGAGAAAGCGCGGGTCCCGGAGCCGGTAATCCTCGTGCAGCGAGTGGATATCGGAATAGGCACGGTCGGAGCTGCGGTCGTCGCCGCGTTCGCCTCCGAAGGAATAGCTCGCGTGGTGCGCGCCGCCCTCGGCAATCGCCACCCCGCCCTTGCTGGTCAGCCGGTTGAGGCGGAACGTCGTGAAGAACGTATGCAAAAGGCTCGCGTGGTACGTGTCCTTGACGTTCTCGAGATAAAGCTTCCAGTTGTTGTGCAGGATTTGCGAGGTCGTGCCGAGAATTTTCGGCCGGCCGCGCATGACCCGCCCGATCCGCGCGCCGATCATGTTGCCGATATAATCGGAGAGGGGCGGCGCCTCGGGCGACAAGGTGCCGAAGACGAGGCCGGCGAAACGGTCGGTGCGCAATTTTTTCAGCCCGTGTTCCTCGATCCGGAAGTCCTCGGGCATGCCGCCCTTGCCGCCGACCCCGCGGCGAAAGGCGACGCTCGTCAGATTGCCGGCGAGATCGTAGCGCCAGGAATGATAGACGCAGGTCAGCCCGTCATCGCTGTGGCCGCGCTGTTTCAGGCAGACGAGGTTGCCGCGGTGGACGCAGCGGTTGACCATCGCATGGATGTCGCCATCGGCGCTGCGGGTGACGATGACCGGGGTCTCGCCGACAAAGGTGGTCTTGTAATCGCCCGGCTCGGGCAGTTCGTTGTCGAGCGCCAGGTATTGCCAGGTCGGCCCGAGAAAGATGCGGTCGAGCTCGGCCCGGTGAATATCCGGGTCGGCAAACACCCGGTAGGGAACCCGCGCGTTGCCTTCGTTCGGCCACGCCAGCGTTTCGACCGCCATCAGCGCCCTCCTGCTTTCGTTAAAAATACGCCGTTTTGCCATCGAAACCAGCGGCGAGGCACGCCATGCCGGCTTCGCGCAGCGGGCGCGCGCAAGAACGGATTGCGGGAGCGGCTCCGGCGGTATTGACTATCCGAAGGGCCGGGAAGCCGCGCCGTTCGGGAGGACGCAATGATGGAAATTCGCCGCCTGGGTCCGCAGATCGGCGTCGAGGTCCGCGGGGCCGATGTGAAGACGCTCGATGATGCCGGGTTTGCTCCGATTTATCAGGCTTGGCTCGATTGCAACGTGCTGTGCGTGCGTGGGCAGGATTTGACGATCCCCGATTTCCTCGCCTACAGCCGGCGCTTCGGGCCGGTCGTGCCGCATCCGTCGAAATCGACCCGCAATCCCGATTACCCCGAGATCACGATGCTCGGGATCAACAAGTTCGACGCCGCGGGCCGCCTGCGCGACGAGATCTACCGGCGCGGCGCCGAGGGCTGGCACACCGACGGCGCCTACAACCAGGCGCCCTTCAAGGCGACCCAGCTTTATGCGCTGGCGGTGCCGAGCCGCGGCGGCAACACCCTCTTCGCCAACGCCTATGCCGCCTATGACGGCCTGCCGCAACGCCTCAAGGAGCGGCTCGACGGGGTGATCGGCGCCTTCGCCTATGGCGGGCGCCGCGGCAAGGCGAGACTCCTGAACCCGGAAGACCAGGATTGGGCGCCGGTCTATCACCCGATCGTCCGCGTCCATCCTGAAACCGGGCGCAAGTCGCTCTATTTTGATCCCGGCAAGATCGTCGATTTCGTCGGGATCGAACGCGCCGAGGGCGACGAGCTGATCGCCGAGCTGACGCAGGCGATGATCCGGCCCGACGCCGAGTACCACCACAAATGGGAAAAGGGCGACATCGTGATCTGGGACAACCGCTGCTCCTATCACCGGGCGGCGGGCGACTATCCTCCCGAGGAGGACCGCATCCACTGGCGCGTCTCGATCAACGATTTCGGCGTCGAGGCCCCGGCCGAGCCGGAGAAGGCGGCGGCGGATTAGGCTACGCAGACCCGGCCCGCCGGCGTCTCGCCGGCATGCCGGCCGGCGGTTCGTCGTCTAAAGCCGCAGCTTCCGTTCGAGCAGGTCGGGCAGGTCGTTTTCGAGCAGCACGACATCCTGCGGGCCGAGATTGCCGTCGAGCCACGCCTGCGCCTCAGCGAAGCCGGCGCACGACACGATCGCGGCGTCCGGCGCCGCCGCCGCGAAGGCGTCGGACAGCGGCTTCACCCGGTGCGGCGCGACCGCCAGCAGGACATCCGCATGCCGGGCCGCCATCTCGCCGATCCGCTGGTGTTCGGCCTCGTGGCGGCTGCCCAGTTCGGCCATGCCGGGGGTG
>DASUKH010000175.1:0-8985 GCA_036278835.1 Allostellaceae bacterium
GTCGGCATTGTCGGCGCGCAGGGTCAGCCGGTATTCCGCGCGCGAGGTGAACATGCGGTAGGGTTCGGCGGTGCCGCGGGTTACCAGATCGTCGATCAAGACGCCGATATAGGCGTCGGCACGATCGAGCACGAAAGGCGCTACGCCCGATGCCGACAACGCCGCGTTGAACCCGGCGATCAGCCCCTGCGCCGCGGCCTCCTCGTAGCCGGTCGTGCCGTTGATCTGGCCGGCCAGAAAGAGGCCGGGCACGAGCCGGGTTTCGAGGGTCGGGTACAGCTCGCGCGGATCGACGTAATCGTATTCGATGGCATAGCCGGGCCGCCGCATCACCGCGTGCTCGAGGCCGGGGATTGTCGCGACCAATGCCGCCTGCACGTCGTGCGGCAATGAGGTCGAGATGCCGTTCGGGTAGATCGTGTCGTCGTCGATTCCTTCCGGCTCGAGAAAAATCTGGTGATGCGCCCGCTCGGCGAACCGCACCACCTTGTCCTCGATCGACGGGCAATAGCGCGGGCCGACCCCGATGATGTCGCCGGCATAGAGCGGCGAGCGGTCGAGATTGCCGCGTATCAGCGCGTGCGTCGCCGGCATGGTCCGGGTGATATGGCAGGCGATCTGCGGGGTCGCGATCTGCCGGGTCAGAAAGGAAAACGGCACCGGCGGATCGTCGCCCTCCTGGCGCTCAAGCCCAGCCCAGTCGATCGTCGTGCCGTCGAGCCGCGGTGGGGTGCCGGTCTTGAGCCGCCCGAGCCGGAACCCGCGATGCCGCAAGGTCTGCGACAGGCCGAGGGCAGGCGCCTCGCCGACCCTTCCGGCCGGAATTTTCTCGGCGCCGATATGGATGAGACCGCCAAGAAATGTGCCGGTGGTCAGCACCACCCGGCCGGCGGCGAGGAAACGGCCGTCGCCGAGCACGAGGCCACGGACCCGTCCGGCCGGATCGAGGCGCAAATCCTCGGCGGCGCCCTCGACGATTTGAAGGCCGTCGCATTCTGCGAGGATTTCGGCCATCGCGCGGCGGTAGAGCTTGCGGTCGGCCTGGGCGCGCGGCCCCCTGACCGCCGGCCCCTTACTGCGGTTCAGCATGCGGAACTGAATGCCGGCCCGGTCGATGGCGCGGCCCATGACCCCGTCGAGGGCGTCGATCTCGCGCACCAGGTGGCCCTTGGCGAGGCCGCCGATCGCCGGGTTGCACGACATCTCGCCGATCGTCGCGGGGCGGTGCGTCAGGAGCGCCGTGCGGGCGCCGAGCCGCGCCGCCGCCGCCGCCGCCTCGCACCCGGCATGCCCGCCACCGACCACGACGACGTCGTATGATCCGCCGCTCTCGTTCATCGCCGGGAATTTAGGGAAAGGCGCGAATTCCGTCGAGGTTTCACGTGAAACACCGGCGCGCGGGCGGTCGGCGGCCGGCGATTTTCATGGACAGGTGCGAGGCGAACGCGGAGATTGGCCGCGCGTCGCCCCGAGACTTTCCGCGAGCCGCACTCCCCGTCCCGCATGCGCAACCGAGGCAAACCCGTCGCCGCGTTTCCGTTCCGGGCGCGCCCGGCCTCCGGCACGGTATTCGACCGCCTTCCGGAGCTGTCGGCCGATCGGCACGCGGGCGCCGCGGCACCGATCGTCGGCTGGCCGGGCCGAGGCGATGCGAGCCGGCTCAAGGCGCGGGCGACCGCATTGGGGGTTCCGTTTGTCGCGATGCGGCCAGGGCTGCTGCGGCCGCCGCCCCGCGGCTGGATGGCGCCGCCCTGGCTCAGCGCCGTTGCCGGCGAGATCGCCGGCCCGCCCTCTCCGGCCGACCGGCTCAGCCCCGAGCGGGTGCTGGCCGCCGGCGGCCGCGAGCCGGCGCTGCTCGCCGAGGCGGCCTCGGCGCGACGGGATTTGTGCGCCGGCCGGGTCGGTGGCGCATGGTGGCAGACGGGCGGCGAGGACGCCTTGCCGGCGGGCGACGGCCTCGCCGTCGTCGTCCTCCCGGACCCCGCATCGAGCCCATTCATCAGCCCCCCCGTTGCGCCGATGCTCGAGGCGGCGCTGACCGGGCACTCGGCAGAGCGGGTGGTGGTGAGCGCGGGGCCGGTGGCCGACGGCACGCTGCGTCAAACGCTTGCGACCGCGGCGATGCGCGGCGCAACGGTGATCGACGCGCACTGCGACCCCTGGGCGCTGATCGAGCGCGCCGGCCGAGTTTATTGCGTCGGCGGCGAAATCGGCTTTCTCGCGCTGTGCGCCGGCGTGCCGGTGACGGCGTTCGCCGACGCTTTCTACACCGGGTGGGGCGTGACCGAAGACCAGCCCGGCTTGCGACAGCATCCGGGCCGCCGCAGCATCGACGAGATTTTCGCCGCCTCGTGCCTCGTCGCGACGCGCTATCGCGACCCGTTCCGCGATGCCCTGTGCTCGTTCGCCGATACGCTTGCGCTGCTCCGCGAATGGCGGCGGCTTGACGAGGCCAACCGGCGGATCGCGGTGTGTGTCGGCATGTCATTCTGGAAGCGCCGGCGGGTCGCCGAGTTTCTGGTCTCGTCGCACGGGGTTCCAAAATTCCGCCGCGCCGCGCGGACGGCGCTCAAGGCGGCGCGCGGCCGCGGCGCCATCGCCGGCTGGGTGTCGCGCCTGCCCGCCGGTCTCGCGGACAAGGCGGCGCGGCGCGGCATCCCGTTATTGCGGGTCGAGGACGGGTTCATTCGCTCGATCGGCCTCGGCTCGGACTTTCTGCCGCCGGCCTCTCTCGTCGTCGATTGGCGCGGCATCTATTTCGATCCGGCGGTGCAGAGCGACCTCGAAATCCTGCTGCGCGACAGCGACTTCCCGCCGGCCCTGCTGGCGCGGGCGGAACGGCTGGCGGCGCAGCTGGTGTCGCGCGGCGTCACCAAATACAACCTCGCCGGTGAGGATACTGCGATCGATCTGCCGCGCGGCCGGCAGGCCATCCTGGTGCCGGGGCAGGTCGAGGACGACCTGTCGATCTTGCGCGGGGGCGGTGGCATCCGCAGCAATCTGGCACTGCTCGAAGCGGTGCGGGCGGCCAACCCAGACGCCTACATCATCTACAAGCCGCACCCCGACGTGCTGGCCGGGCATCGCACCGGGGCGGTGTCCGATGGTGCGGCGCGTCACTTTGCCGACGCCGTGCTGCCCGACGCCGCAACGGCCGCGCTGCTCGACCGGGTGGGCGAGGTGCACACGATGACCTCGCTGGCCGGGTTCGAGGCCCTGTTGCGCGGCCGCCGGGTGGTTGTGTACGGGCGGCCCTTCTATGCCGGCTGGGGGTTGACCGAGGACCGGGAGGCTGTCTATCGCGGCCGGCATTTATCGCTTCACGAGCTGGTCGCCGGCGCGCTAATCCTCTACCCGCGCTATCTCGACCCGCTGACCCGGCTGCCCTGCGGCCCGGAACTGGTGATCGAGCGGCTCGACCGGCCCGAATTGTGGCGGCCCGGTCCGCTGGTGGCGGCGCGACGGCTGCAGGGCCTGGCGGCCCGGCGGCTTGCCGCCCTGTTTTCCGCCCGGAGCGTCCAGGGCTGATGCGGGGGCTGATGCGGGCGCCGTATCGCGCGATCGTCATTACCGGCGCCTCCAGCGGGCTCGGCGCCACGCTCGCCGCCGCCTATGCGGCGCCAGGGGTCGCGCTCGGGCTGGTCGCGCGCAACGCGGCGCGCCTCGAAGCGACCGCGGCGGCGTGCCGCGGCGCCGGCGCCGACGTCGAGAGCGTCGCGCTCGACGTCGCCGATGGCGCCGCGCTCGCCACCTGGCTCGGCGGGTTCGATCGCACCCATCCGGTCGAGCTGGTGATCGCCAATGCCGGCATCTCGGCCGGGCCGCCGCCCGACAGCCCCGGCGAGCCGGCCGAGACGACCCTGCGGCAGATCGCGACCAACCTCGTCGGGGCGGTCAACACGATCGCGCCGCTGGTGCCGGCGATGTGCGCGCGCCGGCGCGGCCGCATCGTCGCGGTCGCCTCGATCGCAGCGTATCGCGGCCTGCCCTACAGTCCGGGCTATTCGGCCAGCAAGGCGGGATTGCGCGCCTATGCCGAGGCGTTGCGGGCGCTGGTGGCGCCGTACGGGGTCGGGGTGACGTCGGTCTGTCCGGGGTTCTTCTCGTCGCCGATGACCGACCGCTGGGATGGCCCGACCCCGTTTCTCGCCAGCGGCGAGAAGGCGGCGCGGCGGGTCAAGCGCGGCATCGACGCCGGGCGGGCGCGCATCGAGTTCCCGCTGCCGCTGGTGCTCGGGATGCGCTTCTGCGACCTCGCCCCAGCGGCGATCGGCGACCGTATTCTGCGCGACTTTCGTTTCCGCATCCGCGCGCCCTGAAGGATGTCGCCGCTCGCGCCGCTCCACTTCGTCTCCGGCGCCGCGCTGGCAACGGCAGGCTGGCTGTTGCCGCGGGTCGTGGCGCGGGCCGGGCGGTGCCGGCCGGCGGCGGCGCTGCTCGACATGGCGCCGCTCGGCGCGGCGGCGCTGCTGCTCGGCCTCGCCTCCGGCCGGCCGCTCTTCGCCGGGGCCGTCACCCTGGCGCTCGGCGCCGGGTTCGCGCTGACCGATATGGTGATGCGGCGGACGCTGAACGAACCGGTGGTGTTCTCGGAAATGTCCGAATTGCCGCAGGTCTTCACCCACCCGCATCTCTATTTGCCGTTCGCCGGGCCGGGCCTGGTGCTGGGCGGCGCCGCCGGGGCAATTGCCGCCGCCACCGCCTTGCTGGCGATCGAGCCGCCGCTTTGGGGACCGCGCCCGCTCGCCGGGCTCTCGGCGGCGGTGGCGATCCTCGCCGGCGGCTGGGTGTTGGCGTGGCCGCCGCTGCTCGGCATTCTCGCCGGCCTCTTACGCCGGCTGCGGCCTTGTGGAGAGCCGGTCGCCGATGCCGCCCGCCTCGGGCCGTTCGGGATGATCCTGGCGCACGCGGTGATCGCCCGGGCCGAGCGCGCCGGCCGCCAGCGAGCGTTGGCCGCCCCGGCCTTGGTCAAGACAATCGGCGAGGCTGGGCCGTCGATCGTCCTCGTCCAGTGCGAGTCGTTCTTCGACGCGCGCCGGCTCGGCCCGGCGATCCCGCGGAATATCCTGCCCGGTTTCGCCGCCAGTTGCGCCGATGCCGGCTGGCACGGGCGCCTCGAGGTGCCGGGCTGGGGTGCCAACACGATGCGCGCCGAGTTCGCCGTCCTGACCGGGGTGGCGGAGGGCGCGCTCGGCTATGACCGCTTCAACCCGTATTACGCGCTGACGCGGGTGCCGATCGAGTCGCAGGTGTGGCGGCTGCGGCGGGCCGGTTACCGCACCTTGTGCCTGCACCCGTTCGATCGCCGCTTTTTCCGCCGCGACCTCGCGATGCCGGCGCTCGGCTTCGAGGAATTCCACGGGCGCGAGACGATCGGCGGTACGCGGGTGCCGCCCTATTGCCCCGACCCCGAGTTCGCCCGCCACATCCTGCGGGCGCTCGACGAACCCGGTCCGCCCGTCTTCATCTTCGCGATCACGATGGGCAATCACGGCCCGTGGCTGGCGAAGGGGCCGCCGGTCGACCCGGCGGTGGCGCAGCTGTTCGACCCGGCGCGGGTGCCGCACGGTGCAGGCCTTATGCGCTATCTCGACGGGCTGCGCCGCTCCGATGAGATGCTGAGGGTCCTGATCGAGGGGATCGAGCGGCGCGGCCAGCCTGCCGTGCTCGCCTTCTACGGCGACCATCTGCCGAGCCTGCCCGGCGCCTTCGCGCATTTCGGCTTCACCGAGCCGCATACCGATTATGCGGTCTGGCCGGGCAGGCTGTGGCGCGATACCGCCATGCCGTACGGCCGCGATCTGCCAGCGCACAAACTGGGCCGGCTGATCGTCGATCGGGTGCTCGGAGTGAACGCGGCGGGAGACCTCGCCGCCGCCGGGAAATAGCTGTGGCTCAGTCGGCGGCGGCGCGGCCGAGTTCTTCGGCCGGGACCAGCGAGTCGCGTCCGCCGCCCGGCACCGCGGCGACAAACGGCCGGGCTTCGGTCAACTGCTGTACCAGCCGTGTGTAATGGAAATGCGCGGCGCTCAGCATGCAGTAGATACGCACCAGCCGCGGGTTGGGGCGCCGCAGGATCGCGCGCCACACCCGGTGGCGATATTCCCGCCGCAACCCGGCATCGGACACGCCGCGCATCAATTGCACAAAGATGTAGGCCGCCTCGACGGCCGCCCACGATCTCGTCTTCAGCCAGCGCCAATAATGCCGGTTGGCGAGCAGATGGCGCGTTCGGGCGGTCGCCGGCAGCCATTTCATGTCGAGCAGGATCGCGTCAAGGCGGGCAAAATACGCCGCCGGCGTGTATAATTCCTGGAGCAGCTTCAGGTAACCCTGCCGCAGCGCCTCCTGGGTCAGCTTCAGCGGCACGACATTGCTGGCAGCGGCCAAGCCCAAGTTCGACATTAAAAAGGTTTCGCGCAGCCTGCCCTCGCGCTCCAGCCGCTTGTGCAGCGGCGTCTGCGGGATGGCATAGAGCATTTGCACGATCGCCTGCGGTACGCGCGATTTTTGCATAAACTCGCGCTGCAGGTCGAAGGCGCTGCTGTCGTCCGTGTCGAAACCGAGGATCATGCCGCACGACACCATCAGCCCGGCATCCTGGATGCGGTGCAGCTTCTCGAGGGGGGTGCCGGCGCGGTCCGTGAGGTTTTGGATCTTTTTGGTCTCGCGCAGCGCCTCCTCGTTCGGCGATTCGACCCCGATAAAGACGGCGTCGATGTTCGCCTGCAGCATCAGGTCCATCAACTCCTCGTCCTCGGCGAGATCGATCGAGGCCTCGGTGACGAAGCTGATTGGGTAGCCGCGCCGCTCCTGCCAGGCGATGATCTCGCGCAGGATCGGCTTGATCGCCTTCTTGTTGCCGATCAGGTTGTCATCGACGATGAAGGCGTCGGAGATGCCGGCGACGACGAGGCCGTCCAGCTCGGCGATCACCTGCGCCGCGCTTTTGACCCGCGGCCGCCGCCCGAACACGACGATAATGTCGCAGAACTCGCAGGTGAACGGACACCCGCGCGAGATTTGCAGGCTTCCGTAAAGATATTTCTGCATCTTCAGCAGGTCGAGACGTGGCGCCGGGACGGTGGGCATATCGGTCTTGCCGGCCTGCTCATAGCGGGTCTGGTGCCGTCCTTCGCTCCACTCGGCGAGAAAGCGCGGCCAGGTCTCCTCCGCCTCGCCGATAAAGACCACATCCGCGAGCGGCCCCAAATCCTCTGGGCTGACCGTTGCCCAAGGACCGCCGAGCACGATGAAGGTGCCGCGCCGCTTCAGCTCCGTGATGATCTCGCACATCCGGTCGCGCTGCACCGCCATCCCCGTCAGCCCGACGATGTCGGCTTGCCGGCATCGCTCGAAATCGATCGGCTCGACATTCTCGTCGATGATCGTGACGTGGTGCTCGCCTGGAGTCAGCGCGGCGAGCAGCGCAAGGTTCAAGGGCGGCACGATCATCTGCTTGCGGAACAACGACAGCGCGTAATCGAGCCCCCAATAAGTCGGGTGGAATTTCGGGTTGATCAGGACGATATCGGCCATGCTGAACCCTCCCCGTTCGCCTGAAAGTATAGGCGAAAGCTAGAAGGGCGGTACCCGAAAATGCGCCGGCCACCTACACCGTCATCGCGCCCCTACCCTGTCTTTGCAAGGAGCGCAGCGACGAAGCAATCCCGCGCCGGGTGCGTACCGCCATCGGGATTGCTTCGCTTCGCTCGCAATGACGCGGCCGCCGGTGCCGCTTAGCGGTTGCGGCTCCAATCGTCGCGCCACAGGAAGTCGGGGCCGAGCTGGTCGAGGCTCGGGCAGCCAATCTGGCCCATCACGAGATCGATCTCGCCGCGGAAGATATCGATCGCCTTCTTGACCCCGGGCAACCCGCCGGCCACCGCGCCGTAGAGCGTCGGCCGGCCGAAAAACACGAAATCGGCGCCGAGGCACAGCGCGATCAGGATGTCGGCGCCGCGCCTGACACCGCTGTCGAGCATGATCGTCATGCGGTCGCCGACCGCCGCCTTGATCGCCGGGAGCACATCCAATGAGGCCGGCGCCTGGTCGAGCTGGCGGCCGCCGTGGTTCGACACGATGGCCCCCTCGCAGCCGATCTCGGCGGCACGCACCGCATCGGCCGGGTTCATGATCCCCTTGACGACGATGTTGCGCGGGAAAAGCCGCCGATAGCGTTCGAGATCGCGCCAAGTCTGGGCGTGCGCCGGCACCTGGGCGCGGTTGAACTTGACGGTATCCTCGGGAGTGGCGCCAGGGCCGGCATAGGGCAGCCAGTTTTCGAGCGCCGGGGTGCCGCCGTGGCGGATGTATTCGATGACCCAGCCGGGGTGCGTCACCGCCTCCGCCAGCAGGGTCGGCTTGAGGCTCAGTGCCGCCTTCATCCAGTTGCCGCGGATATTGGCGAAGCCGTTGCGCATATTGCGCTCGCGTTTCGAATGGACCGGCACATCGACGGTCAGCACCAGCGCCTGCAGCCCGGCATCGGCGGCGCGTCGGATCAGATCGTCGGAAATCGCGCCGTCGCGCGCCGCGTAAAGCTGGTACCAGGTGTTTTGCGGCGCGACACGGGCCGCCGCCTCCATCGAATCGTTGCTGGCGCCCGACATGATGTAGGGGATGTTGGCGTCGGCCGCCGCCTCGGCCAGCATCAGATCGCCGCCGCGGCGGAACAGTCCGGCCCCGCCGGTCGGCGAGATGCCGAACGGGCTGGCGAATTTGTGCCCGAAAATCGTCTGCGACTGGTCGCGCGTCGAAACATCGACGAGATAGCGCGGCAGCAGGTGGTGCTTGTGAAACGCCGCGGTGTTGCGCTCGAGGCCGCGCTCATCCTCCAGCCCCCCCTCGATAAAGTCGAAGGCGACCTTCGGCAGGCGCCGTTTGGCCATGCGGTGCAGGTCTTCGATATTGACCGCGTTGTCGATCCTCATTGCTCCGGCTTCTCGCTCAAATGTGCCGTTCATCGGTTGCCTCCAGCATCGC
>DASUKH010000176.1:0-2437 GCA_036278835.1 Allostellaceae bacterium
GGACAGGCGGCCGAGCCGGGTGGAGGGCCGCATCCGGCCGCCGCGGCTGCACGGATGGGTCCGGGTCCGGGGCCGGACAAGATCAGTTTTGAGGATTACCGCGCCTGGCGGCTGCACTGGAACGAGCGCCGGCTCGGCCAGTTGACCCGCGAGCTCGCCGCGCCCGGTCTGTCGGCTGGACGCAAGACACATCTCACCGAGGTGAAGGCCTATTACGATTGGCTCACCGGGCTTTCCGATGCCGAGCGCGACCGGCGCTTCCACGAGCGGTTCGACCGCATCGATACCGACCGTGACGGCATGATCGACCCCGCCGAGCGCACCGCGTGGCGCGAGAAGCGGCACGCCCTGTTCAGCCACGCCAGAGGGGCGCGGCCGACCGCACGCGCTGGTGGCATTTAGATAATTTGAGCCACCCCGGGATTTCTTGCTCGGCTGCGGCTCTCGCGATCGGGTAAAAGCGGCACCGGGCGGATGTGGGGCGCCGGCCCGAAGCGGGAGGAAGAATGGCACTGCTGATTATCGGTCTCGACAGGATCATCGGCTCCGCGCAGGCGTGGCGGGATGTCTTTGCCGAGCACCTCCCCGACCTCGAAATCCGCGTCTGGCCCGATGCGGGAGATGCGGCCGAGATCGAATACCTCGCCTTCATGCGGCCTGATTTCGACGTGCTGCCGCGTTTTCCCAACCTGAAGGCGATGTTCAGCCGCTCCGCCGGCGTCGAGGAGTTTGTCAATCACCCGAAGCTGCCGCAGGTGCCGCTCGGCAAGCTCGAACCGGCCGGCGGCGATCCGATGATGACCGAGTACGTGATCATGCACGTGCTGCGGCTGCACCGGGAGATGCCGACTTATCAGGCGGCGCAGGCCAGACGTGAATGGCGGCGGGTGCGGATCGTGCGGCCGGAGGAGCGGCGGATCGGGTTTCTCGGCCTTGGCATGATGGCGAAGGCGCCGGCGCTGGTGTTGAAATCGCTCGGCTTCCCGGTCTCGGCCTGGGTGCGCAGCCCGCGCGAGGAGCCGGAATTCCCGATTTTTCGGGGGCCACGGCAGCTGGAGCCGTTTCTCGCTCAGACGGACATCGCCGTCTGCCTGCTGCCGCTGACTCCCGAGACCGAGGGGATACTGTGCGCCCGCACCTTCGCGATGATGCCGCAGGGCGCGATGCTGGTGAATGTCGGGCGCGGCCGGCACATCGTGGAAGCCGATCTGATCGCGGCGCTCGATTCGGGGCAGCTGGCGCATGCCGCGCTCGACGCGCTGTGGCCGGAGCCGCTGCCGCCCGACAACCCGCTGTGGCTGCATCCGAAGGTGACGGTGATGCCGCATGTCGCGCGGCGGCCGACCGTCAGTCAGCTGGTGTCCGAGGTCGCCGCCAATATCCGCAGCCTCGAAGCCGGCGGCGGGCTGTTGCAGGAGATCGACAAGGCGACGGGGTATTGAGCGGCCGGTCGGCTATAGTCCGGCCGCGAGAAAGGGGCCAATGATGGACAAGGCGACGATTGAGCTGCTGGCGCGCCGCGCCGGGCTGGACAAGGCGCTGACCGAATTCCCAGACGATGTTGCGGCCGCCGCCGCGCAAGCGGCGACGGTGGCCGCCCGGGTCGCGGCGCCGGCGGATCCGCGGGCGGAGCCCTGGCCGCCGATGCGCGCCGGGGACGGACGATGAGCGAGCTGCACTGGCTGACCGCTTCCGCCGCCGCCCGGGCGATCGCCGCGCGCGAATTGTCGCCGGTCGCGTTGATGGATGCGCTCCTCGAACGCATCGACCGTCTTGACCCGAAGCTCAACGTCTTCATCCGGCTCGACCGCGAGGCGGCATTGCAAGCCGCGCGCGCGGCCGAAGCGGAGATTGCCGCCGGCCGTCCGCGCGGACGGCTGCACGGCGTGCCGGTCGGCATCAAGGATATTATCGACGTCGCCGGGCTGCCGACGACCTGTCATTCGAAGGTCCTGATCGACAACATCGCCGCCGCCGATGCGGTGTGCGTCGCGCGGCTGCGCGCCGCCGGCGCGATCGTCCTCGGCAAATTGTCGACGCACGAGTTCGCAATCGGCGGGCCGAGCTTCGATCTGCCGTGGCCGCCGGCGCGCAACCCGTGGAACCCCGATCACCACCCCGGCGGCTCGTCGTCGGGGTCGGGCGCCGGGGTGGCAGGCGGGCTGTTCCCGGCGGCGCTCGGCAGCGACACCGGCGGCAGCGTGCGCAACCCGGCGAGCGCCTGCGGTATCGTCGGGATCAAGCCGACCTACGGCCTCGTGCCGCGCCGCGGCGTCTTTCCGCTGTCGTTCACGCTCGATCATGTCGGGCCGCTGACCCGCACCGTCGCCGACAACGCGCTGATGCTCGCGGTCATCGCCGGGCACGACCCGCTCGATCCCGGCAGCGCCGCCGCGCCCGCCGCCGATTATGCGAGCGGCCTCGATCGCGGGGTCGC
>DASUKH010000177.1:0-5017 GCA_036278835.1 Allostellaceae bacterium
GCCGCGCGCAACGCGCTGTCCGGCTTTGTCGCCGCGCTCGACCGCTGGCGCGCCGAGGCGGAGCAGATGCCGCACACCGATCTGGTGCAAACGGTGCTCGACGAATCCGGCTATACCGGCATGTGGCAGGCCGACAAGTCGCCGGACGCGCCGGGGCGCCTCGAAAACCTGAAGGAACTCGTCGTTGCGATGGCCGAGTTCGAGAACCTCGGCGGGTTTCTCGAACACGTCAGCCTCGTCATGGACAACGCCGCCGACAGCGGCGGCGACATGGTCAGCCTGATGACCCTGCACAGCGCCAAGGGGCTCGAATTCGATACGGTGTTCCTGCCGGGCTGGGAGGAGGGGCTGTTTCCGAGCCAGCGTTCGGTCGAGGAGCACGGCCTCAAGGGGCTGGAGGAGGAGCGCCGGCTCGCCTATGTCGGGCTGACGCGGGCGCGGCATCGCGCCCTCGTGTCGTTCGCCGCCAACCGGCGCATCCATGGCCAATGGCAGAGCACGGCGCGCTCGCGCTTCGTCGATGAGCTGCCGGAGAAGCAGGTCGAAGCGGTGATGGAAACGGGGCTTGGGATGGCGCCGTCCTGGGATGCCGGGTTCGCCGCGGCCGCCTCCACCCCGGCCTGGGGCGCCGCCTGGGAACGCGCCCAGACCGGCCGTCCGACCCGCCAGCCGCTGTTGCTCGAAAACGCGCCGGCGCCGAAGCGCGGCCAGGACATCCCGCGGGTCGGCGGGTTCGCGGTCGGCGACCGCGTGTTCCACCAGAAATTCGGCTACGGCACGGTGCGCGCCGTCGAGGACAACAAGCTCGCGATCGATTTCGAGCACGCCGGCGACAAGAAGGTCATGGACGCCTTCGTCAACCGCGCCTGAGCGCCCGCGGGCACGAGATTGCTTCGCTTCGCTCGCAATGACAGTAGAGGATTGTCATTGCGAGGAGCGGAGCGACGAAGCAATCCGATAGCCGCAAAGGTCAATTCGGTCGCTCTGCGGTATCATCCTCGGTGCGCGGTCAGCGCCGGCGGGGTGAAGCTTCGTTCGCGAGCGGCGAGGTGATGTCGGCGAAGGAGACGGCGAGCGAGGTGCGCACGTCGATGACGGTCGGCATCTTGGCCGCCAGCGCCTCGCGCAGGGTCGGCGCCAGCGCCGCCGGGTCCTCGATCCGCTCGCCGCGGCAGCCCATCGCGCGGGCGATCGCGGCGTGGTCGAAATCGGCGAATTCGGCGGCGAACGGCCCGGAGCCGTGCAGCACCCAGCCGAGCGCCCGGTTGTTGAAGACCACAACGACGATCGGGATGTCGTGCTCCCGCGCCGTCATCAGGCCGTTCATCGTCATCGCAAAGCCGCCGTCGCCCACCGCCGCGACCACCGGACGGTCGGGATGCACGAGCTTCGCCGCCAGGGCGGCCGGGATGCCGAACCCCATCGGCCCGGTGCCGGCCGCCTGCAAAAACCCGCCGGCCGCCTTTGTCTGATAGAAATGCGTCATCATGATGCGGTTCTCGCCGGCGTCGCAGGTGACGATCGCGTTGTCCGGCAGGGTGCGCATCAAGTCGCCGATCACCCGCTGCGGCAGGATCGGCTTGTCGTCGGCGCGGTAGGCGGGCATATCGAAATAGCCGTGCGCCGCGCGGTGCCGCGCCACCCGCGCCGCCGCCGCCTCACGCCGGCCGGCGGTGCGCCCGCCGAGCGCGGCGCAGAGTTCGGCCATGACCTGCCGCGCGTCGCCGAGCGCCACCGCCTCGGCCGGGAAATTCCACGAGGCGTGGCGCGGCTCGATGTCGATCTGGGCAAAGCTCTGACGGGTCGGGTCGAGCAGCTTGGCGTTCTCCCAGGCGGTGTCGCTCGGCGACAGCTTGGAGCCGACCACCAGCACCAGATCGGCTTCGCCGACGCAGGCATTCGCCGCCGGGGTGCCGAACGTGCCGAACACCCCGAGCGCCAGCAAATGCGTTTCGGCGAAGCAGCCCTTGCCGGCGGCGGTGGTCGCCACCGGCATCCCGGCCGTTTCGGCCAGCGCGCGCAGCTCGTCGTAACCCTGCGCGATGCGCACGCCGTTGCCGGCGATGACGACCGGCCGCTCCGCCTGGAGGATCCGCTCGGCGATCGCCGCCACCTGCGCCGGGTCGGCCGGCGCCGGCGGCGGCGGCAGATAGAAGCGGGTCGGGTAGAGCACCGGCTGCGAGTCGGGGGCGACCGAGCCGGCCAGCGCGTCGTGGCTGAACAACACTGCGACCGGCCCCGGCTGGCCGGCCATCGCATGCTTGATCGCGAGCTGCGTCGCCTGCACCGCGGCCGTCGGCTCCTGCGCCTGCATCACCTGCTTGGTCACGCCGCCGAAAGCCCGGCGCGCGTCCCAGCTGCCATAGTCGCCGGTCGCCTGCTGATAGGGTGCATGCAGCGCGAAATGCGGCGCGTCGCTGAAATCGGTCAAGAGCAGCATCGGCGAACCCGAGAGATAGGCTTCGAGGGTGCCGATCAGCCCGTTGCCGAGCACCCACGGACCCTGCCCGAGCATCACGCCGGGGCGGCGGGTCAGGCGCCCGTACACCTCGGCCATCACCCCGGCCAGCGATTCTTCGCGCACGGTGACCATGCGCACCTGGTTCTGCACCTGCGCGAGGCCCGATACGATGCGCCCGGTATGGCCGCCCGAGATGCCGAAAACGTATTCGATGCCGGCTTCCGCCAGTACGCGCGCGACCAGCACGCGCGCCGGCATCTCCTCGTTCAGCATCCGCTCGATCGGCATCGCCGTACTCCTGTCGCAGGCTTGGTGGCAGCTTGCCGCGTCGCTCAACGGAACTCAACCGAGGCATCAACTCCCGGCGTATATTGCGGGCCACGCGATGGTGCCGGATTCGGCCGCGCGCAAGGATCGGATCGCAGGGGCAGGGAGCCGGCATGACTGGGAAACGCGGGCGGCGTCGGGCCGGGCTGGTGCTGGCTGCGGCGATGCTGCTGGTGACGGGTATAGCGCGGCCGGCGGCGGCCGCCGCGGCACCGGCGATTTCGGACGGGGTCGTGCGGATCGGCCTGATCCTCGACATGAGCGGCCCCTTCTCGAAGGTGACCGGAGCCGGCAGCGCCACCGCGGCGCGGATGGCGGTTGAGGATTTCGGCGGTAAAGTCCTGGGCGCGCCGATCGAGGTCCTGATCGCCGACCACAAGGCCAACCCCGACCGCGCCGCGAATATCGCCCGCGACTGGTTCGAAAATCGTCATGTCGACGCGATCATGGATGTGTCGGGATCGTCGCCGGCCCTCGTCGTGCAGGCGATTGCCAATACCGAGCACAAGATCGTCATCCTGAACGCGCCGGGGGCGCGGCGCCTCAGCGGCAAGGCCTGCACCCCGACATCGATCCACTATGTCTTCAACACCACGGCGATCGCCAACACGGTCGCCCCCGACCTGGTATTGCGCGGCGAGCGAAGCTGGTTTTTCATCACCGCCGATTACAGCTTCGGCTACGATCTGACGCGCGACGCCGAAGCCGTCGTCGCGGCGCATGGCGGCACGGTGCTGGGCGAAGCCCGCCACCCGCTCGGGGCGCATGATTTCACATCATACCTGGCGCGGGCGCGGGCCTCCGGGGCGGCGGTGATCGCGCTCGCCAACAGCGGCGCCGACCTCGCCGGGACGATCGCCGACGCGGCGCATCTCGGCATGATCCCAGGCCGGCAGACGATCGCCGCGCTGGATTTGCGCATCAACGCCGTCCACGCCCTCGGCCTTCAGACGACGCAGGGCATGATGCTCGCGAAGGCCTTTTACTGGGACCTGAACGACGCGACGCGGCGCTGGTCGAAGCGGTTTTTCGACCGCATGAAGGAGATGCCGAACAGCCTGCAGGCCGGGGTCTATTCCTCGACCACCCATTACCTGCAGGCGGTCGCCCATGCCGGCACCGACGCCACCGACCCGGTTCTGGCGGCGATGCGCGAGATGCCGATCCACGACTTCTTCGCCCGCAACGGGCATATCCGCGCCGACGGGCTGATGGTGCACGACATGTACCTGTTCCAGGTCAAGGCGCCGGCGGAGTCGCGCCATCCCTGGGATTATTTCAACCTGATCGCGACGGTCTCGGGCGCCGACGCGTTCGGCACGCCGGCGCAATCGAATTGCCCGCTAGACAAGGCCGAGCTGCCAGCGAAGAGCGGCGGCAGCCGGGAGCCGCCGCGGCCCGGAACCGCGGCGCCGGCACGGGCCGCGGCCCGCGACGTTACTGCGCGGCGGCGCGCAGCGGCTGGAGCGCCTTGAGGAAGTTGCGCACCCGGTTGATCGTGCGCTCCTTCAATTCCGGCGGGTTGTTCCAGGGAAAGACGGTGATCTCGGCGTTGGGCGCCAGCGAGGCGATGTCGATCGAGGTCTGGTGCGGGTGCGCCGGGGTCTCATCTGGCAGCACCAGGATCGGGGTGCGGCACGCGCGCGCGAAATCGCGCGACACGCTGTAAACGAAATCGGGCTGCACCCGGTAGAGGTCGTGCAGATATTTATCGACCTGCGCCATCGTCAGGTCAGGCCGAGCGGCGAGCAATTCGGGCGCCCACACATCCTTGCCCGACCGGTGCATGACGTCAGGATCGTCCGGCCGGTGCCCAACCGGCTGGCACAGCACGGCGGCGGCGACGCGCTGCGGCGCCCGCTCGATCAGCTTGAAGCCGAACGGGCCGCCGATGCAGTAGCCCATGTAGAAGAACTCGCGGATGCCGAGATGGTCCATCACCCCGAGCTGGTCGTCGGCGAAGGCGCCCCACGGGTCGGCAGCCGGGATCGGCCCCTTCGATTCGCCGCCATTGGCGTTGCGCTGATCCATCGTGATGCAGCGGAAATCGTTCTTGAACGCCTCCGGCGCGTTGAACACCGCATTCGGCCAGCCGCTGAGGCGCGAATTCAGGCCGCCGCCCGGGGTGACGAGCAGCGGAAAGCCCGACCCGGTCTCCTCGTAGTGAATCCGGACATTGCCTTTTTCATAAAACGGCATGGCAGTTTCTCCTGGCCAAAAGGGGATGTG
>DASUKH010000178.1:0-39028 GCA_036278835.1 Allostellaceae bacterium
GCGGCGCCGCTGCGGCGGCGGGCGGAAACCGCGATGGAGGCGCTGGCGCCGCTGCTGTCAGGCGAATTGCAGGGACAGTGCCCGGATTGCGGCGCGAACGTCGCCGCGCACTTCGATCCGCGTCGGTACTGCCTGCGCGAATTGCGAGAATCGGCGCGCTTCGTTTATGCCGATATCGATCTTCTGGCCCGGCGCTATCACTGGGACGAAGAGTCCATCCTGGGGATGCCGAGCGTCCGGCGGGCGGTCTACGCCGAGATGGCGGCAGCCGGGGCCGCGGCATGAGCGCGCCGCGGTCACCGTCCTATTTCAGCCGGCTGGTCTCGACACCGGCCGATCGCGGCGCGCCGCCGCCGTTGCTGCCGCCACGGCTGCTGTTTCGTCCCGCCGCGCCGCTTGTGCCCGGTATGGAGGCGGCGCCGGGCGGGCCGGCAATCGGTGCCGCATCAAGGGCGCCACGGCCGCCGGCGCGCCCGGTCCTCGACCGCTTGCCGGCGGGCGAGGACGCGGCGAGCTACGACGACGGGGGCCGGCAGGGCGGCGGTCCGCAGCCGCCGCCGGAAGATGCAACGACGGCGCTCCGGGCCGCTTCGGAAACGGCGGGCGTGAGGCCGGCAGGCACGATGCCGCAGCCGATGGCGGAACCGGCCGGCGCAGAATACTCGTCCTTCGGTCCGGCGCCGGCGCCGCGGCGTGTGCCGCCGCCGCACCCGTTCGGAGATGCGCGGGCCGCTGCGAGCGCTGAAACCGGCTCTCGTCCGCCTGCCGCCGCAGCCGCCGGCGGCATCGGCCCGGCCGGGCCGCGAGGCCCCGAGCCTGCCGCGCCGATCGAGCTGCCTCGGCCGGAGCCGCCGCGCCAGCCTGCATCCGAAAGGTTGCGGCCGCAGCCGCTGCCCGGGCGGGCGCAGCCGGCGGCAAGACTTTCGCCGCAAGCGGCGGCAAGCCCTGCCGCCGGGCGCGTGCGGATCGGCACGCTTGAGGTGCGGGTGGCCGCCCCCCAGCCGCCGCCGACACCGACCGCGGCCGCCCCGCGCCGGGCGGCGGCGGCGGCCAGCCCGTCGGCCCGCATCGCCCGACCGTTTGCCGGTTTCGGCTTCGGCCAATCCTGACCCCGCGCCCAGCTTTCGGGAAACCTGCCGATGAGCGGAGTGGAAATCGAGCGCCTGGTCCTCAGCCTGCCGGCGATGCCGCCGCATGACGCGCGGCGGCTGGCGTTGATGGTGGCGGCCGGCATCGCCGCTGCGGAGGGCATTGGCAGCATCGGCGACCTGCCGGCGCTGCGCGTCGGCGTCGATATGGCGAAGCCGGGCGAGCCGGCGGACGCGCTGGCCGGGCGCATCGTCGCCGCGGCGGTGCGGCAGCTCCGGCGCAGTCCCTGACGGGCGGCGGCGGGTAGCGATGGCCGGGCTAAAGGGCGCGCTGATCTCGTTTATGCCGACCTTTGTCGGTGCGATCCCGAACGTGATCGTTTTCCAGATCAATCCGGAGACGATCACGCACGCCTGGACCGAGGCGACCGCCGCCGCGCCGACCACCGGCAGCGGACGGCCGGCCTCCGATCCGCTGGCGGTCGCCGGGGTGCCGGGCGAGACCTTCTCGTTTACGCTCGTCATGGATGCCAACGACGAGGTCGCCGATATCGGGAGCAACCCGGTTGCCGGCGGGCTTGCCGCGGTCAGCGGTGCCTATATCCGTTTGGCGGCGCTGGAAATGCTCCAGTACCCGACGGCTTCGGCCTCCAGCCTGCTCGGGCAGGTGTCGGCGGCGCTCGGCGCCGCCGGCGCCGACGCCGGCAGCGCGTCCTCGGCCAGCGTGCCGGCCTCGCAGGTGCCGGTCGTCCTGTTCGTCTGGGGACCGCAGCGGATCGTGCCGGTCCGCATCACGCAGCTGTCGATCACCGAGAAACTATACGATTCGATGCTCAACCCGGTGCACGCCGAGGCGCAGTTGTCACTGCGCGTCCTCACCCCCGATGAGTTGGCAGCGGTGCAGGGGCCGATGCGCGACGTGGCGAACGTCGCCTACGTCTATACCCAGGGTTTGCGGCAGGTGCAGGCAACCGCGAACCTGGCGGATGCCGCCGCCGGAATCATCGGCATGCTGCCGACACCGTTCTAGGAGCGCAGGATGTTCTTTCCCGGCAGCCGCTATGCCGCCACCGGAACCTATCCAGTCGCCCGCCCCGACGGCACAACCGTGCAGGCGGCGCGGCTGCCGCTGCCCGGCCCGGCTCTGGTGCTCGGCTATCACCGCCGTCTTGCCGGTCAACGGCTGGACCTGATCGCGGCGCACTACCTGGCGGACGCCACCCAGTTCTGGCGGTTGTGCGACGCCAACGGCAGCGTCGTGCCGGATACCCTCGCCGCGGCCGAGCTGGTCGGGATTCCGCTCGACGCGCCCGCCGCTTCCTGATGCCCGGCTCCTACCAGCTGCTGCTCGGCGGCCAACCGGCAGACCCCGATCTGACGACGCTGCTGCTGGCGCTCGATGTCGAGGAGAGCATGGACCTGCCGGCGGCATTGCAGCTGAGCGTGCCGGTGAGCCGCTCGGCCGACGGCGATCTCACCTACGTCAACGATCCGCGTTTTGCGCCGCTCGCCAACCTAGCGGTCGTCGCGTCGCCGGCCGCTGACAGCCCGGCGGCCCAGTGTATCTTCGACGGCTACGTCCTGTCGCAAAAGCTGCATCTCGAGACCGGCACGACCAACGCGCAGCTGACCGTCTGGGCCCAGGATGCCTCCTGGCTGATGAACGCGACCGAGAAGGCGCGCGAATGGATCGATCTGTCGGATGCCGACGTCGCCGCCGCGATCTTCGCGGAATACGGGATCACCCCGTCCGACGACAACGGCGATGAGGAGTCACCGGCCCATACCGAGGACGGGCACAGCCTGATGCAGCGCGGCTCGGACATCCAGTTCCTGCGGATGCTGGCGCGGCGCAACGGCAGGCTGTGCCGCATCGCCTGCACCGACACCCCGGGGCAGCGCACCGGCTATTTCGCCAAGCCCTCGCTCGGCGGCGAGCCCGCGGCGACGCTCAGCCTCAACGATCCGGTGCATTGGACGGTCAGCGCCCTCGATCTCGACTGGGATGTCGGCCGGCCGACCGCCGTCGTTGCGCGGCAGGCCCTGTTCAGCGATCCCGATCCGGCCGGCGCCGCCGCCGATACGTCCGATGCCGGTCTCGCGCTGCTGGGCGACCGGGCGCTCGCCGATTTTGCCGGCCAGCCGATGACCGTGCTGCTCGCAGCGCCGGTGGACGGGGCCGACGAGCTGGCCTTGCGGGCGCAGTCGGTCCTGCGCGAGGCGCAGTGGTTTGTCCGCTGCGAAGGGGAAGCCGATCTCGAACGCCTCGGCACGGTGCTTCGCGCCGGCATGCTGGTGGCGCTCGACGGGATCGGCGCCGTGCATTCCGGCAAATACCTTGTCTGGAACGTGCGCCACCGCATCACCCAAGAGGCGCACACGATGAAGTTCACGCTGGTCCGCAACGCGGTCGGCATGCCGCCGTCGGGCGGCGCCGGCGGCTTGGCCGGCCTCCTGGGGGCGCTATGACACCGAATGACGATGCTGCGCTGATCGACGTTCTCGACCGGCTGCGGAACCGGTTCTTCGGCAAGTATCGCGGCGTCGTCACCGAAGTCGATGCCGACACGCTGCGCATCAAGGCGTCGGTGCCGGCGGTGCTGACCGACCAGCCGACCGGCTGGTGCCGGCCCTGCGTGCCGTATGCCGGCGACGGGGTGGGGCTCGCGTTTCTCCCCGAGAGGGGCGCCGGCGTGTGGATCGAGTTCGAGGGCGGCGACGTCTCGTACCCGATTTGGACCGGCTGCTTCTGGCACGACGGCGAGCAGCCGCCGCAGGCCGCCGCGGCGGTCAAGGTCATCGTCACCCGCTCGGGACACAGCATCCTCTTCGACGATGACGGCGTCACCATCACGATTTCCGACCGCAACAACAACACCGTGACGCTCGGCCCCGACGGGGTGACGCTGCAGCGCGGCGCCAACTCGGTCGCGATCGGCGACGCCCAGGTCAATGTCAATGACGGCGCCTTGGAGGTCGTCTGATGCCGGGGCTGCTGAACGCCGCCAGCCTGATGACGTGCCCGCATGGCGGCACCGTCCAGGCGATCAGCGGCAACACGCGGACCCGCGCCGGCGGCGCCGCCGCGCTGCGCGCCTCCGACACTTTTGTCGTCGTCGGGTGCCCGTTCTCGACCCCGGCCACCGGCCCGCATCCCTGTGTCGAGGTGCGCTGGGTGCAGAGCGCGGCGCGCAGCCGGGCGGTCGGCGATTTCACCCTGACCGAGGCGAGCGTCGGGTTGTGCGTCGCGCCCGACCAGGCGGTGCAGGGAACCGTGCTGATCGCCGCGACCCAGCCGCAGACCGCCGGGCTGTAGCCGATCATGCCGCGCGCCGATTTCGCCTTTCCGTTCCGCATCGACCCGGTCTCGGGACAGGCCGGACAAGCGCCCTATGCGGCGCATGTCGAGCAGATGATCCGGCAGGTTCTGCTGACCAGTCCCGGCGAGCGGGCCGACCTGCCGCAATTCGGCTGCGGCATCCGCCAGTTGCTGTTCGCGCCCAATTCGACCGCGCTGCAATCGACGACGGCGCTCTTGATCCGGCAGAGCCTCGGCAAATGGCTGGGGCACCAAATCCAGGTGCAGGAGGTCGATGTGACCCCCGGTCCGGGCGGCGATTTCTCGCAGATTCTGGTGCGGATCGCCTATGTCCTGATCGAGACGCAGTCGCTGGCGCAAACCGAGGTTCTGGTGTCATGACGCCGCGCGACCGTCGTGCGGCGGTGATCGCCTCGACACGGTTCAACGGCATCGATTTTGTCGAGATCGGGAACCCGCAGCAAACCGTCCTGAACGTCCATTTCCTCAACGACATGGCGGTAGCGCTCGCGCCGGACAAGCCGCCGACGATCGATGGCGGCGAGACGATCAGACGGGTGGAGGTTTTGCCGATCGCCGATGGCGACTGGTCGCTTGACGGGCAGCACGTGGTGCTGACGCTACGCGTGCCGGCGCCGGGCGATTTTTCGACCTACCGCTTGGCGATCCCCAGCCCGGTTCTGGACCCGTTTTTTGACAACGTGCCGTTCTCGTTCAAGGCCGGCTGTCCGTCCGATCTCGATTGCCGCGCCCTGCCGCCGGTCTGCCCGCCGCTCACGAGCAACGCGCCGCCGATCGAGTATCTCGCCAAGGACTTCCTGAGCTTCCGTCAGGCGCTGCTGGATTTTTCGGCGCTGCGCTACCCGGGCTGGCAGGAACGTTCCGAAGCCGATTTCGGGGTGATGTTCGTCGAAGCGCTGAGCGCGTTCGCCGACGATTTCAGCTATTTGCAGGACCGCGTTGCCGCCGAGGCGGCGCTCGCGACGGCAACCCGCCGGCGCTCGCTGGTCCGACATGCCCGGCTGGTCGATTACGAGCCGGCGCCGGCCTCTTCGGCGCGCGTCATGCTGCAATTTGACGTGGCCGCCGGCACCACGCAAATCGCGCACGGGATCGGCGCGGTCGCGCCGGCGCCCGACGGCACGCCGATTCCGTTCGAGACCGGCAACAGCCTCGCGGAGCGCCTGATCGACCCGCTCACCGGGGCGCTGCGGCCGGCGCCGCCGGTATCGCGCGCCAGCGCCCTGTGGAACGCCGGCCTGATGAAGCCTTACTGGTTCGACGACAGCGCGCGCTGTCTGCCGGCCGGCGCGACGTCGATGTACGTGCTGGGGCGGGGTTACGATTTCCAGCCGGGGCAATATCTGCTGATCGAGACGCAGGCGGCAGGCTTGGCGGACCCGCCGATCCGGCAGATCGTCCGGCTTTTGGATGCGGGCGATATCGCGGGTGCGTGGGCGGTCGAGCTCGACGATCCGCTGTTTCCGCGCGCCCCCGATCCGCCCGGCGCCGGCCCGCCCTGGATGACCGTGCCGGGGTCGCCGCCGGCGGCGCTCGAACCGACCGCGGTTACCCGCATTGCGTGGCGCAGCGCCGACGCGCTGCAGGTCGATCGCGACCTGACGCGCACCGCCCTGGCCGGCAATCTGGTGCCGGCAACCCAGGGCCGCACCGTTAGCGACGAGCGCTTTGTCGCGACCGCCGCGCCGCCGGGCGACCAGACCCCGGCGACGATCGTCCGCACCGGTCCGCGCGCGACTTTGCCGGAAGGCGGGCCGGGCATGCCCGCGACAACGCATCTCCACACCCTGGCGGCGGGGCGGGTCGCCTGGCTGGCGCCGGCCGCCAGCGATGACGGTGCCGCCACCCTGCCCGAGATCTTGCTGTTGCAATCGGCCGAGAGCGGGCAAGCGACAATCTGGCGCTGGTGCCGGTGGCTGCTCGACGCCGGCCGGTTCGATCCCGCCTTTACGATCGACCCGGCGCGGTTTGTCCCGCTCGCCCGCAACTCGGATGATTCAACCTCTTTCGATTTCGCTGGCGACGACGGCGACATGCTCCGCTTCGGCGACGGCACTTTCGGGCTGGTCCCCGATGACGGGGCGCGCTTTACGGCGACCTACCGGGTCGGCATGGGCGCTGCCGGAAATGTCGCGGCCGGTGCGGTGTCGCAGCTGCCGCCCGAGGCGATTGCCGCCGGGCTTGTTGCGGTGACCAATCCGCTGCCGGCGGCCGGCGGAACCGACCCGGAGCCGTTAGAGCGCATCGCGCGGCTGGCGCCGCAGGCGTTTCGCGCGACGACCTACCGGGCGGTGATCCCGCAGGACTACGAGGCGGCGGCCGAGACATTGCCCTGGGTGAGCCGCGCCGGAACGGTGTTCCGCTGGACCGGAAGCTGGCTGACGGCGTTCACGACGCCCGACCCGCGCGGCAGCGAAGAGCTGAGCGTGGCGGAGCGCACCGGGCTGATCGACCTGCTGAACCGCTATCGCCTCGCCGGGTACGAATCCTATGTGCCGGACCCGCAATATGCGGCGGTCGATCTCCTGATCGACGTGTGCGCGCAACCGACCGCGTTCCGCGGCGATGTGACGGCCGCGATTGTCGCGGCGCTGTCGCCTGCCGGTCCGGCCGGGTTTTTCGCGCCCGACAATTTCACGTTTGGCCAGCCGTTGGAGCGCAGCGCGCTGGCGGCAGCGGTGCAGCGGGTCGTCGGCGTCGCCGGGGTGCTGTGCGTCCGCTATCGGCTGCGCAGCCGGATGCGGCACTTCGCCGAGATGCCGGACGCCGTCGCCGTCGCGACCAACCAGATCGTCCGCTGCGACAACGACCCGAGCCGCGGCGAACGCGGCTCGTTAAAGGTGAATGTCGAGGGCGGGCGATGACGGACCCGCACGACATCGCCGCGGCCGACGTTGCAGTATGCCCGTGCGGGCCGCCGCCGTTCCCGTGGGTGATCTTCAACCCGCCGAACCAGCCGACGATCGCGTGCCGGATCGGCGATTACGACGCTTTCCGCCGCGCGCTCCTGCAGGCGCTGCCGGGGGAAACCGAACTCAGCCGGGTTGCCGACGGCGGACTCGTCGAAATTTGGCGGCCGGGCGGCGCGGGCGACCTCGCCGTCCAGATGATGGAATGGTGGGCCTATCTCGGCGACATCCTGACCTTCTACAATGAGCGCATCGCGACGCAGGCCTATCTCGGCGTCGCCGACCTGCCGGAGAGCGTCAACCGCCTCGTTCAGCTGCTCGGCTATCGGCCGCGCCCCGGCATCGGCGCGACCGGCATCGTGGCGGCACTGCTGAGCGGCGGCAAGCCGGTCACGTTGCCCGCCGGATTTCAGGTGCAAAGCAAGCCGGGGCCGGGCCAACAGCCGCAGGTTTTCGAGTTGACCGCCGCCGTGACGGCACGGGAGCCCGACCGCATTGCCAGCCGGCCGGTGCCCGCGGCTTCGCCGCTGCTGTCGGCCGATCGCGCGACCGTCTGGCTTGCCGGCCGGATCGGCGGCATCAAGCCGGGCGACCGGCTGCTGCTCGCCAACCTCGCCGAGGTTTCCGCCTTCGCCTGGATAACCGTCAAATCGGTCGAGCCGCAGACCGATCCCTACGGCAATCCGGTGACCGCTGTCAGCTTCACCGCCGCAGTCCAAAATCTGCCGGCCGATGCCGCCGCCGGCGATTTCGCATTAATGCGCAGCACGCGCTCGGCGGCGCTCTGGGCGATCAAGCCCGCCGGCTGGAATACCCCGGTCATCTCTTCTGGGGGCATCGACCTGGCGTCGGTGGCGCGCGACCTCGCGCCGGGAGCGCCGGTTCTGCTCGAGGTGGTCGGAACCCCGAGCGATGCCGCGGTCGAGACGACCCTGGTCACCGCGTCGGCATACAGCGAGACCGTGTGGTTCGCCAACGGCAACGGAACGATGGCGCCCAACGGGGCATCGGCGCCGATCCCGATCCTCCATACGCATATCGATTTTTCGCCCTCGATTTCGGGGGATTGGGACGGCAATGCCGGGCTCGTCAACGTCCGTTTCGGCTGGAGCAGCGTCGGCCGGCTGGCTCCGGTCCTGTCGTCGGCGGAGGCGTCGCTGAGCGGCGCCCCGGCCACCCTCGTCACGGCGGGCCGCTTCCCGGCCGGGATCGACACGCCGCTGCTGCTCGAGGACGGACAGGGCGAGGGCGCCGCCGCAATCGGCACCGCCGCAGCCGACGCAAGCACGATGACGATCGGCAGCCTCACCGCGACTTCGGCCGAGCGCCTCGGCCCGTCGATCGACGTCCTCTTCAACCTGCTGACCGTCAGCCGCGGCCAGACGGTCGCAAACGAGGTTCTGGGCAGCGGCAATGCCGCGGTCGCCGGCCAGGAATTCACCCTCCGGAAATCGCCGGTAACCTATTTTACGGATCCCGGGTCCCGGTCGGGTGACGGGTTCAGCAGCACGGTCCAGGTCTGGGTCAACCAGATCCGCTGGGACGAGGTGCCGAGCTTCTTCGGACAAGCGGCCGATGCAACCGTGTTTGTCACGCGCGAGGACGAACAAGCTAAGACGCAAATCCTGTTCGGCGACGGGATCAACGGCGCGCGGCTGCCGAGCGGCGTGGACAACGTGGTCGCCGTCTATCGCTTCGGCAGCGGCGCCGAGGCGCCGGCGCCGGGCACGCTCACCAATATCATGCGGCCGCTTCCGGGACTGCGGGCGCTGCGCAACCCGATCGCGCCGACCGGCGGCGCCGACCCCGACCCGCCGGCGAAGGTGCGCACGCTGGCGCCGCGCTCGGTCCTGACATTCCGGCGTGCCGTTTCGCTCGACGATTATCAGGTCATCGCCGCGATGACGCCGGGGGTGGTGCGGGCCGCCGCCGCCTACCGCTTCGACCCGCTCGCGCAGCGGCCGGGCGTGACGATATGGGTTTCCGGCGATGCCGGCGCCGTCGCCGCGGTGCAGGCGGCGCTCGCCGGTCAGGCTGACCCCAATCGCCACGTCACGGTGTTGCCGGCGGCGCCGATCGACACCTGGATCAGCCTGACCTATGTGCGCGATCCGCGGTACCGGGACGAGGTCGTCGCGGCGGCCCTGCATGCCGCACTGCTCGATCCCGATCTCGGTCTCTTCGGCATCAACCGGGTTGGCATCGGCGAGGCCGTTTACGACAGCCAGATTTACGAAGCCTGTCTCGCCGCCGCCGGGGTTGCGGCGGTCGAGGATTTGGAGGTGCGAATCGGCAGCCGGTTTGCCCGGCTGACCGCGCTGCGCCGCGTCCGCCGCGGCCGGGTGCCGATCGGCCGCGTGCGTCCGTGCACCGGACACCGCCACGATCCCGGACCCGGCAATTATCTTCGCGTCGCGGATGATGTGGCGCACTTGCGGCTGACCGGGAGGCCGGCATCGTGACCGCGCCGGCCGATCGCTACGACATCTACTACGCCGACAAGCTGTGGAACCTACTGCCCGCGGTGTACCGGGCGCAGGACACCGACCGGTTCGATTCCAACGGACCGCTGCGCGAGATCGTCAACCGCATCGGCGCGACCGCCGGCGCGTTGCGGCGCAGCATCGATCGCCTCTGGGACGATCAGTCGATCGAGACCTGCGACGACTGGGTCGTTCCCTATATCGGCGCGCTGCTCGACGCCAATCTGGTGCCCGGCCTCGATCCGCGCGGCCAGCGCCTCGATGTCGCGAAGACGATCTACTACCGCCGGCGCAAGGGCACGGTGGCGATCCTCGAGGAGATCGCGGCGGACATCACCGGCTGGGACGCCAAAATCGTCGAGTTCTTCCGCCGCCTCGGCCGCACCCGGCACGGGCTCGACCCGCCGATCGGTGCGGCCGCCGCGAACCCGGGGATCGCGGCATTGCAGCTTGCGGAAGGGCTGGTCGGGCCGCTGACCGGGACCGGCATCGGCGGGTTTGCCGATCTGCGGAATGCCTATGGCGCGCGCCAGGCGCATTCGGCATTCGACGAATTCTTCCACACCGCCGACCTACGGCAGGGGAGGGGGCGGCTCGGGTGGTACGGCATCCCGCGGCTCGGGATTTTCTTATGGCGGCTGCTGAGCCTGCCGGTGGGGCCGGTGACGCCGGTGCCGGTGCTCGGCTGCCCCGGATGGTTCACCTTCGATCCGACCGGGCGCGATGTTCCGCTGTTTGCGCCGTCGCGTTCGACGGATGCCTTCGGCGACTGGGTGTCGCCCGATGAGGCCAGCCTGCCGACGCCGATCAGCCAGACGCTGCTCGATGCGGACCTTGCGGCTCCTTCAAGCCGGCTGTACCCGGCGGCGCTGGCCGTGCAGCAATCGCTGACGGCGCCGCCTTCGCTCGACGAGATACCGGCTGCCGCGCTGCTGATCCGGCCGGAGCGCGGGCGCTTCTGCCATGCGGCCGGCTCGCCGCCGCCCTCCGGCGAAATCGTCGCCTCCTACTGCTACGGTTTCCCGTCCGAGATCGGCGCCGGGCCGTATGATCGGCGGGTCGGCACGATCGCGGTCGAGAGGCCCGCCGTCGCCGCCATGCTGTCGGGCGGCAGCGTGCTGCCGGTGCCGCTGCCGGCGAGCGGTACGGTGGTGTTTGCCGATTCGCTGAGCTATGCCGGGATCGACGACGTGACCGTGAGCGGCAGCCTGACTTTGGCTGCCGGCCCGCGGCAGCGGCCGCTGATCCGCCTGCCGGGCGGCGCGGCGACCTTTGTCGGAACCGAGGGCAGCTGCCTGACCCTCGATGGCCTCTTCATCAGCGGCGGCGACCTCGTGCTGCGCGGCAGCTTCGACGAAATCGTGCTTAGCTGCTGCACCCTTGATCCGGGCAGCGCTGCGCGCGACGCGGACCCGGAGACATCATCGCCGCCGGCCTCGCCGTTCGCCGTCGCCGCCGACGGGCGCCCGTTGGCGCCGACCCGGTTGTGGATCGAGGGGCAGGTCAAGCGGCTGACCGCCGACCGGTGCGTTCTCGGCCCGATCCGCACAAGCGGCGACGGCCTCGTCGAGACGCTGGCGATCGGCAACAGCATCGTGCAGGCGATCCCGACCTCACCCGGGCTGGCCGAGGCGGCGCTGGCGCTGGCCGACGGCAGCGTGTCGCTGTCGCGCTGCACGATGCTTGGGCAGATCGCCGTCCATCGGCTCGAGGCCAGCGAGTGCATCCTGCAACAGCTCGCGCAAGTCGATGACGCGCAGAACGGCTGCGTTCGCTTCACCGCCTGGGCCGATGGCAGCGTGCTGCCGCGAAAGTTCGAGAGCGTGCGCATCCCGCAGGGCGCAGCGCTCTTCACCAGTGTCGATTTCGGCGCGCCGGGGTACGGGCAGCTGCTGCCGCTGGCGGACGAGGCGATCCTGCCACCGGCAACCCCAGACGGCGCGCCGAAGAACACGATCAGCGAGGGCGCGAGCGACGGCGCGGAGATGGGCGCCTATGCGCACGACAAGAACCCGATCAAGGCGCGGGCGCTGCTGATCAAGTTTGACGAATTCATGCCGGCCGGACTGGTGCCGGCCGTCATCCCGGTTACATGAGCCGGCCGCCGCGCCGTAAGGCGCGGCCGGGCCGAGAGGGCTGAACATGGCGAGCGATCGAAGCCGACGGACGGACGGGTTGCGCGAAGGGTATACCGGTGTCGTCGCGCAGCAAGGGCGGGTGACGCTCGACCGCGACTTCAACGCCGAGCACGGCTTCCTCGCCGGGCGCATCGAGGCCGAGGCGTGCGACGTGATCGGCCCGTGCGGGACGCCGGATGACGGGTTTGCCATCAGCATCCCGCAGGCGAGCCCGCCCGGCCCGGTGCTGTGGGACCCGCCGGCGCCGCTGTCGCCGCCGACGTCGCACCCGTTCGACTTCCTGATCAGCCCCGGCACGATGTATGTCGGCGGCGAGCGGGCGGTGTTCCCGGCCCGGTCCGCCGGTCATCCGGTCACCTACAGCTATTACGATCAGCCGGACTGGATTCCGCGGCACGATCCCCGCCTCGTCCGCGAGCTTTCGGCCGGGCGCGGCCGCGAGTTGGTGTTCCTGGCCTTGGCCGAACAGGAGGTGGGCGGGATCGAAGACCCCGATCTCCTGGAGGTCGCGCTCGGCGGACCGGACACGACGCAACGGCTGCGCCTGCTCCGCCGCGTCATGCGCCAACCTGTCAAGACGGGCGATTGCGCCGGGGCGTGGGCTGAGGCGGTCGCATTGTGGCGGGACCACGACGGCCTCCTGGTCGATCCCGACGTGATGCGGCTGCGGCCGCAGGTCCATCTGCGCGTCGGCTTCGCCGAGGAAGGCGAGGTGCCGGACCCCTGCGATCCGATCACCCGCGGCGGCTATCTCGGCGCCGAAAACCAGACGATCCGGGTGCAGATCGCCGATCCCGGCGGCGCCGGCAGCCCCGGTGGCGCGGCGCGCCTGTTGTGGGGCTACGACAACGCCAGCTTTCTCTACCGCGCGACGCCGCTGGCCTCGAACCCGGCGATGCTGAGGATTGCACCGCCGCCGCCCGACGGGTTTCACGTGCCGCAAGCGGGGCAGGTCGTCGAAATTCTGCGCACCGCCGCCGTGCTCGCCTCCGAGCCCGACATGAGCGACCCGGCGGGCGAGCGCACGATCGTTCGTGCGGTTGCCGAGCTGACCGGGGCGGTGCGTCGGCTGGCGCAGCCCTACGGCCCGGCCAATACCGGCGACCCGACCAGCTACATCGTCCTCGACGAGGCGTTGCCCGCCGAGTTCCTCGACGACGCGACTCCGCTTTTCCTGCGCGTCTGGCAGTCGGAGATCGCGTTCGATCCGGCCGGCGACACGGTTCTTCTGACCGACGACGTGACGGGCGCCAGCACCGGCGTCGAGGTGACCTTGTCGCTGCCGCAGGGCGGCGTCCTGACGCGCGGCGCCTATTGGCTGCTGGCGGTGCGGCCGGAAACGCCGCAGGCGGTTTATCCGGAGCGCCTGCTGAGGGAGCCGCAGCCGCCGGACGGGCCGCGTCTGTGGGCCTGCCCGCTGGCGGTCGTCGATTGGACCGGCGATCGGGAAAACCCAAGCGTTACCGACTGCCGCAACCATTTCGACAACCTCGTCGAGCTGTCGCGGCGGCGGGTCGGGTGCTGCACCCTGGCGGTATCGCCGCGCGATCTCGCGTCCGGCATCGGCCTCCAGGCCGTGCTCGACCGCGCTGCACGGACCGAACAAGGCGCCACGGTGTGCCTCGCGCCCGGCCGCTACCCGCTGCCGGCGCCGCTGCGCCTGTCGAGCGCGCATTCCGGCCTGACGATCGAATGCTGCGGCGGCAAGGCGATCCTGATGGCGGCGCCCGGACGGGAAGGCGCGTTCGCCGACGGCATCGTCGTGCTCGCCGGCGCGCGCGAGGTCACGCTGCGCGGCCTCCACATCGTGCCGGCATTGGCGCCGCTACCGGAAATCGCGGGGCGGGTTCTGCTGAACCTGTCGTCCGGCAACGTCTCGTCGGCTCTCGTCCGCCGCATCGTCGCCGACATGCGGGCGGCGATCGGCGTCCACGCCGCGGAGAGCCTTGCGTTGACGCTGCAGAACTGCATCCTCGAGTTCGCCCGCGCGGTGACCGGCGATACAGCCGGTATTTTCGGCGCCGGCCTGATGCTCCGGGGGAACTGCTCGCAGCTGGCGGTTCGCGATTGCAGCTTCCGCTCGCGCATTCCTCCGAGCTTCAACCGGCTTGCCGAATTGCGCCCGCCTCCGGGCCTCATCCCCGAGCGGCTTGCAACAGCGGTGACTTCGCCGCCTTCCGCCTTCATCGGCGACTTCGAGACACGGACGCTGGATGTCGCGCGCTCGTCGTTCGAGACAATCGCGACCAGAACCGCAGCCGTTGATGCCGCCGCCGCCAGGAACGTGCTGATCGTCACGGTCGGTTGCCTCGCTATGCCCGCGATCGTTGCCGAGGACAGGCCCGTTCCGGTCTTCGCGCCGCGGGGCGGCAGTCTTCCCTGTCTCCTCGGCGACGCGGAGCTGCGCGATAACGACTTCACCAACCTGACGCTGCCGCTTTACGCCGTCGCCAGCCCGCAGACGCTGCGGATCGAGGACAACAACGCCGCGCAGTGCATCGGCGGCTTCTGGCTGCAGGTCGCCGGGTGGCTGCCGCCGCGCGATCCGAAGGCGGCGCAGTTGTTCACCCAAATCTGGCAGGAGACCGGGAATTTCGAGGAGCGGCTGCTGCTCGACGCGCTCGGGGCAGCCTATCCGCTGCCGCAGGGATCGGCCGCGCAGCCGGCGCCGCTTCCCGACCTCGGCCCCGCGTCGATCTTCGTGACCGGCAACCAGGTCGAGCCGGTGCCGGTCACCCGCAGCGGCACGACGGCGCTGCTGATCCTGGCAAACCGCGCCCCCTCCGAGGCGGGCGATACCGGCGTCTCGCTGATCGTTGCAAACAACCGGCTGCGCGGCCGTTCCGGCCCGCAAACGCCGACCGTGCTGCTGCTGATGCCGCAGCAGCAGCGCTGCGCCATCACCGGCAATCTGATCTTCAGCGAGCCGTCGCGCGGCGCCGACCCGGGCCCAAGCCTTTGGCTGGTGCCGGACAGCATCAGCAACGGCACCGAGCTGCTGAGCGTCGTCGGCAACGTCATCCAGGGCCGCTCCGATCTGGGATCGTTGCCGCGCACCGGCGTCACGCCGCCGCAGACCTGGGTCACCTACAACGCGATGCCGTCATGAGCCGGCGCGGAGACCGCGGCTGATGAGCAACCCGCTCGCCATCGCCGCCGTCACTCAGACGATCGTGCAGATGCTCAGCGATGCGATCGACGCGGCGCAGGTGACGGGAGCGCACGTCACCGCGCTGCCGCCGGACTCGAAAGCCGGCCTGCCGGACGCGGGGGTCAACGTCTTCCTCTACCAGGCCGCGCCCAATCCGGCGCTGCGCAATGCCGACCTGCCGACAAGACGGGCCGACGGCTCGCTGCTGCGCCGGCCGCAGGTGGCGCTCGACCTCTTCTACCTCGTGACGTTCTATGGCGACGAAACCCGGCTGGAGCAGCAGCGCCTGCTGGGCGCGGTGACGCGCGCGCTGCACGCCCGCCCGGTGCTGCCGCGCAGCACGATCGAGTTCGTGCAGACGCATGTGCCGTTCCTTTCCACCGCCGATCTGGCCGAGCAGCCGGAGCTGGTACGACTGACGCCGGTCAACTTCACGCTCGAGGAGCTGTCGAAGCTGTGGTCGTTCCTGTTGAAGATCGACTACGTGCTCTCGATCGCCTATCAGGCGAGCGTCGTCTTGATCGAGACCGACGATCCGGTGCCGGCACCCGCCTTGCCGGTGCTGGCCGCCAACATCTATTCGCTGCCGTTCCGCCAGCCGGTCATCGCCTCGATCGATCCCAATGCCGGCGGCGTTCCGCTGATCCTGCCGGAAAGCGAGATCGTGCTGCGCGGCCGCAATTTCGTGCTGACGCAATCGACCGACGGTGGGGTCGTCACCGCGCAGACCGTCGTGATGATCGGCGGCACCGCGCAAATGCCGCTCAGCGTGATGCCGACAATAATCGTTGTTGCGTTGCCCGCGGGGTTGCCGGCCGGCGCGCAGGCGGCGCAGGTCAGCCAGTCATTGCTGCTCGGCACGCCCGCGGTGCCGCATCAGCAAGGCTTCCAGTCCGCGGTGGCGCCGTTCGTGCTGCACCCGGCGATCCGGCAATCCAGCCCCGGCGTTTACGACATCGTCGTGCAGCGCGGCGTCGCCTCGCCGCCCGGCGATGCGATCGTCGTCACCGTCGATCCGCTGGTGCAGCCCGGCCAGAGGCCGTTATTGGAGCTGCTCGACGCCGCGGCGCCGGTTACCGCCCATCTGGTTGCCGGCGAGCCGGTGACGGTGGCAACCAACACGCTGACGTTCGACTTCCCGCCGCTCGGCCCCGGCGATTATCTGGTGCGGGTGCGCATTGACGGCGCCGAAAGCCCGTTCGAGCTGGACCCGAACGGCGCGCCGGTGGCGCCGGTCATCACATTATGACGGCGGCGGAGAGCCTGACCGCTACGGACGCGGCCGGCACGCCCGGCTGGGTCGAGGCGAACCAGCGGTACCTGACGCGATCGCTGGCCGCGCTGAAATCGGCGATCCGGCGGGATGCGGTCCCGATCGCCCCGCCGCACGAGTGGGCGGCCATGGCGCCGGTTTTCGCGCAGCGCCCGCCGGCGCTGGAGCGCATCGCCGAGGCGTTCGGGTTGTCGCCGTTCGAGCGCAATCTGTTGCTGCTGTGCGCCGGGGTCGAGCTTGACCCGGAAGTTGCGGCGCTTTGCATCGGCGCGCCCGGCGGCGGCAAGCAGCAATTCGCCAGTTTTTCCTTCGCCTTCGCATCTCTGCCCGAGGCGCATTGGAGCGCGCTCGCGCCGGGGGCGCCGCTGCGGCGCTGGCGGCTCGTCGAAATCGCCGAGGGCCAGCCGTTGACGCTGGCGCCGCTGCGGATCGACGAGACGGTGCTGCATTGCCTGACCGGCATCGGCGAGACCGATCGCCGCCTGTCGTCGATAGTGCTGCCGCTGCCGCCGGTGACGCTCGAGGCGCTGGCGGCGGCCCATGCCGGGCTGGCGCAGCAGATCGCCGACATATGGGAGTCGCCGGCGGATGCGGCGATGCCGCTGGTCCAGCTGGTCGGCGACAGCATCGATTGCCGGCCGGTCCTCGCTGCCGCCGCCACCCTCGTCGGAACGCGAAGCGCGGTGCTGCATGCCGACCGCATGGCCACGGCTCCCGCGGATTTGGATGAGCTGGTGCGGCTTTGGGGTCGGGAAATCTGCCTGTCCGGCCTTGGCGTCCTCTTGATCGAATGCGACGATCCGGCAGCCGGCGAGGAGCAGCGGGCGCTGGCGCGCGCCGTGACCACGCTGATCGAGCGCCTTCCGGGGCCGCTGGCGTTATGCGAGCGCGAGCGCAGCAAGATCGCACACCGGCTGGTCGCTTCGTTCGATATCGCGCCGCCGCCGGCCGCGGAGCAGCAGCAGGCGTGGCGGCAGGTCCTTCGACGCGCCGCCGGCGCCCGTTTCGGGGAGGCGGCCGCGACGGCGGCGAGCGAGGCGATTGCCGGGCAGTTCAGCATGAGCCGCCCGGCAATCGACGCCGTCGCGGCCGAAGCGGTGGCGCACGCGGCGCGCCTCGGCCGGCCGGACGCAATCGGCGACATCGCCTGGGACCTCTGCCGGGTGCGGTCGCGCAATCGGCTCGATGCGCTGGCACAGCGCATCGATTCCCGGGTCGGGTGGGATGATCTCGTGCTGCCGGACAGCGAGCTGGCGACGCTGCGGACGATCGCGGCGCAGCTGCGCCACCGCGCCACCGTGTATGAGCGCTGGGGTTTCGCCGCCAAGGGCCGGCGCGGTCTCGGCATCACAGCGCTGTTTTCGGGGCCCAGCGGCACCGGCAAGACGATGGCCGCGGAGGTGTTGGCGGCGGCATTGCGACTCGACCTTTACCGCATCGATCTCGCCTCGGTCGTCAGCAAGTATATCGGCGAGACGGAAAAGAACCTGCGTCAGCTGTTCGACGCCGCCGAATTGAGCGGCGCGATCCTGCTGTTCGACGAGGCCGACGCGCTGTTCGGCAAGCGCAGCGAGGTCAAGGACAGCCACGACCGCTACGCCAATATCGAGGTAAGCTATCTGCTGCAACGGATGGAGGCCTATCGCGGCCTCGCGATCCTGACCAGCAACATGCGCGCGGCGCTCGATCCGGCATTTCTGCGGCGATTGCGGTTTTCCATCCAGTTTCCGTTCCCCGACGCGACGCAGCGCCGCCAGATCTGGCGCAATGCCTTCCCCGCCGAGGCGCCGACCGGGCAGCTCGATTTCGCGAGGCTGGCGCAGCTGCGCATCGCCGGCGGCAACATCCGCAGCATCGCGCTCAACGCCGCGTTCCTCGCAGCCGATGCCGGAGAGCCGATCCGCATGCCGCATGTCCAGGCGGCGGCCCGCAGCGAATACGCCAAGCTGGAGCGGCAGCTGACCGCCGCCGAGCTCGACGGATGGACGTAGCCGAGGCCCTCGCGCCGAGGGCGGAAGCGGCGCTGTCGCTGCCGGCCTTCCGCGACCGGCATCGCGGCGAAACGATTGTCGTGTGCGGCTGCGGACAGTCGCTGAACGAATTGCCGCTGCCGCCCGGTTGCGTGACGATCGGCGTCAACGATGTCGGCCGGCGGTTCGACCCGACTTATCTGGTCGTCGTCAATTCCCCGCTGCAATTCGCCGCCGGCCGCTTCGCCCATGTCGCCGGCTCGCGGGCGCGCTTTCTGTTCACCCAGCGCGACGACCTGGGCGCCGTCGCGCCGCCGGTGGTCCGCTTCGAGCTGGGGCGCTTCGGGGGCACCGATTGCGACGACCCGCGGCGGCTGCACTACACCCAGAATTCGCCCTATGTCGCGCTGTGTCTCGCCGCGCATCTCGGGGCGGCGCGGATCGGGCTGATCGGCGTCGATTTCACCGACGATCATTTCTTCGGCGCGACCGGCCGGCACCCGCTCTCGCCGCATCTGGCGGCGATCGACCGGCAATACGCGGCGCTCGGACGAGCCTTGCAGGAGCGCGGCGTTGCGGTGGTCAACCTCAGCACGCGCAGCCGCCTGACCGCGTTCGCGAAGGCGGAACCGGCGGCGTTCCTGGCGCGCCCGGCCGAACCCGCGGTGCGGCGCCTCGACATCGTGTCATATGCGACGACCCCGGTCGCGGGCGTGCCGGCCATCCTCGCCCGCTGCATCGCGGACGCGACGCCGCACCGGGCGCAGTGCGTGTGGGCGACCGGCGACTATGGCAACGGCGTCTCGTTCGAGGGCGGCGTCGCGTGGCGGCGTTCGCCGGCCGAAGCGGCGCGGCTGATCGGCGCCGCCGACCTCGTGATCGTGCACAACGGCAAGGTCGATCCGGCGCACCGCCGGCTCTTGGCCGACAAGCCGGTTGTCACGATGGCGCACAATTATCGCTGGAATGTCGATTGCGGTTTTGTCGATGCCGGGTTCCCCGGCGTGGTGGTCGGGCAATACCAGGCCGCGCTGCCGGAATTCCGCGGCTGGGCGGTCGTGCCGAACCCGGTGCCGGTGGCGGAGTCGGCCTATTGCCCCGGTGAAAAGCCGGAGATCGTCACGATCGCCTACACCCCCTCCGGGCGTCACGAGCGCTTTCCGCCCGATCACCGGCTCTACTGGCACGGCAAGGGTTACGAAACGACGATGCGGGTGCTGCGCCGGCTCGCCGAACGGCACGCAATTCGCGTCCGCGCCACTGACGGCGCGCAGGTGCCGCATGCCGCCGCGCTAGCGATGAAGCGCGAGGCGCATATCGTGATCGATGAATGCGTCACCGGCAGCTATCACCGCAACAGCCTCGAAGGACTCGCCGCCGGGTGCGTCGTGGTGAATGCGGTCGGGCTGCTGCCGGAAATTGCCGATCTGCTGCGCCAATGCGCGGGCGGCGCCGAGCCGCCGTTCGTCTTCGCCCGGCTTGAAGACCTCGAGCCGGTGCTCGAAGGCCTGATCGCGCTCGGCCCGCAAATTCTCACCGAGCGCGGTGCCGCGAACCGGCTGTGGATGGAGCGGCACTGGCAGTTCGCCGCGCAGTGGCGGCGCGATTGGCAGCCGGCGATCGATGCGGCGGTTGCGCGCTCGTCCACCGGCCTCGCGCCGCGCCGCGTTGCGGCGGCGCCGCCTGCTCAAAAAACGGTGGAATGGCCGGTCAGCATCGTCGTCCCGCAGGGCGGCCGGGAGCGGCTCGACCGGCTCCGCACCACGATCGAGGCAGCGCGGAAATCGCCGCTCGTCGCCGAAATCGTCGTCGCGGAAATGGACGAGGCGCCGTGCGCCGACGACCTCGCCCGCCGCCTTGGCGCTCATTACGTCTTTATCGACGGGCGAGGCGGCTTCAACAAGGCGCGGGCGGTCAATGTCGGCACCGCGATGGCGGTCGGCGACCTCGTCCTGTGGCTCGACAACGATATCCTGCTTCCCGAGCGTTTTCTCGAGCGCGCGGTCGTCGAACTGCGCCGGCGCAGTCTCGACTGCCTGATCCCGTGGACCAGCGTCCATTACCTCTCCGAGGCCGACAGCCGCGCGGTGATCGCCGGCGCGGCGACGCCCGCCGCCTGCCGCCCGGTCAATGCCTACCATACGCGCAGCGGCGGCTGCGGCGGCGCGGTGCTGCTGCGGCGCCGGCTGGTCGAGGAATTCGGCGGGTTGTGCGAGGCGTTCCGCGGTTGGGGCGGCGAGGACAATGCGTGGTTTCACAAGGCGCGGGTGGTGGCGCGCACCGCCGTCACCGCACGGGCCGACCAGCACCTCTTCCACCTGTTCCATCCCAATTCGGGCGGTTACGGGTCGCAGGAGCACATCGCCGCCAACCCGCACTACCAAACCAACCTAGCGCTGCTGCACGAGATGCGGCGGATCGTCGAACCGAAGCAGTTTCTGGCGCATTACCCGCCGCCGGCGCAGCCGCCTTGTCCGTGGGCGCGCGAGCGCAGCATCGCGCTGATCGCAGACCGCGACGACGGCTGGGCCCGCGATCGCGTCGAGGCCGTGCGGGCGGGGCTGCGGCAACGCTTCGGCATCGAGGCGGCATGCGACGAGGCAGAGGACGGCGAAACGCATGACGCGGTCGTCGTCTTCGGCAGCACGGTGCCGCGAACGATCGTCCGCAGCGACCGGCTCATCGCGGTTCGCCGGGGTTCCGACGAGGCGTTGCCGCCGGCGCGGTTTTGCATCGACGGCGATGCAGCCGATCTCGCCGCGGCGCTGATCGCACCGTTGTCGATGATCCTCGGGGCCTCGGACGGCGCCCGCGCGCCGGGGCCATCGGGCAGGGCCGCGGCAAATGCAGCGGGCGGCGGCAGGGCCGTGCTCGCGGCCGCCGGCGGTATCGGCGACCTGATCCGCGCCACGCCTCTGGTCCGGGTGCTGGCGGGCCTCGGCCATCGCGTCGATTTTCTGATCGCCGCCGATTACCCGGATTGCGCCGAATTGTTCCGCGACGCTCCGGAGATCGACCGGGTTGTCGTGCTGCCGCCCCTCAACGGCAGGGCGCCGAACGGCCGGTCGGCCGGGCTGGCCGGATCGCCCTATGATGTCGCGGTTTTGACGCATCTTGCCGCGCCGCTGGCGCCGTTTGTCGGCGCCGCCGCGCAACACCTCTTCGACCGCGACGACTGGCTGGCGCGCGGCGACGCCGATTGCAGCGAAGAGATCGCCCGCGCGCTCGGCTGGCGCGAGGCAATGCCGGCGCCGATCGCGCGCCCCTCGTCCCGCCGCTTCGATCTGCCGGAAGACACGGTGGTGCTGCACCCCGGCTGCAAGCGCAACTGGCCGTGGAAGCGGTGGCACGGATTTGCCGATCTGGCTGCGTTGCTGCCCGCGGTCGCGATCGTCGGGACGCAAGAAGACCGGGCCGAGGCGGGCACGTATTTCCGCAGCCGCGGCGGCTGGCCGGAGCACGTCCGCGATTACACCGGGACCCTCGGGTTGGCCGACACGGCCGCGCTGATCGCCCAATCGGCGGCACTGGTGTCCAACGATTCCGGCCTGATGCACCTCGCGGTCGCGCTTGGCATCCCGACCTTCGGTATCTTCGGTATCACCAACCCGCGGCGCGAGATCATCGCCGCGCCGCACATGCACGTCATTACAAAGGGGCTCGCGTGCGAGCCGGATTGCCGCCGCCAACCCTACGGAAGGCGCGACTGCGAGCGCCATTTGCAATGCCTGAAGGAACTCACCGCCGCCGAGGTGCTCGACAAGATGCAACGCCTGATGCCCAGACCGCTGCCGGCCGTGCCGATGCCGGCGCCGCGGCGAGTCCCTGCGGCGAGCGCATCCGCCGATGTGCTGACCGTTGCCATCCAGCTGGAGGGCGGCCTCGGCGACATCATCATCGCCGCCGGCTTTGTCGAGGCGCTCCACGCCGAACTCGGGCGCTGCGACATCGACGTGTTCCACCACACGCCGGACTGGGCGAAATTCGTGTTCCGCGACGCCCGGTTCGTGCGCAACGTCCTGCCGCTCGCGCTGCACCGCACGAATTCGCCCCGCTACGACGTCGCGGTTTACGCGCCGCAATTCGTGCATTACCAAATCAACAATCCGGCGAAGCTGGAGCGCCTCAACCCCGCGGCGGCGGCCAGAATCCGCCTCGCCGGCGAGCGGTTTGCGCAGTATCGCGGTCTGTTCGATCGGCGCCCGCAGCTCGACGGGCTGTGGGCCCGCATGTCGCTGGCGCAAGGCCGCACGATCTTCGGCAATCTCGATTTTCTTTCCGGGCTTGAGGCTGCGGCGGCGGCCCGGTTCTTCGCGCCGGATCCGCTCGCCGCCGAACCGGCCGCGCGGCTGATCGGCGACAATGCCCTCTACATAACGATCCATGACGGCTTCGACACGTCTCAGAAGGTGGCGGCCGGTGCCGCCACCAAGCTGTGGCCGCTCGATCGCTGGGCCGCCTTCGTGGCGGATTTCAAAACGGCGTTCCCGGAGGTTGCGGTGGTTCAACTGGGCGCCGGCAAGAGCCGCCCGATCCCCGGCGCCGACATCAACCTGATCGGCCGCACGACCCTTGCCGAGACGGCATGGCTGCTGAAGCGGGCGGCGCTGCATGTCGATACCGATTCGGGCCTGGTGCATCTGGCGCGGCTCGTGCACACGCGCTCGGTCGTGCTGTTCGGGCCGACCGACGCGGCGTTTTACGGCTATGGCGCCAACTGCAACATCGCCAGCGAGCGCTGCGGCAAGTGCTGGTGGTCGGCGCCGGACTGGCTGGCGCGCTGCCCGCGCGGGCTGCCGCAGCCGGAATGCATGGCGTCGATCGAACCCGGGCAGGTGCTCGATCGCGTCCGCCGCCGGTTGGCGCGGCGGCGCCGGCCGGTTTACCGCCTCGTGGCGCAGCAGCTTTATGATGCGGCGCCGCCGGCGACCCCCGGCACCCCGCCCGCCGACCTCTTCGCGCGTCTTGACATGGCGCCGGTGCCGATCAGCCGCCATGCCGTCGATCCCGCCTCCGGCGTCTATCTGCATGCCTCCAAGCAATGGGAATACCCGTTCGCGCTGCGCCAGATTGCCGGCCTGGAGGAGGCCAAGGGCGGCCCGCTGCGGATCGCCGATGTCGGGGCGGGGCGCGGCGCCCTCGCGCCCTATCTCGCGAAACTCGGTCACCGGGTCGAGGTGTTCGATCGCGATTATCTTTGGGATCACGGCGGCGACCCGGATGTCGAACGGCGCTACGTGCGCTGGGCCGCCGAACAGGGCTACACCGCGCGCTACGGCTCGCTCTACAACCTGCCGGCGGAGGGTGCGGCGTACGACGTCGTTCTGAGCATCTCCGTCGTCGAGCACGTCTATGCCAAGCAGCTGGCCATCGCCGAATTGCTGCGCCTCGTGCGGCCCGGCGGCCTCGTCGTCCTGACCTTCGATTTCGCGGTCGATCCGACGCCGTTCCAGGACGGGCTGCGGCTCGAAATCTTCGGGCCGGCGCAGCTGGCAGAAGCGCTGGCGCGGTTCGGCATCGATCCGCCCGGCTTCACCGAACGAGAGATCGACGAGAGTGCCCGCGCGATGCAGTGCGACCAGGTTCTCGGCATCCCCGCGGGAATGACGGTCGGCGGCATCGCCATCCTCAGACAGGAGGAGGCCTGAGTTGGGAGGCTCCTGTCGTCAGGGGCAGGCGAGCCGGAACCGCAACGCGGCGCCGCCGAGGCGGACAGTCAGCGCGGCCGCGGGAGCGCCGCGGTCGGCGAATTGGAAACGGGCGTTCGCGGTCATGCCCAGCGAGCCGCCCGCTTCCGGCAATATTCCGGTCGGCGCCAGCAGCAGCGGCAGCGCGGCGCCGTTGCGATCGGTCAATTCCGCGCGAAGGTCCGCCGCATCGATCGGCGGCTGGTTTGCCGCGCGGCTGATCAGGACCACGACATCCCAGGCGCCGTGCGGCGAAACCCGGCCGACCTGCGCGCCAACTGTCGCGCCGGGCATTCGCCGAGCCGCCGGCTCTACGGCGCAGGCGTAAACGCCTGCGGCGGCCATGGTCACCCGGTCATGGTACGGTGTCCGATCCCGCGACCGACCACTCGGCGGTCTGCATGACCCGGTCGCCGTTGCAGGCATCCACCAGCTGTCCGCGGAAATCGAGCTGCACCGCCAGATGATCGCCGGGATTGCCGGTGATACCGGGCGCGTCTTCGCCGTGGAAGCTCAATCCGTTCAACTGGTCGGGGTTGTCGAAGCGGCTCGTTGCGAACGCATTCGAGTGATACCCGTATTTGTAAGTCCTGCCGCCGATATTGGCGCAATCTTCCTGGTAGGCGGAGGGATCGAGAGCACTGCCGCACAAATGATGCACGACCGGCGATCCGTTACTGGTGAACCTGCCGCGGATATACTGCCGGTACTCGCCGCAAGAGCTGTCGCACCCGGCCTGGTTCGGTACGAACGTCGCGTCCATATTGAATGTCGCGCCGAGCTTGTTGCCGGTGAGTTGGGCGGCAATCGTTCGCGGGGCCGGAATGGTGCTGAAGGCGCCGCTCTTTACGCCGGAGCTGCAGCGTGGGCCGAGGCCGGCGGCGCCGCCGGCCGCCGGGTCGAGCGTGCGCGAGACCGTCTCCGTGCCCTCGGCGGTCGGGAAAAGCGTCCGCGTCGCCGCCGGCCGCTCGGGAAAGATGGGGATGCCGGCAAAATTGACGGCGGTAGCCGCGGCCGGCACGGGCGACCGCTGCGCCCCGGCGCTCGAACAGCGGCCGCAGCCGCAGCCGGGTTTCCGCGCGATTGCCGTCGCGGTGAATCTCGGCATCGTTGCGCGGCTTCGTGCGCTCCGGGCCATCATCGCCGATACCCCCACATCGGTTTCGCGGCGAACGGCGGGTCCTTCGCTTCCGCCGTCCCAAGTATGGGGCGCGATGGAAGCGGTTTCCAGCTTGCATCCCGGCGTGGCGCCGCGGCGGTGTTCCCGTTCAGAACGGGCGGACCAGGACAAAACCGTGACTTGCATCGTCGCCGGGTAGACCGGGCGCTCCGGCCGCAACGTAATCAGGCCCCAATGCCACCGCGCTGCCCAGCCGTGCATAGGCGCCCGCCGGGCCCGGCGCCGCGAGCCAGCCGATATCGGCCAGGGCTGCCGCGGGATTCACGTGCAGCAGCCGGACGCGGCCGGCACGCGGCGTGCCGTCCGGAGCATCCCATTCGGGCTGGCCGACCGCCAGCCGGCCGCCGAGCATGGCGATCGACCGGCCGAAACCGGGGGTGTCGCGACAGGAGCCGATCGGCCGGCAGCCGGAAGCGTCGATGTCGAAGAGATCGACCCGGCCGCCCACCGCAAGCGGCAGATCGGCCCGGCCCGGCGCGCCGACCGCAAGGCGGGCGCCGTCGAGAGCCACCGCCGCGCCGAACTCCTCGCCCGGATCGCGGCCGCCCAGCCGGCAGAGCTCGCGCCATTCACCGTCCGCCCCGCGCGAGAAGACATAAACCGCGCCGGCCGATTGCTCGTTCGAAAAGGTGCCCGGCGCGCCGGCCGCCATCAGGTCTCCCGAAAGCGCAACCGCTCTCGCGAAATCCTCATCCGGCTGTGGGCCGTGGCGGGTGCCGGCCGGGGTCGGCGGGTTGGCGCGCATATCGAACAGATGCAGTTCCCCGCGCAACGCTGCGTCAGGGTCGCCGGGCGGGCCGTCGAAGGCGAGCGGCGCCCCGACCGCCAGCCGGGCATCGTCGCACGCCAGGGCGGCGCCGTACTCGATCATTACGTCGTCGAATGGGTCGTGGCCGGGTGGCGGCAATGCCGCGTGCGGGGCGAGGCTGTTCCCGTTGCGCCGGAACACATATGCCGCGGCATCGCCGGTCTCATGCCCGGGGGCGCCGACGATGGCAAACCGGTCGGTCAACGCGACGCTGCGGCCGAAGCCCTCGGCAAAAGCGGGTTCGGCCGCGTGGACCACGGCGCAATCGGCCCAACCGGAACCGGCGCGGACGAACAACGCCGCCGCCGGGGCGGGAATGCCCTCATCGAGGCGCACCAGGTAATCGAGGCAGGGTGCGCCGATCAGCAGGCGGTCGCCGTACGAGGCGATGGCGGCCCCGAACATCTGCGGCGGGCACCCGGCGGGCGGGCGCAGGATCGTATCGGGCATGCGACCTTTCCCCGCTCGTCCCCCTTTACGCCAGTTCTCCCGGGCGCATTGGCGGCGGCCTGGGCGCGTGGAACCGGCCGACAAAGATATCGCCCGCAAGACAGCAATCCGGGTCTGAAGCGGCTTTCACGAACCGCAGCCGATAGGTGTCGTCCGGCAGATACCGCCAGCGCAGCGTCGATGCGCGCCCGCCGGGCACGGTCGTGGAATTCACCTCGTTGAAGCCCCACAGCGTGCCGGCCCGTTCGAGATGCACCGTCAAATCGGCGTCCGTGCATTGCGAGGCGGCGACGGGGTGCCCGGCCGCGTCGGTCCGGCTTGTGTCGATATGCACCTCCAAACCGCCGTCCGGCACCCGGAAGCTGCGCGAGGTGAGTTCCAGGCAGAGCTGAAGGGTGCTCAGGAACAGAAAATCGGTGCCGGCGCCGACCTGCGCCGTATGCGGCGTCGGCGCCGGTGGCACGATGCCGGGAGTGGACGCCACCGTCGGGCAGTTCGGCGGCGTGCGCCCCAAACGGAACGTGCCGCCGCCCAGTCGCGGCCCGCGCGAGCCGGTGGTGAGGTTCCAGTGGCCGAAATTGACAGTGATCGACTGCGCAAACGCATCGAGGCCGGGGACATACGCATCGACCCGCGACTCGTACCAGAGGACCTCGTTGTGGCCCCAGACGCGGTTGCGCGCCGGGATTTCGGCCTGCTGGTTCATCGATCGGTTCAGCGACTTGTCCGTGATGATCAGGTTGCGCATGTCGTTGCCGGGCCCGTGCAGGTTGAACACGGACCCCGGTCGGCTCGTGCGGCCGTGCAGCAGGTGGGCGCGCACCCAGTTGAACGTCTCGCCGGCCGCGGCGATGCAGCGGAACTCGTTTTGATAGATGCCGGGTGAGGGCGGCGAACCAATGGTGTTGCCGGGGCATTTGGTAAGCGGCTGAGCGATGACCGTGCCGCCCTGGCCCATCGGCCCTGGCGCGAACTGCACCATGGTCAACGGCAGGCTGGCGCTGCCGCATTTCGGATCGCGCCGTTCGTCCGGCGGCGGTCGCGGTTGCGGCACCGGATACGGCATCGGAAACGGTTCCGGCTGCGGGCTTGGTCCGGGTTGCGGCGCCGGTTCGGGCTGTGGCGCCGGTTCCGGTTCGATATCCGGCTCCGACTCTCCTTCGGGCGAAATGTCCGGCTCGATATCGGGTTCGATGTCAGGCTCGATTTCCGGGTCGATCTCGATTTCCGGCTCAAACGGCAGCTCGATCGGCGGCTCGATCGGCGGCTCGATCGGCAGCTCGACCGGCGGCTCGAGGAATTGCCGCTGCACCAGGCCCGCTTCCGAGCCGCGCTGCTGCAGCGTGTGCGCCAGTTCGTGCGCCAACAGCCCGCGGCCGGCGGCCGAGTCGGGGGCGTAGGCGCCGTCGCGAAACACCACATCCTGTCCGACCGTGTAGGCCAGGGACCCGATTGCGCGCGCTGAGGCGTGCGCGACCGCGTCGTCGTGCAGCCGAACGCCGCCAAGATCGGCGCCGAAACGCGGCTCGTAGAACGCGCGCAGCGCCGCCGACAGCGGCCGTCCGGCTGCCGAGAGCGCGCGATGCACGCCGGGCGGCGCCGGGCCGCGGGCGGCGCCTGCGGCCGCCGGGCGGGTTCGCAGGACCGCCGTCTCCGGCCCCTCATCCTTGGCGCATTCGTCGCACATCCGGCGCAGCAGCGGCGATGCCGGCGTCGCCCGTGGTGGCACCGCGGCAGGATCGGGCATTCGCATCACATGATCGGCGATGCGATCGGCTTCGCGCTCCGCCGGGTCGTCAACCGCGCCGATTTCGAGCTTCGGCCGAATGGGCGCGGCGCCCGCCGCGAGCGGCGGGAAGATAGGAATGCCGTCGAAGTCGAAAGCCGCCCCGTGCCGCGCCGCCGAACCCGCCGCCTCGGGGCCGGTTTCGCCGGCGACTCGCGCCGCAAAAGGAGACCGCCGCAGACAGGGGGATCTGCCGGCGGACTTGTCTGCCGCCCTGGCTGTCGGCTTTGCGGCCTGCGGAGCGAACATGGCTGCACCTTTCCGGGTCCATGCCGGATCGGGAGGCGGTGCGGGTCGAACCCGCCGTAACACGGACTGATAACGATGACGTAACGGGTACCGGACACGGTATCACAACAGGCGCCGCCGCCCAGCCGAAACGCTCAAATGCCCTCACTTCCGCCGCCGCTTGCTCCGGAAATCGGGCGGGCGCTTTTCGAGGAAGGCGCGCGTCCCCTCCTTGGATTCTTCGCTGTCGTAATAGAGCGCCAGCGCCTCGAAGCCGAGCGCGCCGATCCCGCGGATGTTGTCGCTATCGGCGTTGAACGAGCGCTTGGCGATGGCGATCGCGGTCGGCGACAGGGCGAGGATTTCGCGGCACCACTGTTCGACCTCGGCGTCGAGCTGCCCGGCCGGCACGACCTTGTTGACGAGGCCCATCTGGAACGCCTCGGCGGCGCTGTAGCGGCGGCAAAGAAACCAGATTTCGCGCGCCCGTTTGTCGCCGACGTGGCGCGCCAGAAAGGCGGTGCCCCAACCCGGATCGACCGAGCCGACGCGCGGACCGATCTGCCCGAACACCGCCTTATCCGAGGCGATCGTCAGGTCGCAGACGGTCGCCAGCACGTTGCCGCCGCCGATCGCATAGCCCTGCACCTTGGCGATGACCGGCTTGCGGCTGTCGCGGATGGCGGCGTGCAATTCCTCGATCGGCAGGCCGACGAGGCCGCGTCCGCCATAGCCGCCGCCGCTCCCGGCGCCCTCGTTGCGCGCCGAGTTGTCGCCGCCGGCGCAGAAGGCACGGTCGCCGGCGCCGGCCAGCACGACGACCCCGACCGTGTCGTCCTCGTCGGCGTCGCGCACCGCCTCCAGCATCTCTTCGACGGTCTTGGCGCGGAACGCGTTGAGCACCTTTGGTCGGTTTATCGTGATGGTCGCGACCCCGTCGCGCTTCTCGTAAAGGATATCCTCGAATGCCATCGCCTTGTCCTCCGGCGGCAAACCCGTCGGGCGACGACGATGCGGCGGAAGCCGCGCCGCGGCAAGCGCGTCTCGACCCGCCTTTGCGACGCCGGTACACTCACCGCCATACCCCCAGGAGACGTTCGATGCCTCGCCCCTTCAGAACCTTCGCCGCCGCCTGTGCCGCGCTTTTCCTGCTGGCCGGCGCGGCCGCCGCCGCCGACAGCGTCAATTTCGGCACCGACTGGAAAGCCCAGGCCGAGCAAGGCGGCTATTATCAGGCGCTGGCGACCGGCATCTACAAACGCTATGGAATTGACGTGCACCTGCGGCAGGGCGGGCCGCAGGTCAACCACGCGCAATTGCTTGCCGCCGGCGTGCTCGATTTCAATATCGCCTCGAACTCGTTCATCCCGCTCAACTACATCCACCAGAACATCCCGATGGTGGCGGTCGCCGCGATCTTCCAGAAGGACCCGACGGTGCTGATCGCCCATCCGGGCCAGGGCGCCGACAGTTTCGCGGCGCTGAAGGGGAGGCCGATCATGATCGGCTCCGACACCCGCGTCACCGTCTGGAATTTCCTCAAGGAGAAATTCGGCTACACCGACGCCCAGATCCGCCCCTACGCGTTCAGCGTCGCGCCGTTTCTCGCCGACAAGAAGGCCGTGCAACAGGGTTATGTCACGAGCGAGCCGTTTACGATCGAGAAGGCCGGCGTGAACCCGGTGGTGCTGTTGTTGGCCGATGCCGGGTATTCGAGTTATGGCAACCTCATCGAGACCTCGCAGAAGCTGGCGCACGACAACCCGGACCTCGTGCAGCGTTTCGTCAACGCCAGCATTGAGGGCTGGTACAGCTATCTCTACGGTGACCCGTCCCCGGCCAATAAGCTCATCAAGCACGACAACCCGGAGATGACCGACGCGCTGCTCGCCTACGGCCGGAACAAGATGAAGCAGTACGGCATCATCGATAGCGGCGCCGCGAAAACGGCGGGGATCGGCGCGATGACGGACGCCCGCTGGAAGGATTTCTTCGACACAATGTCGAAGGCCGGTCTCTACCCGAAAAACATGGACTACCGCAGCGCCTACACGCTGCGCTTCGTCAACAAAAAGCTCGGGATGAAAAACTGATTACGTCAGCCCCGCGAAAGCGGGGGTTCGGGGTCTCGCTTTCATCCCCCGAATGCGGCGATGCCGGTCTGCGCGCGGCCGAGGATCAGGGCGTGAATGTCGTGGGTGCCCTCATAGGTATTGACGGTCTCGAGATTGACCAGATGACGGATCACGTGGAATTCGTCGTGGATGCCGTTGCCGCCGTGCATGTCGCGGGCGAGCCGCGCCACGTCGAGCGCCTTGCCGCAATTGTTGCGCTTCAGCATCGAGATCGCCTCGGGCGGGCAGCGCTCCTCGTCCTTCAGCCGGCCTAGCCTGAGGCAGGCGTGCAAGCCCAGGGTGATCTCGGTCTGCATATCGACGAGCTTTTTCTGGATCAGCTGGTTGGCCGCCAAGGGCCGGCCGAACTGCTTGCGATCGAGCGTATAATTGCGGGCGGCATGCCAGCAGAACTCGGCGGCGCCGAGGGAACCCCAGGCGATGCCGTAGCGCGCGTTGTTGAGGCATGAGAACGGTCCGCGCAGCCCCTTCACCCCCGGCAACAGGTTCTCCTCGGGCACGAACACGTCGTCCATGACGATCTCGCCGGTCGCCGAGGCGCGCAGGCTGAACTTGCCCTCGATCTTCGGCGCCGTGAGGCCCTTCATGCCTTTTTCCAGGATGAAGCCGCGGATGATGCCGTCCTCGGTCTTGGCCCACACGATGAACACGTCGGCGATCGGCGCGTTGGTGATCCACATCTTGGCGCCGCGCAGATGCCAGCCGCCCGGCGCCGCGATGGCGCGCGTCTCCATGCTGCCGGGGTCGGAGCCGTGGTTCGGCTCGGTCAGGCCGAAGCAGCCGACCCATTCGCCGGTGGCGAGCTTCGGCAGGTATTTCAAGCGCTGCTCCTCCGTCCCGAAATCCCAGATCGGATACATGACGAGGCTCGACTGCACGCTCATCGCCGAGCGATAGCCGCTATCGACCCGCTCGACCTCGCGCGCGATCAGCCCGTACGAGACATAGCTCGCACCGGCGCACCCGTAGCCCTCGATCGTCGAGCCGAGAAACCCGAGTTCGCCCATCTCGGTCATGATCTCGCGGTCGAAGCGCTCCTCGCGGTTGGCGGTCAGCACCCGCGGGAACAGCCGCTCCTGGCAATAGGCGCGGGCGCTATCGCGGATCAGCCGCTCGTCTTCCGAAAGCTCGTCCTCGAACAACAGCGGATCGGACCAATCGAACGGGGCGGGCCTGTCATGCGCGGCGGGACGGCTCATCGGGACCTCGGGGCGGGTTCTCGAACAGGGCGGTTGTAAACGGCAAAATCGCCGTCCTGGCAACAGCGCCGATTTGCCCCGGTGCAACCGGGCGGGTTGTCCTTGCGCGGCGAGCCTCTTTGACTATAGTGCCCGCCTTCCCCTTGCCGGCCGCGGGAAGCCTGTTCCGGGCCGGCTCGGCCCGAACGGCGGCCGCCGCAATGCGGGGCGCCCCGGGTCATCTCAGCCACAAGGGACGGGATTGCATGCCGCTCTATGAAAACGTGTTTATCGCGCGCCAGGACATTTCCGGCGCCCAGGTGGACGGCTTGGCCGACACCTTCACGCAGCTGATCGCGGAGCAAGGGGGCGAGATCAAGAAGCGCGAATACTGGGGCTTGCGCAATCTCGCCTATCGCATGAACAAGAATCGCAAAGGGCATTACGTTCTGTTCAACATCGAGGCTCCGGCCGCGGCCATCGCCGAGCTTGAGCGGACGATGCGCATCAGCGAAGACGTTCTGCGCTATCTGACATTGCGCGTCGAGAAGCTCGAAGAGGGGCCGTCGCCGATCATGCAGAACCGCGGCGGCCGCGAGGATCGGCCGCGCCGCGGCGATCGCGAGCGCTACGGCGAGCCGCGCGAGGGCGGCGACCGGGACCGGGATCGCGACCGCGACCGGGATCGCGCCCCGGCGGCCGAGTCGCCCGCCGCAGCACCGGCTCCCGCGCCTACCCAGCCGGTGGAGGCGTAAATGGAAGGGCAAAGCGGTTCCTCGCCGGCGCGCAGCGGCGCCGCTGCCCGCCGCCCGTTTTTCCGGCGGCGCAAATCCTGTCCGTTTTCCGGTCCGAACGCGCCGAAGATCGATTACAAGGATGTGCGGCTGTTGCAGCGCTTCGTCTCGGAGCGCGGCAAGATCGTGCCGAGCCGCATCACCGCGGTATCGACCCACAAGCAACGCGAGTTGGCGCGCGCGATCAAGCGTGCGCGCTTTCTCGGCCTGCTGCCCTACATGGTGAAGTAGGCGGAGGTGGCGGGCCGGCGCGATTTGATTTTGGGCTGGTCGGCCCGGCTCTGCGCCGCGATCGGGCTCGGCGGCGTTGGTGCGTGCCTCTATCTCGCGGTCACGTTCGGCAGTCCGGGGGCGTTGGTCCTCGTCTATATGACGCAGCTGCCGCTGTTCGTGGCCGGGTTGTGGCTCGGCGCCGCGGCCGCGATCATTGCCGGGCTGACCGGTACGGTGGTGCTGGTGGCGGCCAGCGACCCGATGGCGGCACTGGTGTTCGCGGCGATGAACGCGGTGCCGGCGATGCTGCTCGTCCGGCAGGCGCTGCTGACCCGGCGGCGGCCCGACGGCTCGGTCCGGTGGTACCCGCCCGGCCTCTTGGCCGGCTGGCTGACCGCCCTGGCGCTGGTGGGGATCGGCGGTGCGGTCGTGCTGTCGGGCGGTCCGCACGGGATGGAGACGGCGTTGCGGGGATTGGCGGCGCAGGCGCTTGACCGGCTCGCCGGCGACCGCCTGCCGAACCGCGATCAGCTGGTGGCAGTGCTCGGGGTGGTGTCGCCGGGGATCATCGCCGCGGGCTGGATGTCGATGACCGTCATCAACGCGGTGTTGGGGCAGGGGATTGTCACCCGGCTCGGCATCGCCCGCCGAACCTCGCCCGATCTGGCCGAGCTCGGCCTGCCGCTTTGGGTGCCGCTCGCCCTCGGGGCCGCCGCCGGCGCGACCCTGCTGGGTGGTGCGCCGCGCTTCGTCGGAATCAGCGTGATGATCGCGCTGTGCGTGCCGCTATGCCTGGGCGGGCTGGCGGTGCTGCATGCCGCGGTGCGGCGGCTGCCGAACCCCCGCATCGTCCTCGTGGGCTTTTACATGATGGCGGCGGTGTTCGGCTGGCCGCTCTTGATCGCCGCCGTGTTCGGCCTGTTGGAGAACTGGCTCGGGCTGCGCCACCGGCTGGCCCCGAATGGAGTACGCATCGATGGTTGATCTCATTCTGCTCGAACGGGTCGAAAAGCTCGGCCAGATGGGGCAGGTCGTCAAAGTGAGGCCCGGCTACGCGCGCAACTATCTTCTGCCGCAGAAGAAGGCGATGCGGGCGACCAAGGAGAACCTCGCCTATTTCGAGACGCAGCGGGCGCAACTCGAAGCCAACAACCTGGAGCGCAAATCGGAAGCGGGCGAGGTCGCCGGGAAGCTCGAAGGGCTGAGTGTCATCCTGATCCGCCAGGCCGGCGAAAGCGGCCAGCTCTACGGTTCGGTTGCGATGCGCGACATCGCCGAGGCGGTGACCGCCGCCGGGTTCACGGTCGACAAGCGCCAGATCGTGCTCGGCCGCCCGATCAAGACGCTCGGCCTGCATCCCGTGCGGGTCATGTTGCATCCTGAAGTCGGCGTCACCGTCACCGCGAACGTCGCGCAGAGCGAGGAGGGGGCGCGGATGCAGGCGGCGGGCATCAACCCGCTCGAACAGCGCGAAGAGGACGAATACCAGTTTGAGGCAGAGGAACCGGCATCGGAGCGCGAGAGCGCGCCGGAGGCAGAGGCCTGAGGCGGACGCGATCGCGCCATGAAGGTTGCCATCATCAAGGAGCGGCGCGCGCACGAGCACCGGGTCGCCGCCTCCCCCGATAGCGTCAAGCGTCTCAAGGACATGAAGCTTGACCCGGTGATCGAGAGCGGCGCCGGGGCGGCGGCTTGCTTCACGGATGCCGCCTACGCCGCCGCCGGCGCGACGATCGTTCCGGACGCCGCGGCGGCGCTGGCCGGCGCCGAAATCGTTCTTAAGGTGCAGCGGCCGTTGGTCTGCGCCGGCAGGGGTACGGACGAACTCGCGTTGATCGAGCACGGCGCGGTGCTGGTCGGGCTGCTCGCGCCGCTACAACACCGGGAGGAGGTTGCGGCCTACGCCGCGGCCGGGGTCACCGCCTTTTCCATGGAGCTGGTGCCGCGCATCACCCGCGCGCAGACGATGGACGCGCTGTCGTCGCAGGCCAACCTCGCCGGCTACAAGGCGGTGCTCGACGCCGCTGCCGAGTTCGGCCGCGCCCTGCCGATGATGATGACGGCGGCGGGCACGATCAAGGCGGCGCGGGTGCTGGTGATGGGCGCCGGGGTCGCCGGGTTGCAGGCGATCGCCACGGCGCGCCGGCTCGGCGCGATCGTCAGCGCCACCGATGTGCGCGCCGCCGCCAAGGAACAGGTCGAGAGCCTCGGCGCCACCTTCATAACGATCGATGAGGAGGCGATGCGCGCCGCCGAGACGTCCGGCGGCTATGCGCGCGAGATGGGCGAGGATTTCCAGCGCCGCCAGCGCGAGAAGGTGGCCGAAACCTTGCGCCGCACCGACATCGTGATCTGCACCGCGCTGATCCCCGGCCGGCCGGCGCCGGTATTGCTGACGCGGGAGATGGTCGCCGGGATGATGCCGGGATCAGTCATCGTCGATCTCGCGGTCGAGGCCGGCGGCAATGTCGAGGGCAACCGGCCCGGCGAGATTGCGGTCACCGAAAACGGGGTCAAGATCGTCGGGCACCTCAACGTGCCGTCGCGCATCCCGGTCGATGCGAGCCAGCTTTACGCCCGCAACCTGCTGGCGTTTCTCGGGCTGCTCGTCGACAAGGAGGGCGCGCTGCGGATCGACACGGCGGACGAGATCGTCAAAGCCTCGCTCCTGACCCTCGACGGCGCGGTCGTCAACCCGGCCCTAAGGCCGCCCGAGCCGGCGACGACGGTGGTCGTCGGCGCCACCAGTTGACGGAGTGACCATGGCGGATCCTACCCCGCTCGCGCAGCGCGCTGGCGAGCTCGCCAACGACGCTGGCGCGCTGGCGCACCGGCTCGATGCGTTGCAGCAGCAACTGACCCTGGCCGCCCACCCGACGGTAGTGCACGGCGCGACCCCGTTCGTCTTCGAGCTGACCGTCTTCGTGCTCGCCATTTTCGTCGGCTATTACGTCGTGTGGCGGGTCACCCCGGCCTTGCATTCGCCGCTGATGAGCGTCACCAACGCGGTCTCCAGCGTCATCATTGTCGGCGCCCTGATCGCTGCCGGGCCGTTCGGCATCAGTTTCGCGCGGCTGATGGGGTTCGTCGCGGTGCTGCTCGCCGCGGTCAACATCTTCGGCGGGTTCATCGTCACCCAGCGCATGCTGGAGATGTTCCAGCGCAAGAAATAGCGCGGGGCGCTGATGAACCAATTCCCGGCATGAACGACACTCCGGCATGAACGAAACACTGGCAGCACTGCTTTACCTGGTCGCCTCGGTCTGCTTCATCATGGCCCTGCGCGGCCTCTCCTCGCCGCAGACGGCGCGGGGCGGCAACCTCTACGGCATTGCCGGGATGGTGATCGCGATCCTGACGACGCTGTTTACCGGTCTCGTCGTCAGCTATTGGCTGATCGTCATCGGGATCGTGATCGGCGGCGCGATCGGCACCTATATCGCGCTCAAAATCCAGATGACGGCGCTGCCGCAGCTGGTCGCCGCGTTCCACAGCCTGGTCGGCCTCTCCGCGGTGTGCGTCGCCACCGCCGCGTTCAGCGCCCCCGAAGCCTACGGGATCGGCGTGCCCGGCGCGATCCATCAGGCGAGCCTCATCGAGATGGCGATCGGGCTGACGATCGGCGCCGTCACCTTTACCGGCTCGGTCGTCGCGTTTTCCAAATTGCAGGGCCTCGTCTCCGGCCGGCCGCTGGTTTTTCCGCTGCAACACTGGCTCAACCTCGTGCTCGCTCTCGCGCTGGTCGGGCTGATCGTCGGCTTTGTCTCGACCGAGTCGGGGGCATTGTTCGCCGCCCTGACCCTGCTGGCCTTGGCGTTCGGTTTTCTGTTGATCGTGCCGATCGGCGGCGCCGATATGCCGGTCGTCATCTCGATGCTGAATTCGTATTCCGGCTGGGCCGCCGCCGGCATCGGCTTCACCCTGTCGAACACCCTCCTGATCATCACCGGCGCGCTGGTCGGCTCGTCGGGCGCCATCCTCAGCTACATCATGTGCAAGGGGATGAACCGCTCGATCATCAACGTCATCGCCGGCGGGTTCGGCGGCGAGGCGGCAGCCGACCCGGGTCGGGGCGGCGCCGCCGGCGACCGTCTCGTCAAATCGGGAAGCGCCGAGGATGCCGCCTTTATCCTGAAGAATGCCGGTTCGGTCATCATCGTGCCGGGCTACGGCATGGCGGTCGCGCAGGCCCAGCACGCGTTGCGCGAGATGGCCGATTTCTTGAAGAAGGACGGCGTCAAGGTCAGCTATGCGATCCACCCGGTCGCCGGGCGCATGCCGGGTCACATGAACGTGTTGCTGGCCGAGGCTAACGTGCCGTATGACGAGGTCTTCGAACTCGAGGAGATCAACCGGGATTTTGCCTCGACCGATGTCGCCTTTGTGATCGGCGCCAATGACGTGACCAACCCGGCGGCCAAGAACGATCCGTCGTCGCCGATCTACGGCATGCCGATCCTCGATGTCGAGCGCGCCAAGACCGTGCTGTTCGTCAAGCGCTCGATGGCCTCGGGTTATGCCGGGGTCGAGAACGAATTGTTCTTCCGCGACAATACGATGATGCTGTTCGGCGACGCCAAGAAGATGTGCGAGGAAATCGTCAAGGCGCTTGAATAATAAGGTTGGCTGGCCCGGCGGGCGTTCGGCAGAATGCGCTTTGCTTTTCCGCCTACCCTTACACGAGCGCATGGGGCGGATGACCCCGGCGAAAGCCGGGGGTAATCCGCCGTCGGAGTTTCTACGCGCAGGCCTGCACGGCGCGGCGGGCCATCACGGTGACGAGGTGGGCGCGGTATTCGGCGCTGGCGTGGATGTCCGAGTTGAGCCCGTCATCCGGGATGTGAATGTCCTTGATCGCATCGGGGGTGAACGACTTGGCGAGCGCCGCCTCCATCTCCGGGATGCGGAACACGACCGGCCCGGCGCCGGTCACCGCGAGGCGCACGCCGGCCGGGGTCTTCGCGACGAAGACGCCGACAATCGCGTAGCGCGAGGCCGGGTTGCGGAATTTCTGGTAGTTTGCCTGCGCCACTTTCGGGAAGCGCACCGCGGTGACGATCTCGCCCGGTTCGAGTGCCGTCTCGAACATGGCGGTGAAGAAATCGTCGGCGGCGATCTCGCGCTTGTTGGTGCGCACGGTGGCGTTGAGCGCGACGATTGCGCCCGGGTAGTCGGCGGCCGGATCGTTATTCGCGATCGAGCCGCCGATCGTGCCGCGGTTGCGCACTGCAGGATCGCCGATCATCCCGGCCATCGCCGCCAATGCCGGGACCGCGCGCCTGACGACATCCGAGCGGTTGACGTCCGCGTGGCGGGTCATCGCCCCGATCACGACCGCGTCGCCCTCCTCGCGGATGCCCTTCAACTGCGGCAGGGCGCCGAGGTCGATCAGCTGCGATGGCTTGGCGAGGCGCTGCTTCAGGGTCGGGATCAGCGTCATGCCGCCGGCGACCAGCGTGGCGTCCACATCCGAGAGCCGGCCGGCGGCATCGTCGAGGCTCGTCGGGCGGTGATACTCGAATTCGTACATCGGGCCTCTCCCGTTACCCGTCAGTCCCGCTTTCGCGGGGGCGACGTTGAAATGTTGGCGATATTCTCAGCACGGCCGAACAACCTATTCCGCTGCCGGCCGGCTCTGGTGCTGGCGGATCGTGCGCCACAACTTCTCCGGAGTCGCCGGCATCTCGACGTGGCGCACCCCGAGCGGCTTCAGTGCGTCGGCGATGGCGTTGGCGATTGCCGCCGGTGCGCCGATCGCGCCCGCTTCGCCGCAGCCTTTGACCCCGAGCGGGTTGTGCGTGCAATAGGTCGCGTGCGTTGACAGCGCGAAATTCGGCAGATCGTCGGCCCGCGGCATCGCATAGTCGTTGTAGGAGCCGGTCAGCAATTGCCCGGTCTCCTGGTCATAGACGCAGCCTTCGAGCAGCGCCTGCCCGATCCCCTGCGCCAGCCCGCCATGGACTTGGCCCGCAACGATCATCGGGTTGATGATGCGGCCGAAATCGTCCGAGGCGGTGAACCGCTCGATTGTCAGATGCCCGGTATCGGGGTCGATTTCGATCTCGGCGATATGCGCGCCGGACGGGTAGGTGAAGTTTTTCGGGTCGTAGAACGCGGTCTCGTCGAGCCCGGGCTCCAATTCCTCGTGCGGGAAGTTGTGCGGCACGTAGGCGGTCAGCGCCACCTCGCCGATAGTCTTGGCGCGGTCGGTGCCGGC
>DASUKH010000179.1:0-3075 GCA_036278835.1 Allostellaceae bacterium
AACGACCTCCGGCCCTATATGGAGCGCTACGCCGACGAGCTGCTGAAGGCCAAGAAGATCAAGACAAAGCCGGACATCGACAAGATCATGCTGCGGCAGTTCATGAAAACCGCCGAAGCCTGACCGCGCCGGCGGCGAACGGGTCAGGCGAAGGCGCGCAGCCGGCGGGTGGTCTCCTCCGCGAGACGCGCGACCAGTTCGGCGGCGTTGGTATCCCTGGCCAGCGCGGCCGACTGGCCTGACGTGAGCGCGGTCCACTCGCGATCGCCGGCGACCGCGAGCGGCGACGTGAGGCTCTGCTGGGCCGGCACCGGCAGCGGTTGCAGGCCGGAGGCGGCCAGCTCGTCGATCATCGCGTTGCGAATATAGCGGCAGGCCCGGCCGCTGATCACATCGCTCACCACCGTGCCGGCATCGTCCGCCGCGGCCAGGGCGGCGCGATGGGCATCTCGCACCTCCGCCTCCTCGCAGCGCAGGAACGCCGTGCCGAGCTGCACCGCGCTGGCGCCGAGCATGAACGCGGCCGCCGCGGTGCGGCCGTCGGCGACACCGCCGGCGGCGATCACCGGAACGGCGACGGCATCGGCCATCTGCGGCAATAGCGCGAACAGCCCCGGCTGCATGCCGATATCGATGTCGGTGAAGGTCGCACGGTGGCCACCGGCCTCGATCCCCTGCGCGATGATGGCATCCACGCCGCTTTGTTCGAGCAGGCGCGCTTCGCCGACCGTCGTCGCGCTCGACATGATGAAGATGCCGGCGTCCTTCAGGGCTTGGATAATGTCCGGGTCGGGCAGGCCGAAATGGAAGCTGACCGCCTGCGGCCTCGTTTCGAGCAGCAGCGCAATGTGATCGGGGCCGACATCGCTGACCATGCCCTGCGGCTGCGGCACCGGTCCCAACCCGTGCGCCTGGTATTGCGGCTCAAGATGCCGCCGCATGGCATCGGCAATTTCCGGCGCGCAGCGCGGATCGGGCCAGATCGGATAATTGACGTTAAGGCTGCCGCCGCTCTGCTGGCGGAACCCGGCGATGCGGCGCGCCGCCTGTTCGGCGGTGCGGTTCCACATGCCGAGGCCGCCAAGGCCGCCGGCATTGGTCACCGCGGCCGCCAGCGCCGGCGTGCTCGCGCTGCCCATCGGCGCCTGCAGAATGGGAAATTCGAGGTTCAACCGTTCGGTCAGGGCATTCTTCGACCACATGTCGCGCGCTCCGCAAGGCTGCACCAGCGTCTCCGCCGTCATAGCACGATGCGCCGGTGCGGTTTAGGGCCGCGGCTGCGAGCCGGCGGGCAGAACCGGAGACATCTCCGCCGGGCCGAGATCGAAAATGCGGACGCATAGGACCCCTTCCCCGCGATTCGGGAGAGGGTGTCGCAAAAAACCGCCCCGGGTTCGGGGCGGTTTTTGCGAGGTGTTGGAAGCTCAGAACGAGAAATTGTGAACCAAGCGAACACTTTCGACGGTCAGCGAGCCAAGCCCGAACGCCGCGGCGCCGATCGCGGTGCCGCTGCCCGAGACGGTCGCATCGGAATTGACGGCCACCTGGACTGCGACGGTGTAGGTCCCCTGCCCGACATTCGGGAAGATGAAGTTGAAGGTGTGGGCGCTGGTCGTCTGCAGGATCAGCTGTAGCGTCGAGTCGAAGGTGCAGGTTCCTGTCGACGTGCCGACCGTGACCACGCAATTGCTCAGCGTCTGGCTCAGCGTCTGCACCCGCGAATCGAGCGTGACGCCGAAGTCGCCGCTGCTCGATTGCTGGCACCCGAGAATGTCGTTGGTGCATTCGCCGACCGGGTCGGCGATCTGGACGATATTCCCCGAGGAATCCAGTAGCACGGCCCGCATGTAGACGCCGCCGGCGGCCACCGCGGTCGAGGTGTTGCCGGATGAGGTATGGGTCTTGGTATTGGTGTAGAGGCCGGTCACCAACGACGGCGAGACGAACAGCGATTGGCTGTTCGACAGCTTCATTTGGGCCGACATGACGGTAGCGAAGTTGTCCGGCGTCACGGGAGTCGCCGCGCCGCTGAACACATCGTGGCACGACAATGGCAGGGTGTCACCGATGTTGCTCGTGCTCGTTACCGTGCAGCCGACCGCCGTGTTGATCGCGGCGGTGGCCTTCGACGACGCGGTCTGCGCCAGGGCCGGACCCGCCGCGAACATTGCCATCGCGGCGACCGCCGCGCATGTTTTGATGAGATTTCTCACAGTCTCCCTCCCCAACAGGTACGCTCTATTAATCGCCGGAAAATCAACTTTTGGTCAACCTCGATCAGACTACGCCAATGGGCGTATACAACATGATGGGCTAATGGCATGAAAATTACCCACTAATGGGCGAAGGCGGCCGCAGACTCCCGAGCGCGCTTCCAGCGCCGGGCAGCGGCGAGGCGCGACCGATCGCGAATCCTGTTTCGATCCCTTGCTTGCGACAAAACTTTGCAAAGTGTTACGAAACATTTACAGATCGCCCTGACCGCCTCGGAGGCTGGTCGGAAAGGAGAGCGAGCAGCTGCCCTTCCGCAGTCCCGGCGAAAGCCGGGACCCATTTTGCCGCTTGCTCGGAGGCGGGTCAGTGGACCCCGGCTCTCGCTTTCGCCGGGAATGCGGGAGAGGGAAGCAGATTCTCGCGATACAGCGTATCGGCTTTAGCCGAGGCGGGCGCGGTTCCGGAAGCGGCGGTTTCCGCGCTTGATCCGGCGGCGGCGCTGGGCTGCAATCGGCGGCGCGGCAGGCGCGAGGCAGCGATGATCAGCGACCCGATCGAGTTTGAACTGTTCAAGAATGCGCTTCACGGCATCGCCGACGAGATGGCGCTGACCGTGTTCCGCACCACCTATTCGGGCGTCCTCAAGGACAACATGGATTATTCGACGGCGCTGCTCGACGGCGCCGGCGTGCTGGTGGCGCAGGGGCTGACCCTGCCCGGCCATCTGGGGTCGATGCCGACCGCGATGGCTGCCCTCCAGGCGGCATTCGCCGGCCGGATTTATCCGGGCGACGTGTTCATCTTCAACGATCCGTTCCAGGGCGGCATGCACCTGCCCGACGTGTTCGTGTTCAAGCCGGT
>DASUKH010000180.1:0-3609 GCA_036278835.1 Allostellaceae bacterium
GCCTTGCGGGTGCATTACCGCTGCCGCGACGGGCGCTGGCTCCTGCTGTCGATCGCCGCGGACGAATGGCGCTGGGACAGGTTCAAGGCGTGCCTCGCCGACCCGGAACTCGACGACCCGCGCTTCGCGACGATCGAGAGCCGCGAAAAACATTCGCGCGATCTCCTGGCGGCGCTCGACCGCATCTTCCAGGGCCGCGACCTCGCCGAATGGCGCCACATCCTTGACGCGGCCGGCCTCATTTTCGGCATTGTCGCCGAGCCGGACGATTTGGCGGATGACGAGCAGGCATTGGCGGCCGGCTGTCTCGTACCGTTCGCCGACGCCGACCTGCTTACGATCGACAGCCCGATCGCGATCGCCGGAGAGGACAAAATCCGCCCGCGCCGCGCGCCGAAGGTCGGCGAGCACAGCGCCGAAATCCTGCGCGAGGCCGGCTACGCCGAAACCGAAATCGCCGCGCTGCTGGAGGCCGGCATCATCGCCGAATAGGCCTTTCGGAGCGCCATTTGCGGGAGCCGGCATCGGTTGCCGGATAATCGGACCGCCGGCATGCCGGCCGGAGGTCCCGTTCAGTCCCCCAGCCTATACACGTATATGTGCCCGCCGGCCGGGGTCGCGCCACGGCTTTCGCTGAACACGAAGCAGGTGAAAACGAGGGCCGGCGTGCCGTCGGGCAGCCGGACAAACGACACGCTGGGGTTGCCGAGCGAGCGCGCCCCGCCGCGCAGTGCCGGGTGGAGTTGCTGCACCGTGCCGGTGGTGCGGTTGACCAGAAACAGCCGCCACGAACTGAAATCCCCGCCCGATTGCGGGTGCACCTGCGCCTCGACGATCTCGTAAACGGTGTCGCCGACCCGGAACAGCTCGCGGTCGCCGATTTTGCCGGTGCCGCCGGCCGCGGTGAGCAGCCGGTCGCGCGCCTTGTCGGGGTGGTCCGACCACGACCGGAAATCGTCGAGCATGCCGTCCGCCTGGATGTCCCGCCGCCCCAGGTTGTAATAGTGGTGGGTGATCTCGATCCGCGAATTACCGATCGCGCCCCGGTAGTCGATGCGGGCGAATTCCGGCGTGCCGTCGGCCTTCGAATCGCCGTCGATCGGCGGCAGCACCTTTTGTTCGGTCGGCTCGATCTCGGGGTTGGCGAGAAACCGCTGCAGTCCGCTGCGGCCGCCGGCCGCCCCGTAATGGCGCACCCGGACTTGCGGTCGCTTGCCCTTTGGATGGTATTCCTCGGCATAGAGCACGCTGTCGTCGGACAGGATGCGGATATCGGGCTGGCTGGCGAACTGGCCGGCGGCGAAATTGTCGATCGCGCCGAGCAGATGCCAGTGGGCGAGGTCGCGCGAATAGGCGGCATAGGCGGCGAACCGGTCCGGCCTCACCTGGGCGTGAAAGACGCCAAGATAGGGGTGCTTCGGGTCATCGGTTTGCACGACCTTGAGCGGCGCAAGCCCAGCGGTCCTGCCGCTTGCTTGCTCCGTCACCGATTGGCCGTAGGCGTCGAGATAGGGCGTCGTTGTCGCCCGCTGGTCCAGGATCGCGGCGAGCTCGGCCGTGCTCAGCGGCACCGGCGAGACCTGCGAGGCGGTGAAGTCGAACCGCGCCCACGCCGCAACCGGCCACAGCGCAAGCCACAACAGCGCCGCGGCGGTCGCGGCGGCCCGGTAGTGGTGCGGCATGACGGTCAGGCGGTGGCGGCGCCGTCCACCGGGAGCGCCGCGCCGGAGACGAATGAGGCCTCGTCGGAAATCAGGAACAGCGCGGCGTTGGCGATTTCCTCGGGCCGTCCGGTGCGGCGCATCGGGTTCTGCTGGCCGCGCTGCACGACGAGCTGCTCCTTGTCCATCCCGGCGGTCCGCTGCTGGTCGGGCCGGGCAACAAAGACGCGCAGCATCGGCGTGTCGATCGGGCCGGGGCAGATGGCGTTGGCCCGGATGTTCTCCGGCGCAAGCCGCTTCGCCAGCGAGCGCACGAACCCGACGATGCCGAATTTCGCCATCGAATAAACCGGGCTGAAGGCCGAACCCTGGATGCCCGAAGTCGAGGCGGTGTAGAGCAGGGCGCCGCCGCCGCGTGCCCGCATCTCGGGGATCGCCGCCTCGGTCGTTACCAGCACGGTTCGCAGGTTAAGTTCGACCGCGAGATCGAAATCTGCCATGTCGATCCCCTCGATCGCGGCGGGGCCGGGGTGGCCGACATGGTTCCACACGAAATCGATCCCGCCGAACGCGTTGGCGGTGCGGCGTACGATCTCGCGCGCGAAGGAATCCTCCCGCAGGTCGCCGGCGAGCGCCAGGGCGCGGCCGCCTGCCGCCTCGATCTCGCCGACGACGCGCGCCACCCCGTCGGCATCGATATCGGCGACCCCGACCGCCGCTCCTTCCTTGGCGAAGCGCAGCGCACCGGCCCGTCCCATGCCCGAAGCCGCCGCCGTGACGATCCCAACCTTTCCCGATAAGCGCATCTTGAAGACTCCCTGAACGATATCTCCCTCTCCCCCACCGGGGGAGAGGGCCGGGGTGAGGGGGCTTCGGGCGCCCCGACCCTCACCCAGCGCTCGCACTCGCGGGCGGTCCCCCTCTCCCGCGGTGCGGGAGAGGGTTTTGCAAACCCTACCGCCCCAACGGTGCGAACGGCTGCTTGCGGGTGAAATCGTGCTTCGCCTCGACGTAGCGCACCGTGCCGCTCTTCGAGCGCATGACGACCGAATGGGTATAGGCGCCGCCGGAGACGCGCCGCACGCCTCGCAGCATGCTGCCGTTGGTGACGCCGGTCGCGGCGAACATCACGTCGCCGTGCGCGAGGTCCAACAGGCCGTATTTGCGGTCGAAATCGGCGATGCCGAGCCGGTGCGCGCGGCCGCGCTCGTCGTCATTGCGGAACAGCAGCCGTCCCTGCATCTGGCCGCCGATGCAGCGCAACGCGGCGGCCGCCAGCACGCCCTCCGGGGCGCCACCCGACCCCATGTAGATGTCGATCCCGGTCTCCGGGTCGGAGGTGGCGATGACGCCGCTCACGTCGCCGTCGCCGATCAGCATGATGCGGGCGCCCGCCTCGCGCACCTTGGCGATCAGTTCGGCATGGCGCGGCCGGTCGAGGATGCAGACGACGAGGTCGGCAATTTCGGAACCCTTGGCCCGTGCCAGATTTTTCAAGTTCTCCGCCGGCCCGGCGTCGAGATCGACCACCCCGTTCGGCAGGCCGCCGCCGACCGCGATCTTGTCCATATAGACATCGGGGGCGTTGAGAAAGCCGCCGTGATCGGCCATCGCCAGCACCGCCAGCGCGTTGGCGCCGCCCTTGGCGGTGATCGTCGTGCCCTCGAGCGGATCGAGCGCGATGTCGATCTTGGGGCCCTGGCCGGTGCCGACCTTCTCGCCGATGTAGAGCATCGGCGCCTCGTCGCGTTCGCCTTCGCCGATCACGACCGTGCCGGCGATCGAGAGGCTGTTCAGCGCCTCGCGCATCGCATCGACGGCCGCCTGGTCGGCGGCCTTCTCGTCGCCCCGCCCCATCAGCCGCGAGGCGGACAGCGCGGCGGCCTCGGTGACCCGCACCGCTTCGAGCGCCAGATTGCGATCCATCTTCGACGTGTCGGGCACCGTC
>DASUKH010000181.1:0-9316 GCA_036278835.1 Allostellaceae bacterium
CCGCTCGAGGCGGCGCAGGGCCGCCTCCTTGCTCTCGGCACGCCGCGAGCCGACCGCGTCGCGTACCATCGCAACCCGGCGCCCGGCGGCGAGGAGCCCCAGCGCCGTCTGCAACACGCAGACATGCGTCTCGCAGCCGGCAACGACGATCTGCGGCCGGCCGCCAAAGCGCTCGCCGAACGCCGCCTCGCGGCAGGCATCGAAGCTCATCTTGTGGGCGAGCCGTCCTTCCGCATAAGGCGCCAGCTCGGGCACGGTCGACCCGAGACCGCCAGCATTCTCCTCGGTGAACACGATCGGCACCGCCAACATTTCCGCGGCTTCCAGCAGCCGCCGCGCGTTGGCGACCGCCTCGGCGCCGCCCTCGATCGCCGGCATCAACCGGGCCTGGAAATCGATGATCAACAGAGTCGAGGCGTCGCGGTCTATGGTCAGGCTCACAGTGCAGTCGTTCCTTCCCTTACGCGGGCAAGGCGCCGGCCAAGCCCTCGCTGCAGACAGTACTTAAATACGCCGTCGCACCGCCGCAACTAAACCTTTGTTTCTGTTGCACGGCGCCGTTGCCGCGCCGATAATCGCGCCGCCAAAAGAGGGGAGGCACCGATGAGCATATTGTCGCAACCGCTGCCCAGCCGGCGCAGCGTTCTGCAAGCCGGCGGCGCGGTTGCCGCCGCTTCCGCCCTGCCGCGTCTGGCGTTCGCGGCCGATCATCCGCCGCTCGGCACCTGGCCGGCCGGAACGCAGGGATCGGCGGTCACTATCGGCATCACCGTGCCGCGCACCGGCACCTATGCCGCCTCGGGCGAGGACGAGCTGAAAGGCATGCAGCTCGCGGTCGAGCACATCAATGCCGGCAACCCGCTGATCAAGAAGATCTCACCGAAGACAACCAAGGGGGTGCTCGGCAAGGAAGTCAAATACGTCGTCGCCGATTCCGAAGCCAAGCCCAACACCGCAGTGCAGGCGCAGTCGCGCTTCATCAACGAGGACAAGATCATCCTGATGACCGGCTCGACCTCGAGCGCGGTCGCGGTGGCGCTCAACAAACTCGCGCAGCGCGAAAAGGTCCTCTACGTCGTCGCCGTCTCCGGCTCGAACGACACGACCGGCAAGGATTGCGTGCGCTACAGCTTCCGCCAATGCTTCTACGGACAGACCGCTGCGGCGGCGCTCGGCCCCGTCCTGTTGAAGAAATTCGGCAAGAACAAGAAGGCCGCCTATCTGACGCCGGACTACACTTACGGCCATACCGTCCAGCATTCGATGGAGAACTACCTCAACAAGAACGGCGGCTGGACGACCGTGACCAACCAGGTCGCGCCGCTCGGCGCCCCCGATTACAGCTCCTACCTGCTCAACGTCGCCAATTCCGGCGCCGATTTCCTGCTCAACGTCAACTGGGGTCACGACGCGGTGCTGTCGATCCAGCAGGCACAGCAGTTCGGCATCTTCAAGAAGATGAAGCTGATCATCCCGTACCAGACGCCGTTCCTCTCCAAGGAGGTCGGCCCCGAGATCATGCAGGGGGTGCTGGCGGCGACCGATTTCTGGTGGACCCTGGAAGACAAGTTCCCGGTCGCCAAGATGTTCGTCGAGGCGTTCGACAAGAAATACGGCTACAAGCCCGAATGGGGCGCCAATAACGGCTACATGCAGTTCGCGATGTGGGCCGACGCCTGCGAGCGCGCCGGCAGCTTCTACCCGCCCGACGTGATCAAGGCCTACGAGGCCGGCAAGCACATCAACTCGACGGTTGGCGATGTCTATTTCCGCGCCGCCGATCATCAGCTGGTGCGGCCGGTCATCATCGTGCAAGGCAAGAAGCCGAGCGAGATGGAGCACAAGGACGATTACTGGGAGGTCACGGATGTCGTCCCCGGCGCGCCGCTGATGCAGGCGCCGGACGCCTTCGGCTGCAAGCTCGGCAGCTATACCTGAGCGGCTCGTCGAATTTTTGCCAGATCGAAGCGCGGGGTTTTATTCGTCATGGCCGGGCTAGTCCCGGCCATCCACGATAATCGGAACCGCTTTTCCGGGTTCGCGTGGATACCCGGCTCAAGGCCGGGCATGACGAGCAGTCCGCGGCGCGGGAGGGAATCCCGCCGCCGATGGCGGTACGCATGATCACCTGGGCCAATTTCGTTTCGCAGTTCTTCAACGGCCTCGCTTCCGGCATGCTCCTGGCGCTGATCAGTTCGGGGCTGACGATCATCTACGGCACGCTCGGCGTCCTTAACCTGGCGCACGGCGCGATGTTCATGCTCGGCGGCTATGCCGGGTATGTCGCCTTCCAGGTGAGCGGGTCGTTTGTTGTCGCGGTGCTGGCCGGCGCGCTGACCCTCGTCGTTGTCGGCGGCGTGATCGAGCTGGTCATCGTCCGCCGCTTTTACGACCGGCCGCCGGAAGACCAGCTGCTGGTGACGTTCGGGATCGGCATCATCATCGTCGAGCTGGTACGGCTCGGCTTTGGCAGCCTCGCCAAGACGGTGCCGCCGCCGAGCTGGGGTGCGGGCGTCACGTCGATGGGCTTCATGATCTACCCGACCTACCGCATCGTCGTGCTCGGTATCGCCGGGGCGGCGCTGGCGGCGCTCTATGTCACGCTCTACCGCACCCGGCTCGGCATGATCGTGCGCGCCGGCATCGAGGATTCCGGGATGGTCGGAATGCTCGGCATCAACGTCTATCGGGTGTTCATGGTGGTGTTCGGGATCGGCGCGGCGGCGGCCGGGTTCGCTGGGATCGTCAACGCGCCGGTGGTGTCGCTAACCCCGGACATGGGCGAGTCGATCCTGGTGGAGACGTTTGTCGTGGTCGTCATCGGCGGGGTCGGGTCGTTCCCCGGCGCGATCCTCGGCGGCCTGATCGCCGGCGAAATTCTGAGCCTCACTTCGATGGTCAACCCGGCCTATTCCGGAGTAATGCTGTTCGCGGCGATGACTCTGGTGCTGCTGGTCAGGCCACAGGGGCTGCTCGGCACCATGGGCCGCGACTGAGCCGGCCCGGCGATGTTGAGGAATCGACCGCTCCTGACCGTGGCCTTGACCGCGCTCGGCCTGTTGATCGCCCCGTTCGTGCTGCCGCATCTCGGTTTCGCGCCGAACACGGTCAACCAGATCCTGATCTGGGGACTGTTCGGCATCGGTTTCGACATCCTGTACGGCTATACGGGGCTGTTGTCGTTCGGGCAGGCCGCCTTTTACGGCACCGGCGGGTTTGTCGCCGCCTACCTGCTGACCAATAATATGATCGCCAGCGTGCCGGCGGCGCTGCTGCTCGGCACCATCGGCGCCACGGTCGCCGGAGTCTTCGTCGGCATCGTCTCGCTGCGCCGCACCGGCATCTATTTCGCGATGATCACCGTCGCGATCGCCGAAATGTTCTATTTCATCGAGTTCTCGCCGCTGGCGGCATACACCGGCGGCGAAAACGGCCTGCCGGGCGTCCCGGCTCCAAGTTTTGCGCTGTTCGGCCTGTCCTACAAGGTCGGCACCGGCTGGTCGATGTACTGGTTTCTGGCCGTCTGCTATTTCATCGGCATCGTCATCGCCCTTCGCATCGTGTGCTCGCCGGTCGGCGCCATCCTCAGCGCGATCCGCGACAACCCGCTGCGCGCCCGCGCCGTCGGCCATGCGGTGGGCCTCTACAAGCTGACCGCATTCGTGATCGGCGCTGCCTATGCCGGTCTCGCCGGCGGACTGCTCGGCGTGCTGCAGGGCTTCATGCCGCCCGACGCCTTCACCTTCGACACCTCGGGCCAGCTGGTGATTCAGACCGCGATCGGCGGCGCCGGCACCCTGTTCGGCCCGCTGGTCGGCGCCGCCGTCTGGCTCTACCTGCGCGATTTCCTGCAGGCGACGATCGGCCTCGGCGCCACCTGGAAATTGGTGCTCGGGGTGATCTTCGTGGTGTTGGTGGTGTTCCTGCGGCACGGGTTGATCGGCGGGGTCCAGAATTTGGTCCGGCTGCTGCGCGGGCGCCAGCCGCCGGAGACCGCATTCGAGGCGGATGCCGTTGCCGACCCGCTTCCCGAGGCTGCGCCGATCGCCAGCATCGGCCCGTCGCGGCGGCGCCAGGATTCACCATTCAGTGGACCGGCCTTGGAGGCGCGCGGCCTGACCAAGGCGTTCGGCGGTATCATCGCCAACCGAAATATCACCCTGCAGGTCGAGCAAGGCGAGTTGCGCGGCATTATCGGCCCGAACGGCGCCGGCAAGAGCACCCTGTTCAAAATGCTGACCTGCGAATTGCCGCCGACCGCCGGGCAAATCCTGTTTCACGGCCGCGACATCACCGGCATGGACGTGTCTAGGGTCTGCCAGCTCGGCCTCACCAAGAGCTATCAGGTCAACCAGCTGTTCCCGCGCCTGACCCTGCGCGACAACATCGTCATCGCCGCGCTGGCCGAGCGGCGCGGCACCTTCTCCCTCGACCTGTTGCGCCGGATCGACCGAGTACCGGGCCTCGCCATCCAGGTCGAGAGCACGCTCGCCCTCGTCGGCCTGACCGCGCGCGCCGACGTGCCGGTCGCCCAACTCGCCTATGGCGAGAAGCGACGGCTCGAAATCGGCTTGGCCCTCGCCGCCTCGCCGTCGCTCTTGCTGCTCGACGAGCCGCTAGCCGGAATGAGCCCGGGCGAGCGCGTCGAGACCGTGCGGCTGTTGAAGAACCTCCGGCACGGCCGTACGCTGGTTATCGTCGAGCACGATATGGACGCCATTTTCGAGTTGGCCGAGCGCATCACCGTGCTCCACGAAGGGGCGCTGCTTGCTGAGGGCACTCCGGCGGAAATCCAGGCGAACGGGCTCGTTCAGGAGGCCTATCTCGGCGGAGTCGCGGCGGCATGAGCGCGCTCCTCGAAGTCGAGCGCCTCAACAGCTTTTATGGCGACAGCCACATCGTGTTCGACGTGTCGCTGCACGTCGAAAAAAACGAGGTGGTGGCGTTGCTCGGCCGCAACGGCGCCGGCAAGAGCACGACCTTGAAGAGCCTGATCGGCGCGGTGCGGCCGCGCTCCGGGCGGGTCCGGCTCGACGGTAGGGCGATCGAAACCCTGGCGCCGCACGCGATCGCCGGGCTCGGATTGCAGCTGGTTCCCGAGGAACGGCGCATCTTCGGCAGCCTCAATGTCGAGGAAAACCTGGTCCTCGCCGGCCTGACCGCGCGCTCGCGCTGGCCGCTGGAGCGGGTCTGGGAGATGTTTCCGCGCCTCAGGGAGCGCCGCCGCAGCCGCGGCACCGATCTGTCCGGCGGGGAGCAGCAGATGCTGGCGATCGGCCGCGCCCTCGTCCGCGACCCGAAAATCGTGCTGCTCGACGAGCCGTTTGAGGGGCTGGCGCCGATCATCGTGCGCGACCTGCTCGCCACCTGCCGGATGCTCGCCGATTCCGGCCAGACGATCGTCATCGTCGAGCAGAACGTCTCGGCGGCGCTGAGCCTCGCCAACCGGGTCTATATCCTCAACAACGGCCACATGGTCGAGGAATTGCCGGCGCAGACCGCCCGTGCCCGCCCGGAACTGCTGCACCGCCATCTCGGGGTGTAGGGCGGAAAGGCGTAGCGCATTCCGCCGTGCGGTCGCGGTTGGCCCGGCTCGCGGTATTTGACGAGGCGCAGCGGCGTGAGAGCCGTCATGCCCGATGACGCGGGTGCGCACAAGACCGCCTCCGGGTCGGCCAGCGGGACCGCCCGTTCCATTTGAACGGACCCTGCACTAGCATCGCCCCACATTTAACGGGAGGCGGGCATGGTGGAGAGGGTGGCAATCGTCACCGGCGGGTTGCGCGGTCTCGGCCGGGCGATGACCTTCGGCCTCGCCGGGACCGGGTGCCGGGTCGCTGCGATCGGGCACATCGCGGAAGACGTCCCGGAGATCGAAGAGGCGGCGAAAGCAGCCGGGTTTGGCGAACGGGTGTGGCCGCTGGTCGCCGACCTGCGTCAGGCGGCGGAATGCGACCGGGTCGCGGAGGAGGCCCGCGGCCGATTCGGCCGGATCGACATCCTCGTCAACAATGCCGGGCTGACCTTCACCTATATCGACCCCGAACGCTACCGTCGGCCCGAGCCGCAGCGCTTCTGGCAGGTGTCGGACGCAATTATCGACAATGTGATCGCTACGAATTACCTCGCCGCCGACCGGTTGGCGCGGCGGGTCGCGCCGGCGATGGTGGCGGCGGGCTGGGGCCGCATCGTCAACGTGACGACCAAGCTCGACACGATGAACCGGCTCGGCACGCATCCCTACGGCGCCTCGAAGGCGGCGCTCGAAATGGCGACCGAGGTGTGGGCCAAGGAGACCGCCGGCACCGGCCTGACGGTCAACATCGTCAATCCCGGCGCCGGCGCCAACACCCCCGGCATGGCCGAGGAGATGCGCGCGATGAGCCGCGACGGCCGCGCCGCCCGTCTCGTTGAGCCGGCGGAGATGGTGCCGCCGCTGCTCTACGTCGTCTCGCCCGCCGCCGACCGGGTCAATGGCTGGCGCTTCGACGCCAATCTGTGGGACCCCGCCTTGCCGCCCGAAGAGGCGGCGCGCCGCACCGGCCGCCCCGCCGGCTTCGAATTGCACCCGCAGCCGGCTTAAGCCTCACCGCGCCGGCGCCTCCTTGTAGTGGACGATCCGCTTGTCGGAGGCGTGGATCCCGAGGGTGACGAGCGGCCGTTCGCCGATCGCGCGAAAGGCATGTGCGCGGCCGGCCGGCAGCACGATCGTCACCCCCGGTTCGAGCGCGATCCGCTCCCCCTCGCCGTCGAGCCACGCCTCGCCCGCCCCATCGAGCACGGTCAGCGTCTCGACGTAGGGATGCCAATGCACCCGGGTCTGGTAGCCCGGCTGCGAAGTCTGGATGCCGGTGCGGATCGGTACCCCGGCGCCGCTCTCGTCGCCGATGATCGGCCGGTAGGTGGCGCCGCCCGGGAAATCGACGAGCGGACACTCGGCTTCGCGGATCACGCCGATCCTGTCGGTCATCATCGACCCTCCTCGCTGGCGGCAGATTCTGCTTCACGTTCATACATACACCCACTCCCCGGTTCGCGCTGCGACGCAAGGGCCTATGCTGGATTCCGTCGAGTCGGCGGCAAAGCTGTGATAGGCAGTCGATCAGGACTCCGGTGACAAGATTCGAGCAAGAAGAAAGGCCCCGTGCGCATGAAAAACGACGACCGGCCGCGCCGCCACCGCCAGGACACGCTGTTGACGCATGTCGGGCGCAACCCCGAGGCGCAGCATGGCGCGATCAACCCGCCCGTCTATCACGCATCGACGATCCTCGCGGCCGACATGGCCGATTACTATGCGCGGCGCGAACCCGCCCGCCGCTTCGACGGCAAGACGACACGCTATGCTCTGCACGGCACCCCGACCACCTTTGCGCTCGAGGAATTGCTGGCACGGATCGAGGGCGGCTACCGCGCGATGGTGGTCTCGTCGGGGCTGGCGGCGATTACCGCGCCGTTGCAGTCCTTGCTCGGTGCCGGCGACCACTGCCTGATGGTCGATTCGGCGTACGGGCCGGCCCGCACCTTCTGCGAAGGCATCCTGAAGCGCTGCGGCGTCGAGACGACCTATTACGATCCGCTGATCGGCGAGGGCATCGCCGGGCTGATGCGGCCCAACACCCGCGTCGTCTATTGCGAGGCGCCGGGATCGCTCACCTTCGAGATGCAGGACATCCCGGCGATCGCCGCCGCCGCGCACCGGCACGGCGCCAGGGTGCTGATGGACAATACCTGGGCGACGCCCTACCTCTTCCGCTCGTTCGAGCACGGGGTCGATGTCTCGATCCATGCGGCGACCAAGTATATCGGCGGCCATTCCGACATCATGCTCGGTGCCGTCATCTGCAACGAGGAGACGTTTCTGCCGGTGCGCGAGGGCACCGCCGAACTCGGCCATTGCGCCGGCCCCGACGACGTGTTCTTCGCGTTACGCGGCATGCGCACGCTGAGCGTGCGCCTGGAGCGCCACCAGAAGAACGCGCTCGAAGTGGCGCGCTGGCTGCAAAGCCGGGCGGAAGTGTCGCGCGTGCTCTACCCGGCGCTCCCCGAAGACCCAGGCCACGCGATCTGGAAGCGCGACTTTCTCGGCGCCAGCGGCCTGTTCGGGGTTGTCTTGCAGCCAGTACCGCTAGCGGCGGTGCACGCCTTTATCGACGCGCTCGACCTGTTCGGCATCGGCGCCAGCTGGGGTGGCTTTGAAAGCCTCATCGTGCCGGCCGCCCCGGAGCGCATCCGCACCGCGACAAGCTGGCAGGCCGAAGGGCCGATGGTCCGCCTCCATATCGGCCTTGAAGACCCGCAGGACCTGATCGCCGACCTGGCGCAGGGTCTCGATAAATTGCGGGCGGCGGCGGGATAGCTCAGCCGGGCGCGCCGAGCCAGTCGAGGTCCGGCTCGGTTTCGAGGCGCTGCAACCGTTCGTAGAGCGCGGCGGCGCGGTCGCCGAGAACGCCGCGGGTCAGGCGCAGAAACTTGTCTTCGAGCGCGCCCGGTTCGAGGAGACCGCTCGCCTCGTGCCGTTCGAATGTTCGCCCGTCGGTCAGCGCGACCCGCGTCGTGCTGCCCATGCTGCCGTGCCCGTTTCTCTCGTCGAGCACCAGCCGCACGCGGCGGGCGAGCGTCCGGATCTGCGGATCGGCGAGCGCGCCGTTGTCCCACGATTCCGGGTCGCGCGCCTCGCGATGGAGCGCCAGCGCCACCGCGAATGGGATCGAATATTGCGCCAGCATCAGATCGCCGGGCTCGACGATATTGTGCCGCTCGACCATGCGCCGGCTACCGGTAACGGTGATCTCCGCGATGTCAGCGCCAGAAAAACGATGCTCCGCCTGTAACGCGCGCACCGCACCGACCGCGGCGTGCGCCGTCGCGTGGCAGGGATAGCGCTTCAGCACGGTGCTCAGGGTAACGAACTCATGCCCGAGATTGCGGGTCAGTTCGGCCTCATCGAACTCGGTGCAGAACACGCGCAGAAAACCGAACTCGCCTTCCAGCACGGTACGCGGCCCGACAAACCCGGCGGCGGCGAGGCTGGCCGCCAGCACGCCCGCTTCCGAAGCGCGCCCCAAATGCAGCCGCTTGACCATGCCGCCGTCGCCGCGGGCAAATTCGAGCAACCCGCCGGCCAGCGACCCGGCGATGCCGAGCGCGTTTGCCATTTTTGCGGCATCGAGGCCGAGCAGATGGCCGCAGGCGATGGCGGCGCCAAACGGCCCGGTGGTGCCCGGCGCGTGAAAGCCGCGCGCCTCGTTGGTATGCCCGGTGGCGCGGCCGATGCGGATCATCACCTCGTTGCCGGCGACGAAGGCGGCGATCA
>DASUKH010000182.1:0-2643 GCA_036278835.1 Allostellaceae bacterium
GGGTGCGGGCGACGGCCTCAGCACGGCTGCCCGCCCCCTCACCCCGGCCCTCTCCCCCGATGGGGGAGAGGGAGCGAGTGGCGCCCCCGCCATCGAGTTCGATGACGTGCGTTTCGCCTATCCCGGTGGGCGGCGGGCGGCGCATGACGGGCTGTCGTTTACCGCCGCCGCCGGCGAGAGGATCGGCATCGTCGGGCCGAGCGGCTCCGGCAAATCGTCGATCGCGCGATTGCTGTTGCGCCTGTTCGACCCGCAGGCGGGCGCGGTGCGGGTCGGCGGCATCGATATCAAGGCGCTCGACCCGGAGGATTTGCGCCGCCGCATCGCCGTTGTCCATCAGGACACCTACCTGTTTCACGGCACCGTTGAGGACAATCTGCGGCTCGGCCGACCGGAGGCGACGCAAGCCGAGATCGAACAGGCGGCGCGCGACGCCAACGCGCACGAGTTCATCGGCGGGCTGCCGCACGGTTACCAGACCGTGATCGGCGAACGCGGGATCACCCTGTCGGGCGGCCAGCGTCAGCGTCTGGCGATCGCCCGCGCGCTGTTGCGCGACGCGCCGATCCTGATCCTCGACGAGGCGTTATCTTCGGTCGATGCCGCCAACGAGGCGGCGATCCAGCAGGCGCTCGACCGGCTCGCGCGCGGCCGCACGACGCTCGTCCTGGCGCACCGGCTGTCGAGCGTCATCGACGCCGACCGCATCCTCGTCCTCGACCACGGGCGGGTGGTCGAGAGCGGCCGGCATGCCGAACTGATCCGCCGTGACGGCCCCTACCGGCGGCTGATGGGGGCGCAGGCCGAAGAGCGTGGCGACGATCTTGACCTCGTACCCGAGCTTGCCGGCGCGGCGGCATCCGGCGAAGGGGAGGGGACCGATTACGGGGTATCGGCGCCGGCGGCAACCGCCGCGGCGGCGGCGCGGGTTGGTGCGGCGGCGACCCTGCGCACGCTGGTTTCGTTCATCATCCCGTGGCGGCGGCATTTCGGGATTGTCGTCGCCTCCGGGATCGGCCGGGTCGCGGCGTTCATCGGGGTCGGCATCCTGAGCGCGCTGGCGGTCGCGGCGGTCAAGACCGGCTCGCCCTATGGCTGGCTGTTGATCCTGCTCGCCATCGCGGCGCCGCTCGCCGGCCTCCTGCACTGGATCGAGAGCTGGCTGGCGCACGACATCGCCTATCGCCTGTTGGCCGAGATGCGCATCGCGCTTTACCGCAAGCTCGATGCGCTGGCCCCCGCCTATCTCGTGCGGCGCCGCTCGGGCGATCTGATCGCGCTGGCCAGCCAGGACATCGAGACGATCGAGTATTTCTTCGCACACACCGTGGCGCCGGCACTGGTGGCGGTGCTGGTGCCGTCGGCGGTGCTGGCCGGCCTCGCCTTCGTCGCGTGGCCGGTCGCGCTGGCGCTATTGCCGTTCGTCCTTTATGCCGGATTTGCGCCGGTGCTGCGCCGCGCCCGCATCGACCGGCTGGGCGGCGAGGCGCGCGAGGCCTTAGGGCTGCTCGGCGCCTATGTCACCGAAACGATCCAGGGCCTCGCCGACCTCGTCGCTTTCCAGGCGGTCGGGCGGCGGCGCGAGGGGTTCATGGTGGCGGTCCGCGACTATCAGCGCACCCGGCTGGTGCTGCTTGGCGATCTGTCGTCGCAGACGGCGCAGCTCGAAATCGTCACCGGCCTTGGCGGCCTCGCGGTCGCGGTGACCGGCGCCTTCCTCGTCTCGGCGCACGTCCTCGCCGCGACCATGCTGCCGCTGTTGGTCCTGGTTGCGGTGTCGGCGTTCCTGCCGATCTCGGAGATTGCCCAGGTCAGCCGCCAGCTCGCCGATACGATCGCCTCGACCCGCCGCCTGCACGCCGTGCAGAGCGAAGAGCCGGCGGTCACCGACGGCCCGCTTCGCCCGCCCGCGCCCGCCGGCGGCTCGGCGATCGGCTTCGCCGGGGTCGGCTTCGCTTATCCCGGCGCGCGGCGGCCGGCGCTCGAGGGGGTTACGCTCGACATCCCGGCCGGCGCGACGGTTGCGATCGTCGGGCCGTCGGGGGCCGGCAAGACGACCCTGGCGAGCCTGCTGCTGCGCTTCTGGGACCCCGCGAGCGGCCATATCCTGATCGACGGCACCGATCTGCGCGATTTCGACCTCGACCATCTGCGCCGGCGCATCTCTCTGGTCTCGCAAGACACTTACCTGTTCAACGACAGCTTGCGCGCCAACGTCGCGCTGGCCCGGCCCGAGGCCGATGCGGCGGCCGTCGCGCGGGCCCTCAATCAGGCGGCGCTCGCGGAGTTTGTCGCCAGCCTGCCCGAGGGGCTGGAAACGCGGGTCGGCGAGCGCGGCGTGCAATTGTCGGGCGGGCAGCGGCAGCGGGTGGCGATCGCCCGCGCCTTTCTGAAGAACGCACCAACCCTGATCCTCGATGAGGCGACCTCGCATCTCGACGCGGTCAGCGAGGCGCAGGTGCGCGAGGCGCTGGCGGCACTGATGCGCGACCGCACGACGATCGTCATCGCCCACCGCCTGTCGACAGTGCGCGAGGCAGACCTGATCGCGGTGCTGGAGCGCGGCCGCCTCGCCGAGAGCGGCAGCCACGGCGAACTCCTCGCCCGCAACGGCCTCTACGCCCGCCTCGTCCGCCACCAAAT
>DASUKH010000183.1:0-29992 GCA_036278835.1 Allostellaceae bacterium
TTGCAGGGCAAGCACGATAATTACGATATCGACCTGTTCCGTGCCCTGATCCTCGCCTCGGCCGATCTTTCCGGGGTCGCCGCCGACGGAGCGCATGCGGTGTCGCACCGCGTCATTGCCGATCATTTGCGCGCCGCCGCCTTTCTGATCGCCGACGGCGTGCTGCCGGGCAAGGAGGGGCGCGGCTATGTCCTGCGCCGCATCATGCGCCGCGCGATGGGCTATGCCCATTTGATGGGCTGCCGCGACCCGTTGATGTGGCGGCTCGTGCCGGTGCTGGTGCAGCAGATGGGCGCCGCCTATCCCGAACTGTTGCGCGCCCAGCCCTTGGTGACCGAGACGCTGCGGCACGAGGAGGGCAGTTTCAAGCAGATGCTTGAGCGCGGCCTCGCGATCCTCGGCGCCCAGACCGGCGATTTCGGCGACCGAAACGGCCCCGGCCTCGATACGGCGCAGACGATGCTGTCCGGCGACATCGCCTTTATGCTGTACGATACGCACGGTTTTCCGCTCGACATGACGCAGGACATCCTGCGCCGCCACGGCATGGGCGTCGATGTCGCCGGGTTCGAGCGCGAAATGGAGCGGCAGCGCGAGCGCTCGCGCGCCTCCTGGGTCGGCTCGGGCGAGGCGGCGGCCGAGGCGGTATGGTTTGCGCTGCGCGAGGAAGTCGGGCCGACCGAGTTTCTCGGTTATGAGACCGGGACCGCCGAGGGGGTGGTCCTCGCGATCCTGCGCGGCGAGGAGCGGGTTGCCGAGGCGAAAGCCGGCGACGAAGTCGCAATCGTCGTCAACCAGACCCCGTTTTATGGCGAATCGGGCGGCCAGGTCGGCGACACCGGCGTCATCTTCACCGCCGATGGCGGCGAATTGGCGGTGCGTGACACCCAGAGGCGGGCGGGCGATCTGTATTTGCATATCGGCGTCATGCAGCACGGGGCACTCCGCACCGGCGAGCCGGTTGAGTTGCGGGTCGATCGCGAGCGCCGCCGCAAATTGCGCGCCAATCATTCGGTAACCCACCTGTTGCACCAGGCGTTGCGCCACCGGCTCGGCGAGCACGTGACGCAGAAAGGCTCGCTTGTCGCGCCCGACCGGCTGCGTTTCGATTTCAGCCATCCGCGGCCGGTCTCGGCCGAGGACATCGCGGCGATCGAGACCGAGGTGAACCGCCATATCCGCGACAATTGCGAGGTGCGCACCCGCCTGTTGACCCCGGAGCGCGCCGTCGCCGAGGGGGCGCTCGCCCTGTTCGGCGAGAAATACGGCGACGAGGTGCGGGTTGTCTCGATGGGCGGCACGAGCGACGGCGAGGCCGCCGAGGAACGGCCGTTTTCGGTCGAATTGTGCGGCGGCACGCATGTCGGGCGGACCGGCGATATCGGCCTCTTCAAGATCGTCGGCGAGAGTTCGGTCGCCTCCGGGGTGCGCCGGATCGAGGCGCTGACCGGCGCCGCGGCGGAAGCGTGGCTGGCCGCCGAGGAAACCTGGCTGCGCCAGGCCGCTTCGGCATTGCGCACCAGCCCGGCGGAGTTGCCCGCCCGCCTCGAACGGCTGGTCGAGGAGCACCGGCGGCTCGACCGCGAGCTTGCCGAGACGCGGCGCGCGCTAGCCGCCGGCGGCGGCGCCTCCGCCGGCGCATCGGCCGGCAGGCGGATCGGCGATGTCGCGTTCGACGGCCGGGTGGTGGACGACGTGCCGGGGCGGGAATTGCGCACGCTGGCCGACGATCTGAAAAAGCGCATCGGCTCGGGGGTGGTCGCGGTGGTGTCGCGGGCCGAGGGCAAGGCTGCGGTCGTTGTCGGGGTGACCGACGATCTGACCGGCCGTTTCGATGCGGTCGAGCTGGTGCGGCGCGGCGCCGCCGCGGTCGGCGGCAAGGGCGGCGGCGGGCGCGCCGACATGGCGCAGGCCGGCGGCCCCGAGGGCGGCCGCGCCGAGGCGGCCTTGGCAGCAATCGAACAGGCTTTGCAGGGCCGCACCGAGCCGGCCGCCGCCGGTTGACGCAGTCTGCGCACGGCGGCGCCGAGTACCCCCACCCTGCCCTCCCCCGCTCGCGGGGGAGGTTTCTTTGGTTCGTCCCCGGTTTCGGGGGGTTCTCTCGGATTCTGCTTCCTCCCCCGCGTCCGCGTCCGGGGAAATTTCCCAAAATCCCTCCCCCGCAAGCGGGGGAGGGTTAGGGTGGGGGTATAGTCCCGAACAGAATTTGTACTCGGAGCATATTGGGGGGCGCCGGATGAAAGGCTATTGCGCGGTGGCCGTGGGGGCCGCCCTCGGGGTGTTGGCGTTGGCCGGCTGCACGACGGTCGCGGTGCCCGCCGGTTCGCCTGAGTTCGGGCGGGCCGGCGCGCCGGCGCCGCGGCCGCTCGATTATGCGACGCTGATGCGGATCGGCGCGGCGGCGCAGAAAGGCGGCGATCTCGCGAATGCGCTCGGGGTTTACCGCCGCGCCGCCGCCCTCGACCCGCGGGCCGCCGCGCCGTTTGTGGCGGCGGGGGACACGCTCTTCCGGATGCGCCGGTTCAACGAGGCGATCGTCTCCTACAACGCGGCGTTGGCGCGCGCGCCGCACGACCCCGCGGCGTTGCGTGGGCTGGCGCGCGCCTGTCTGCGTACCGGCAGGCCCGAACTCGCCGCCCGGCCACTGGCGGTCGCCTACCGCGACAGCCCGAACGATCCGAAGCTGTTGCAGCTGATCGGCGTGTCCGACGATTTTGCCGGGCGGCATGCCGCCGCCCAGGCGAAGTATCTGCGCGGCTTGCACCTGCTGCCGAACGATCCGGGGCTTTCGGTCGATCTCGCCCTGTCATTGGCATTGACCGGGGATTATGGCCATGCCGTCGCCGTGTTGCACCCGCTGGCGACGGCGCCGAACTCGACGATGCGCGAGCGCCAGACCCTCGCCTTGATCTACGGCCTGCAGGGCGACCGGGCGGCGGCCGGGCGCCTCGCCCGCGTCGATCTCGGACCGGCGGCGGTGCAGCACAACCTCGCCTATTACGACACCTTGCGGGGCTTGTCGCCGGAGGCGCGCGCCCGCGCCATCGAGGCGCTCGGAAGAAGCAGCGTGCCGGCCGGCCCGACCTGATCGCCGGTTCAGCGGCCTGCCGCCGCCGTTACCTTGACCGCCGCTCTGGCCGCCAGGACCGGCGCGGCGCCGCCTTGCGGCACGGAGTAAAGCCGCACCTCGCTCGCGCCGGGCGTGCGCGGCACCAGCGATATCCGGGTCATCACCGGCGGGACGGCGACGCCGTCCCGCAGATCGGGCGGCTGCGGGCTGCCGGCCGGCACCAGCACGACCACCTGCCGCGACCCGTCGCGCAGCGCGCGCGCATCGACATCGACCAGCAATAATTGTCCGGCCTCGATCGTCCGCCGCAGCGGCAGCACCGCCGCATGCGCCTCGGCGGAACCCGTGCTGCCGGCGCCGGTTTTCGCGACGCGCGCGTGGTCGATGACCGTGACATCGGCCTGCTCGAAACCGGATTGATCCGCATCGGTCCGCTCGATCGTGGTCGGGACGGGCGGCTTTTCGCGATGCGAAAACACGTCGAGAATGCCGAGGAGAGCCGGGCCCAGGAGCACGATGAACAGGGTCGGCAGGATGAACAGGATCATCGGAACCGTCAGCATCGCCGGCAGCCGCGCCGCCTTTTCCTCGGCGCGGGTGATGCGCGCCTCCCGGAATTCGGCGGCCAGCACGCGCAGCGAGTGGGCGAGCGGCGTGCCGAACCTGGCGGTCTGCAACAGCGTGTTCACGACCCCGCGGACCGAGGCCATGTTGGTGCGGGCGTTGAGGTTGTCGAAGGCCGCCTTGCGCTCGGGGAGATAGGTCAATTCCGCGGCGGTGATCGCGAATTCCTCGCTGAGGTCCGGCCAGGTCTGCTCAAGCTCGCGAGCGCAGCGCGCCAAGGCCGCGTCGAGGCTGAGGCCCGCCTCGGCGCAGATCACCAGCAGGTCGAGCGAATCCGGCAGCCCCAGCTCGATCCGGTGCGTGCGCTTCTGAATCCGGTTTCTCAGGAAGACACCGGGGGCGAATGAGCCGAGCACCGCCGCGCCGAATGCTGCAAATACCCGAAACCGTTCCGGGATCGGCAGGAGGTGCGCACCGTAGGCATCGGCCAGCATGACGGAAGCGAACCCCAGCGGCAGCGACAGGCGCCCGAACAGATAGCGGATCATCGCCTCGTTGGATCGCAATCCCGCCTGCGCCAGCAACAGCCGGGCCTGCTGTGCATGCGTCGAGCGCAACAGATTGAGGCGGGTAACGACCGCGCGCATCACCCCGGCGGCGGTCAATTTCTCGCGGCGGCGCTTCGGGCCAAGCGCGGCGCGGCGCAAATCCCCGCGCCGCTCGGCGATCTGCGCATAGCGGCGGGCGAACGGGTCGCGGCTGCGCAATGCCTGCCAGACCGCGAGCAGCGCCACCAAAACCGCCAGCGCGGCAAAGGCGGCGATCAGCCGGTCCGGACTCAGCCAGTACGGCAGCCAATTGTCGAGATGGAAATCCTCGACGCGCGTGCCGGTCATATCTCGAACCGCGCCATCCGAACCATGATTGTGATGCCGGTGATCAGCATCGTCACCCCGAGACCGAGCAGCAGCAGGCCGCGGATATCGTTAAACAGCGGCGCGATATAGGTCGGCGAGGTAAAGCTCAGGACTCCGATCACGACAATCGGCAATGAGCCGAGGATCGCCGTGCTGGCGCGCGCCTCGCTCGCCATCGCCCGCGCCTTGGCACGCATCGCGCGGCGCCGTCGCAATACCTCGGACAGGTTGTTCAGCGTCTCCGCCAAATTGCCGCCGGTCTCGCGCTGGACGCTGAGCGCAATGATAAAGAAGCGGAATTCGGGGATCGCGATGCGCGTTGCGATATCCCATAGCAGGCTGTCGAGGTCGCGGCCGAGTTTCATCCCCGCCTCGATGCCGCGCAGCTCGGCCCCGACCGGGTTGCCGACCTCGCGTCCGGCATTGACGATTGCCTCGCTGATCGGCAGGCCGGCGCGCAATGCCCGTACCATCAGATCGATCGCTTCCGGAAACAGCTGGATGAACCGCGCCGTTCGCCTGCGGCCGAGGCGGCCGATCAGCCAATGCGGCAGCGCGATGGCGAGCGCGGCGCCGAGCAGCAGGCTGGGTCCGAATGCGAACCCGGCAACGAACAGAAACAGCAGCGCGAACACCATTGCGGCGGCGATCGAGCCGAGCCCGTATTGCCCGATGCTGATCCCGTAACCGGTTCGCGACAGCCGTGCAGCCAGCGCGGCGCGCCGCGGCAACAGGCGAAACAGCCGGTCGATGCCGGGCGTGCTGCTGCGCCGGGCGAGCGGGCGCAGCCTCGCGATTCCGGCCGGCCCCGCAGCCGGCTGGCGCGCGGCGATCGCCCTCAGGCGCCGCGCATAATTCCGCGAGGCGCTGCCGGCGAGGGCGATGCCGACCAGCAGGATCGCCAGCCCGCTCAGTACCCCTATAACGAGAGCGAGCGCCGCCGGGTCGAGCGCCGCGATCATCCTCACATGATCTCGAGAAGTGCGCGGTCGAGCCCGAAATACTCGGCGCGGGGCAGAAAGGCGGGACGGATGCCGCTCGGCTGAAAGCTGCCGCGCAACCCGCCGTCCGCCCTTTCGCCGCGGTACTGAAAGACGAACAAATCCTGCGTGGTGATGACGTCGCCCTCGATGCCGACCACCTCGGTGATCTGGGTGACCCGCCGCTGGCCGTCGCGCATGCGGTTGACCTGGCAGATCAGGTGGACGGCGGAGGCGATCTGCGTGCGCGTCGCCTTCGATGACAGGTTGATGCCGGCCATGCCGATCATGTTTTCGAGGCGGGTCAGCGCCTCGCGCGGGTTGTTGGCGTGGATCGTCGACATCGAGCCGTCATGCCCCGTATTCATCGCCTGCAGCATGTCGAGCGCTTCCTCGCCGCGGCATTCGCCGATGATGATCCGGTCGGGGCGCATGCGCAGCGCGTTCTTCAAGAGATCGCGCATCGTGACCTCGCCGGTGCCTTCGAGATTGGCTGTGCGGGTCTCGAGGCGGACGACATGCGGCTGCTGCAACTGCAACTCGGCGGCATCCTCGATCGTCACGGTGCGCTCGGTATGCTCGATCATGCGCGACAGCGCGTTGAGGAGCGTCGTCTTGCCCGATCCGGTGCCGCCCGAGATCAGGATGTTGAGCCGGCAGCGGGCGGCGATCTTCAGCAACGTTGCCATCGCCGGCGAGGTGCTGCCGTTCTCCGCCATCGTGTCGAGCGTGATCGTCTTCTTGGAGAATTTGCGGATCGAGATTGACGCCCCGTCGATCGCCAGCGGCGGGATGATGATGTTGACCCGGCTGCCATCGGGCAGGCGGGCATCGACCAGCGGCCGCGACTCGTCGATCCGGCGGCCGATCCGGGTTACGATCTTGGTGCAGATGTTCATCAGATGCCGGTCGTCGCGAAACGCGACATCGGTCAGCTCGAGCCGGCCGCGACGCTCGACATAAACTTGCGTCGGGCCGTTGACCATGATGTCGCTGATCGTCTCGTCGGCGATCAGCGGCTCCAGCGGCCCGAGCCCCAGCATGTCCGCGATCAGCGCTTCGACAAGCTGGCGCTGCTCGGCGAAATTGAGCTGGATTTTGGTTTCGGCGAGCAGCTCCTGGACCCAGCCGGTCAGTTGCGCCTCGAAATCGGGGCGCGGCATCTCGGCCGCCGCGGCAACGTCCATGTGCTCGAGGACCAGCGGCTGAATTTGCGCCTTGGCGGCTTCGATCGCTGCCTTGTGTGCGTTGCGCGCCGGCGGCGGGTCCGCGGCCGGCGGCTCCGGCGCCAGCGGGAGCGCCGGCGTGGTCGGGGCGAAGGCCTTCGCCGGTGCTCCCGGTTTCTCCGGCGGCGGGCTGTTAATGCCCGCCCGCCGCGCCGAAATCGCGGCGATGCGCGCGTCAAGCCGTCCGGCTGTTGCCGCCATCGCCGATCCTCTCGCCCGCCCGCAGCGGGAAGCCGAAGCGCCGGCGCGGCCGCTGCTCGCCGGGGCCGCCAAGCAGCGCGGCCAACCGGGCGAGCTCGCGGGCGAGCGGGCTGCGCGGCGCCGCCAATGGCAGCGGCCGGCCGGCATTGGTCGCCGCCCCGGCCGCCTTTGGGTCGTGGGGCAGGCTCGCGTCGAGCGCCGCCCCGACCGCCTTCTCGAATTCCGCCCGGCCGACCGCGGCGCGCTCGCCGCCAACGCCGCCATCGATCAGCACCAGCCGGACCTGCGGCGCGCGCTCGCGCACGAGGCCTTGCATGCGGATCGTGTCCCGAAGACCGGCGAGGCTGCGCTCGCAGACGATCACCACGGTGCCGGCCGCGCCCAGCACGACCCGCTGCATCGGGCCGATCCAGCGCGGCAGATCGACGACCACCTGGTTGAACCGGCGGCGCAGCTCGACAAGAAGGATTTCGATCGCGCCGGCCTCGATCGTCAGCGCCTCGGCCAGCGCCGCCTCGGCGGCGAGGACGCGCAGCGTCTCGGACAGCTTGACCATCGCGCGGTCGACAAACAGCGCATCGATGCGCGCCGGCTGCTCCAGCGCCTCGCACAGCCCGCTGCCCGGATCGGTGTCGAGATTGAGGGCGACCGTGCCGAAATGCAGGTCAAGATCAATGAGCGCGGTGCTCTCCCGGTGCCGCTCGGAGAGGAGCCAGGCGGTGGCGACGGCGGCGGTCGTCGTCCCGACGCCGCCGCGGCTGCCGAGAAACGCGACGACCTGTCCCAGAGCGGCATCCGCGTCGCCGGGCGCCGTCTCGCCGCGCTTTTCGAGGGCCGCCGCGAGCGCCTCGCGGCTCGCCGGCTTGACGAGGTAATCGGAGGCGCCCGCCGCCAGCAGATCGCGGAACAGGCCGACATCGTTGACCGTGCCGAGCGCCACCAGCCTGAGCGCGTTGCCGCCGGCCGCCCGCGCCGCGCCGACCTCGTCGATCGGCGCCGCCGAGCCGGACAGGTCGAGGATCAGGACGCGCGGCCCGCCGACCTCGCGCAAACGGCGCAGCGCGGCCTCGCGCGCCGGTTCGAGGAACAATTCCTCCTGCAGGCGCAATTCGCCGATCAGCGCCCGCACCCGGTCGAGGGTCGGCTGGTCCTGCAAGACCGCGAGAACACCCTGGCGCCGTGGGTCTGCGGCGGCGGGAGGCGCGGCTCTGGCGGCTGAGAGGCGCATCCGCTATCTCGCGGGCGGCGGCACGCTGCCCGGCGGCACCGGGGCGTCCGGGGTGGGGGCGGCCAAAGCCGGACGGGCGATGCCGGCGGCTCCGCTTGTCGCCCTGGTGCCGGCCCCCTCTGCTGCGATCGGGTTGCCGGCCGGCGCGATCTCGGTGAAGAGCGGCGACAGGTCGCGCTGCGGCACCTGCGCCCCGGGCGGGATCGTGTTGGCGTTGCCGAGCGAGGTGATCAGGCTGTTGGACGGCGCCAGATAGACGCGATCCGTATAATAGCGCCCCAGCGCCGAGACCGCGGTCAGCGCCGGCGTCGGGCCGAGCGGCCGCCCCCGCGCCAGATCGGCCGGGCTGGCGATCATCCGGCCGAGATTGACCGCGGTGGCGCAGCCGAAATTGCTGTCGATCGTGTTCGCGAAATCGCGGTTCGGCGCCTTGCTCCAGTTCGGGCAGGGCGGCAGGGTGACGGCATAGCGGACCCGCTCAAGGATCGCCCCGTTCGGCGGCACCCCGGCCAGCGGCATCGCGAGCGGGGCGATGCCGTAGCGCGTCAATTCGCGCGACACCGCCCCCAACCGGGCCTCGGCGAGCGCCGGCGCACCGGCCGCCGCCACCAGCACCCGATCCGAGGGGGCGATCCCGCCGATCGCCGCCAGACGGCGCAGCCGCGCCCGATCGGCCGGGGCGAGCCGGCTCGACCCCGGCGCAAAATGCAGGGCGAGGCTGGCGGTGGCGTTGTCGAGGACCGGCGCCTTCGGCCATTCGGCCGGCGTGTAATCGGCGGCCGGCGGCTGACACCCGGTGAGGGCCAGCAAGGCCGAGGCAGCGACGAGGGAGAGACGAAGCGTCATGGCCGCCTCCCTCAATCCAGCCGGAAACCGACCGGCCCGACGAGCCCCCGCCCGTCCGGCATGAGCGGACCGCTGGCGGCCGCCGGCAGCCTCTGGCGATAGAGGTCGCCGCCGACAATCTGCTGCGCCTCGTGCGGCGGCACGAAGCCGTCGGTCGGCCCGGCCAACCGCGTTTGCGACGGCTTGACCAGGTAGACGGTGACGATGATGACCAGCTCGGTCTCGTTGCGTTGGTAGGATCGCGAGCGGAACAGCTGGCCGAGGATCGGAATGTCGCCGAGCCCCGGAAACTTGCTGAGAAGCTGCGTCACGTTGTTCTGCAACAGCCCGGCGAGCGCGAAGCTGTCGCCGCTCGCCAGCTCGACGGTCGTCTCGGCCCGCCTGACCGACAGGCCGGGGATTGTCGTGCCGTCAATCGTGACCTGACCCTGCGTCGTCAGCTCGCTGACTTCGGGGCGCACCGTCAGGCTCACGTGATCGGCGTCGATCACCGTCGGGGTGAATTGCAGCTGAACCCCGTAATTCTGCGGCTGTGCGGTGACGAACGGAGTCGTGCCGTTGCTCGAGGGCTGCGGCACCGCGATGTAGAAGACGCCGCCGGCCAAAAAGCTCGCGGGGTGCCCGGACATCGCCGTCAGGTTGGGTTCGGCCAGGGTGGTCAGCAGGCCCTCGGATTCGAGCGCGGTCAGGGTCGCCAGGATGTGCGAATCATGGCCGCCCAGCCCGAATTGCAGAAAGCTGGCGGCGTTTTGCGCGGCGGTCGGGTTGACCGGGGTGGCAAACCGGATATTGCCCGCCAGCTTGCTCCAGTCGATGCCCAGTTCCTTGAGCACGGTCCGGTTGACCTCGGCGACCTTGACCCGCAGATAGACTTGGTTCGGGGTGGTCACGACCATCCGGTTGATGATCGGGCTGTTGGTTTCGCCGGCGATCCGGGCGGCCAGCGTGCGCACCTTTTCCGCAGCGGCCGCGCTCGCCACGGCCCCGGTCAGCACGATCGAATTGTCGACCGACCCGACCCGGATATCCGCGCCCGGCACCAGCGCGTGCAGCGCGCGCCGCAGCCGCCCGAGATCCTGGGTGACCCGCACCGGCGCGCTGAGCAATACCTGCTGGCCGGAATCGAGCGCGTAAAGCGCCGTCTCGCCGGGGTGCACCGCTTTGACATAGAGGATCGACGGCGTCTGCACCGACACGTCGGCAACCGCCGGATCGGCGATGAAGATCGTGCTCGCCGGACGCGGCAGGCGCACGAGCACGCCTTTGTGCGCGGTCAGCACGATCGGCCGACCGGTCGGCAGGATCTCGCTGACCGGGCCGGGCGGCGCTCCGTCGTGCGGCAGCGGCACCCGGTCGGCGGCCCGCGCCGCCACGCTCGGCGCCAGTCCCGCAATTATTGCGGCTGTCGCAAAAGCAATAAATGTTCGCATCATTGTCAATGTCCCCTTGCTGCCAAATGTGCAGAACGCAAAGGGAAATTTATTTGCGTTTCGCTCAACCCATGCAAGATGGTGACCGGCAGCGCCTGTGGCGCGCCGCCGCCGGCGCCCGCTTTCGGCAATAGCGGCGTGATCTGGGTATCGAGCGTGTAGGTTGCCGTGGCCGCAAGCGGCGGACCGGCCGGCCCGGTCCCGGCAGCCGCTGCCGAAGGATCGGCGACAAGGCTGTGCAGGCTGAGCGACAGCTTGCCGATCTCGCTGGCCAGCGCGATCGCCTCGGCCTGTTTCGGCGTCACCTCGAAGGTCGTGGTGTGCGCGACCACCGCCTCGCCGGGCTTCGCCTGAAGTTTCTGGTCGATCGCGATGACCCGAAGGTTGCGCAGCACGGTCGCGGTCGCGCGGTGCTCGTAGGGGCGGGCGCCGTTCTTCCCCGCGGCGGCCCGCGCCGGCACCGCGTAGGTCAGCAGCAGATCGACCCGATCGCCCGGAAAGATGAACCCGGAAACCCCGGAGGTTACGGTGACCGGGACGGAGACCGCCCGCATTCCCGGTTGCAGGACCGCCGCGAGAAAGCCGCGATCGCCCGGCGCGATGATTTTTTCGAGGGTGACCGGCTCGCCCATGGCGAACGGGTTGATCGCCACCCAGCCGGCGAAATCGTCGGGCTTTCGCGGTCCGCCTTCGACGATATAGGCCTTGTCGATATCGCCTGCCGGCCAGGTCTGCCAGACGAGGTCGTAGGGCCGCAGAATCTCGCCGCGGCGGATCGCCTTGCGGGCGACAAGCACGCCGCGGGCGGGCGCCGGGGCCAGCATGCCTGCCGCGACGCCGGCGATTTCACGCATGCGCTGCGCCTTCAGCCAGGAATTTGCGAGCAGCGCGGTGCCGGCGGCGATGGCGACCGCAACGACCAGCAGCAGGGCGGGGCGAGCGCGCATCCCGGGTTACCCGAAATACGGGCGGAGGATGGCGAAGAGCGCCGCGCCGGCGATCGCAACGCCGTAGGGCACCGGCGTTTCGAAGCCGGCCCCGGCGGGCGGCACGCCGCCGCCGATCATCATCCGCGCGACGAAGGCGAGCTGCCGGCCGGCCGGGTTCAAGAGAAACAGCGCCAACGCGCCGCCGATGACCCCGGTCAGGATCAGCAATTGCGGCAGTCCCGCCGGGCCGGCCCACAGCGCCGCCGCGGCGAGCAGCTTGACATCGCCGCCGCCGAGCCAGCCGCACGCGAACAGCGCCGCGCCGACGGCAAACACCGCCAGCGCGACGCCAAGCGGCGCCAGGACCGGTCCGCCGGCCGCGGCGGCAATATGCAGCAGCCACGCCGCGCACAGGGCGATCGGCAGAGCGTTCGGGATCACGAGGCAGCGGAAATCCTCGACCGCCGCTACAATCATGGCCGCCGCGAATACTGTCAGTGCAATGATCTCAGGGATCATCGGCGCGGCACCCCCGGCAGCCGATTCCGGCCGGTCAATCGCCGGCCCCCATACCCGCATCCCCGGCGAAAGCCGGGGGTCACCTGCCGACAGCCGGGATGCGGCCACCGTGGGTCCCGGCTTGCGCCGGGAATGCGGAAATGAGGATGGCGGGCGATTGGGGAAATCGTCACAGAGGGCTCCGGGCCTTGCGGAGCTCCACTGTGACGCCGGTTAGTAAAGAATACGCTAATGCCGACTGCGCTGCGGCGATGGGTGGACGGCCGGACTAACCGGTGCGGTCGATAATGCCGTCGCGGCGCATGGCGGCGATTTCGCCCTCGTCGTAGCCGAGGCCGCGCAGCACCTCGGCGGTGTGCTGGCCGAGCGCCGGCGGCGGGGCAGGGGGCGGCTGTGGCGCGCCGGGAAACTTGACCGGCCGCCCGACGAGCCGGATCGGCCCGGCCGTGGCATGCTCGGCGGCGACCACCATCTCGCGCGCCTGCGCCTGCGGGTGGGCAAGCGCGGCGGCGACCCCGAGCACCGGCGCGTGCGGCACGTCGCACGCCTTGAGCCGCTCTTCCCACTCGGCGACGGTGCGGGTGCGGGTGATTTCGGAAATCGCCCGGTCAACTTCGTCGCGATGGTCGCGCCGCCCGGTCGGGGTCGCGAAGCGCGGGTCGCGCGCAAGGTCCGGCCGCTCCAGCGCCTCGCACAATTTGCCCCAGAAGCTCTCCGACAAGACGGCGATGATGATGTCGCCGTCCGACGCCGGGAAACTGCCGTAAGGGACGATGTTGGCGTGGCTCGACCCCATCGGCGGCGGGTCCTCGCCCGTCAGGAAGGCGAGCTGGGCGAAATAGCCGAGCATGCCGATGAGGCCGTCGTAGAGGCTGATGTCGATGAGCCGCCCGCGCCCGGTGCGGGCGCGCTCGTGCAGGGTGGCTAGGATCGCCATCGGGCCGAACACGCCGCCCACCATGTCGCCCAGCGGCAGCCCGAGCTTGACCGGGCGCCGGCCGCGCTCGCCGTTGATGCTAAGGGCGCCTGTCAGCGCCTGCGTCACGATGTCGAAGGAGGGGTTGTCGCTTAGCGGCCCCGTCAGGCCGAAGCCGCTGATCGCGCAGTAGATGAGCCGCGGGTTGATCGCGGCGAGCGCCGGATAGCCGAGGCCGAGCCGCTCCATGACGCCGGGGCGGTAGTTCTCGACCAGGATGTCGCTGTCCGCGACGAGGCGGCGCAGGATGTCGGCGCCGCGCTCCTGCCGCAGATCGATGACGAGGCTCTTCTTGTTGCGATTGACGCCGAGAAAATAGTGGCTCTCGCCCGCGATGAAGGGCGGGAAGCGGCGCGTCTCGTCACCGCCGCCCGGCGGCTCGATCTTGAGCACCTCGGCGCCGAGATCGCCGAGGCTCTGGGTGCAGAACGGCCCGGCCAGGACCCGCGTCAGGTCGATGACCCGTATCCCGTCGAGCGGGCCGGCCCAGTCCGCCGCTGCCTTGTTCGGCTCGCTCGCCGCGTTCGTCATTTGGCGGCGGTGACCATGATCTCGACCAGCACCTCGGGGCGTGCCAGATCGGCGCGCACGCAGGCGCGGGCCGGCGGGTTCTGCGGGTCGACCCACTCGTTCCACACCGAATTCATGTCGGCGAACAATGCCATGTCCTTGATCCACAAATTGGCGGTCAAGACGTTCGATTTGCTGGTGCCGGCCTCGCGCAGGTAATGGTCGATCCGCTCCAGAATCTGGCGGGTCTGACCCTTGACGTCCTGTTTGGTGTCGGCGGCGGTCAGGCCGGCGAGAAACACCCGGTCGCCCTGCACGACGCAGCGGCTCATCCGCGGTCCCGGCGGCTGGGTGATGTCGATGCGGCGTATATCGGCCATTGGCATTCCTCCGTGATGATCGGGCGTGATGATCGGGTCTGATGATCGGCTCGCAGTTTGCGGCTATCGTTGCGGGAAAGGAAGCCCGGCGCGGGCGGCCGGCGCGCCCAGTCTTCCGACAAACCGCCGCCCGCGCAACCCTGCTCTGCGTAAGCCGCCCGGCCCCGGCGGGCGCCGCCCGCGTCCTTGTCACAGGGCGGCAGGCCACCCATACTGAGGCGATGCGGCACCACCCGACAGAGCCTGATTTCGCCGCCGAACCGGCCGCGCCGGTGCGGCCGTGCGATCATCCGGGATGCGATGCCGGCGGCGATTTCCGGGCCCCCCGGTCACGCCTCGAACTCAACCTGTACTATTGGTTCTGTCTCGAACATGTGCGTGCGTACAACACCGCGTGGAACTACTATGCCGGGATGAGCGAAGTTGAGATCGAGGCCGAAATCCGGCGCGATACGGTGTGGCAGCGTCCGAGCTGGAAGCTCGGCGAGCGCCACGGCCCCGGCCCGCGCACGGCCGGGGAACGGGTGCACGACCCGTTCGGGTTCCATTTCGGCGCCGGAGCGGACCGCCGCCACAACGGGCACAACCGCGCCCGCGACGGTGCGGCGCGCGCCGCCTCGGCCCGCGAGCAGGCGCTCGCGGTGTTCGACATCGAGCCGCCGTTCACCCCGATCCGCCTCAAGGCGCGGTACAAGGTCCTCGTCAAGGAACACCATCCCGACGCGCACGGCGGCGACAAGGCCTCCGAGGAGAAGCTGAAGATCATCAACCAGGCCTATGCGACCCTGAAGGCCAGCTATTTCAACTGACCCGATGCAGCAGGACCGCCGGCCCCTACCTTCCGAAACCAGAAAGCGCCAGAATCAAATGCCAACCGTTCAGCAAGCGGAACCCGCCCCGACGCCGCAGGGCCTGCCCGACATAAAGGTGTCGGTGCGGCAGACCTTCGGGATCGACAGCGACCTCGAAGTTCCGGCGTTCAGCCAGCCGAGCGAGCACGTTCCCGACACCGACGAGGCCTACCGCTTCGACCGCGACACGACGCTCGCCATCCTCGCCGGCTTCGCCTTCAATCGCCGCGTAATGATCTGCGGGTATCACGGCACCGGCAAATCGACGCATGTCGAGCAGGTCGCCTCGCGCCTCAACTGGCCGTGCATCCGGGTCAACCTCGACAGCCACATCAGCCGCATCGATCTCGTCGGCAAGGACGCGATCGTGTTGCGCGACTCGAAGCAGATCACCGAGTTCCGCGAAGGCATCCTGCCCTGGGCGCTGCAGCACCCGGTCGCCTTGTGCTTCGACGAATACGACGCCGGCCGTCCGGACGTGATGTTCGTGATCCAGCGGGTGCTCGAGGTCGAGGGCAAATTGACCCTCTTGGACCAGAACCGGGTGATCCGGCCGCATCCCGGCTTCCGCCTGTTCTCGACCGCCAACACGGTCGGTCTCGGCGACACGACCGGCCTTTATCACGGCACGCAGCAGATCAACCAGGGCCAGATGGACCGCTGGAACATCGTCGCGACATTGAATTACCTGCCGCACGACGCCGAAGTAGAGATCGTCCTTGCCAAGGTGCCGAGCTACAACGACGAGGACGGGCGCCGGCAGGTCAGCGCGATGGTGGCGCTCGCCGATCTGACCCGCAGCGGCTTTATCAACGGCGACATCTCGACCGTGATGTCGCCGCGCACGGTGATGACCTGGGCCGAGAACGCCCGCATTTTCAACGACCTCGCCTTCGCCTTCCGGCTCACCTTCCTCAACAAATGCGACGAGATGGAGCGCCCGGCGGTCGCCGAATACTACCAGCGCTGCTTTGGCACCGAGCTGCCCGAGACCGGGGTCAACGCGACGCTGATGTAGGCTGGTGCGGCCCGAGTGCCCCCTCCGGCGCGCGCCGCGCGCCACCTCCCCCGTTTTACGGGGGAGGATCCCCCGAGCTTCCTCCCCCGCGGAGCGAGGGAGGGGGACCCTGCGAAGCATGGTGGAGGGGGCGAGCGAGTGAAACGATCGGCAGAGTAACGGGATATGGCGCAGGATTTTTCGCCGACCGAGATCTTCAAGCGGGCGACCGCCGCGGCCTTGCGGGCGATCGCCGAGCGCGACGATCTGACCGTCGGCTTCGGTCCGGAGCAGCCGGGCCTCGCCGGCAACCGGGTCAAGCTGCCGAACCCGGCGCGCGACCTGCCGGCCGACGAGGCGGCCCAACTGCGCGGCGCCGCTGATAGTCTGGCGCTGCGGGTGCGCTATCACGATGCGGCGGTGCACGCGAAACGGCTGCCCGGCGGCCCGGCCGCGCGCGCCGTGTTCGAGGCACTGGAGCAGGCGCGGGTCGAAGCCTTGGGGGCGCGCCGCATGGTCGGGGTCGCCGCGAATTTGTCGGCGATGCTCGACGAGCAGTACAGGCGGCAGGGTTTCGAACGGGTCACCGAGCGCACCGAGGGGACGATGGCCGAGGCGGTGCGCCTCCTGGCCCGCGAGGCGCTGACCCACGAGCCGCCGCCGCCGGCGGCGCGGCATGTCGTGGATCTGTGGCGGCCGTGGCTCGAAGGCAAGATCGCCAAGGATATCGCCGATCTCAACCGGACGATCCAGGACCAGGACACCTATGCCCGTGCCACGCGGCGATTGATCCAGGATCTCGACATCGATCTCGGCGAGATCGACGAGTCGCAATCCGAGGAGAGCCAGGGCGGCGAGGAGGCCGACGGCGAGAGCGAAAGCGAAAGCGGCGAGAGCGGCAGCGCCAGCGCACAGCCTTCGACGGAGGGTGCGCCGACCGACAGCGCCGAGGGCGATGCCGAGGAGGAGGGCGACGCCGACGCCGATGGCGAGATGATGCCCGGCGACAGCGACGACGATCCCGGACGGCCGGGGCGGCCCGGCACATTGCCGCGCGGCCGGCCCGACGAAAACGCCGTCTATCGCGCCTTCAGCACCACCGCCGACGAGGTCGTCGAGGCCGACAATTTATGCGATGCCGACGAGCTCGGGCGGCTGCGCCACCTGCTCGACCAGCAGCTCTCCCATCTGCAGAGCGTCATCGCCCGCCTGGCCAACCGGTTGCAGCGGCGCCTGTTGGCGAAGCAGACGCGTGCCTGGGAGTTCGACCTCGAAGAAGGCATTCTCGACGCGGCCCGCCTCGCCCGCATCGTTACCAACCCGGTCCTGCCGCTGTCCTACAAGCGCGAGCGCGAGACCGAGTTCCGCGACACCATTGTCACCCTGCTGATCGACAATTCCGGCTCGATGCGGGGCCGGCCGATCACGGTGGCGGCGATGAGCGCCGATATCCTGGCGCGCACCCTGGAGCGCTGCGGCGTCAAGGTCGAGATTCTCGGCTTTACGACGCGGGCCTGGAAGGGCGGGCAGGCACGCGAGAAATGGATCGCCGCCGGCAAGCCGCCCAACCCCGGCCGCCTCAACGATCTCCGGCACATCGTCTACAAGCCGGCCGATGCGCCGTGGCGGCGCGCCCGGCGCAATCTCGGGCTGATGCTGCGCGAGGGCATCCTCAAGGAGAACATCGACGGCGAAGCGTTGATGTGGGCGCATAACCGCCTGATCGGCCGGCCCGAGGAGCGGCGCATCCTGATGGTGATCTCCGACGGTGCGCCGGTCGACGATTCCACCCTGTCGGTCAACCCCGGCAATTATCTCGAAAAGCACCTGCGCGAGGTGATCCGCGAGATCGAACGGATGGGCCTTGTCGAGCTGACCGCGATCGGCATCGGCCACGACGTGACCCGCTATTACCGTCGCGCCGTGACAATCGTCGATGCCGAGCAACTGGGCGGCGTCATGCTCGAACGCCTCGCCGATTTGTTCGAGGAGGAAGGCGCCGGCAACACCCGCGTCAGAAGCCGAGACCGCGCCGCCTGAGCTGAAGCCGGCGGCTCTCTCTGGTATTCTCCGAGCGGGCGATCGGTCTCGCGGGCCGCGCTTTTATGTGATCGCACCGCCCGCGAACCGCAGCGGCCGGGCGCCGCGGGACGCCCGGTTGCCGCAATCGGTCAGCGCTGGTAGCCGCCGCCGTTCTGACCGCTGCCGTGGCCGTACATGCCGCCGCCATAGTTCTGGCCATTGCCGAAGCCGCTCATGCCGCCGCCGTAGCTCTGGCCGCCGCCGGGGCCGTACATACCGCCGCCGTAGTTCTGGGCGTTGCCGGGGCCATTCATGCCGCCGCCGTAGTTCTGGGCGTTGCCGGGGCCATTCATGCCGCCATAGCCGTTGCCGCCGAGACGCGAACCGGAGCCGACGTTGCTGCCGTAGCTCTGCCCCTGGCCCTGACCGTAGGCTTGGCCGTAGGCCTGACCGCCGGCATTGCCGTTACCCTGATTGGCGCCGTTGATCGGCCTGCCATAGATGCCGCCGCCATTGGCGTAGCCCAGGCCGCGGGAATTGGCATTGCCATAGCCGAGACTGCCGCCATTGGCGCCGTTCTCATAGCCGGTGTAGCCGCGGGAGCCGGAATTGCCGTAGGCCATGCCGCCACTGCGAGCACTGCCATAGCCGTTACCCATACCGCGATTGCCACCATTATTATACTGCATGCCGCCGCCGCGGGCATTGTTGTCCTGCATGCCGAGGCGTTCGTTGTTATTGCTCATACCGCGATTGTCGCCGTTATTGTACTGCATGCCGCGTTCGTTGCCGTAGCCCATAGCCCCCTTTTGGGTATTGCCGTAGCCGCGGAACTGGTTGCCGTTACCCGTGCCGCCGTTGGCGCCGGTGCCGCCATAGGCCATGCTGCCGCCATTGCCGGTCCCGGCGGCATTGTCGGAACCGCTGGCATTGCCGCCATTGGCGCCGAGCGCACTGCCTATCCCGCTGCCGGCAGCACCGAGGGTATTGCCGACACCCTTGCCGGCCGCGCCGGCGGCATTGCCGACCTCGTTCCCCGCCGCGCCGAGCGTGTTGCCGGCTCCGCTGCCAGCCGCGCCGAGGGTATTCCCGGCGCCGCTGCCGACCGCACCGGCGGCATCGCCGACCCTCTTGCCGGCGGCGCCAGCGGCGTTGCCGGCCGTATTGCCTGCCGTCCCGGCGGTGTTGCCGACCGCGTTGCCGGCGGCGCCGAGCGTGTTTCCGGCCCCGCTGCCAGCCGCACCGAGGGTACTCCCGGCGCCGCTGCCGGCCGTACCGGCGACATTGCCGAGTCCGTTGCTGGCCGCACCTGGCGTGTTGCCGGTCGTGCCCGCGGCGCCGCCGGCCGCGCTGAGGCTGCCGGCGCCGGTGCCGGGCGCGCCGAGCATTTTGCCGCCCGCGGCTTCGGCGGATTGTCCCGCATTGCCGCCGGCGCCGGCTGTCTCCCCGGCGGTGTTGCCGCCGGCCTGGCCGGCCGCCTGCGCGGTGTTGCCGGAACCGGTGATAACGGTCTTGCCGGGAGTGTTGTTGCCGTTCTCGCCATTGGCTCCGTTGGCCGCGCCGCCGCCGGCAATGCCGAGCGTCGCGCCGGCATTGCCGCCGTTTCCGGCGTTGCCGCTGGCCTGCGCAAACGCGATCGGCGCGGTACCGGCGAGGAGGGCCGCGACGATGGCGGTTGCTTTAACTGTATCCCACATGAGGAACTTCTCCTGCGTTTAATGCTTAATCGGGCCGTCGCCCGAACGGCCGTGCCTGACGGTCTTCAACTCGCAAGATTCTGCGCGGAACGGCCGGCCGCGTTCCGGTCGGTTCGGCGCGACCGCCAAATCACGACGAAAACGCCGTCGATGTTCGCTGCGCGCCCGATTGACCGTTTCGGCTATCGCCGGAAGCCGGCGTCGCGCAGCAGTTGGCGGAGCCGGATAAGGCGGGGAGGCCGCCTCAGGCCTGACCGCCGATCGGCAGCAATTGGCGCCGCCAGGCAGTGTTGACCAAGAGCGCGGTGCCGCCGTAATAGGCGAAAAATCCTGCCGCGAACAAAAAATACCCGCCGATCCGCCCGGCTTCGCCCCAGCCGCCGCCGGGATTATCGGTGACGAACGGCAGACCGCTCAGCAAATAGCCGAAGAACGTGCAGCCCATGACCAGCGCGCTGACCGCATTGACCCGCACCGCGCCGGCGAACAGCGACAGCGCGATCCACGCGAACGACTCCATCAAAGCGCCCCGCACGATCATTGCGGTGCCGTCATTCGGCAGGACGCCCGCGTTCTGCAGGATCATCAAGACCGCGCGGCTGATATTGAGCGCGGCGAGCGAACAGAACATGCTGCCGAAAAACGTGTCGTTGCGGCGGTAGAGAAACAGTCCGGCGGTAAACAGCACGAGACCCGCGTAAACCAGCAGCGGCGGAAACAGCAGGATCATCTCGCGTCGCGGCAAGAGTTCGGTCTGGAACAGGCCGGTGGTCCAGATGCCGGTGGCGAACGCCCACATCCCGAGCGTCACCGCATCGCCAAACGAGGCGATCGCGCGACCCTCGATCTCCTGCACCCTGGCCGCCGGGAGGCGGGAAAAGACCGGGCCGCCTTTTGTCCACATCCCGTGCACCGGCGCGCTCGCCGGCTCTTCGGGCACTTCCCAAACCGTGGTCATCGCCGCCCGCGCCTCTCGCCGGTTTCCCTTCGATCGGGCAACCCGGCGCAGGAGGCTTCGTTCCCGCTCGGAGGAGTCCGTTAGGGGCTGCCGCTCAATCGGCGAACGGGTCGCGCACCAGCACGGTGTCGTCGCGCTCGGGACTGGTCGACAGCATCGCCACCGGCGCGCCGATCAGCTCCTCGAGCCGGCGGATGTATTTGATCGCGGTCGCCGGTAACTGCGCCCAGGAGCGCGCGCCGCGGGTGCTCTCCTGCCAGCCCTCGGCGCTCTCATACACCGGCTCGATTTCGGCCTGCGCCGCGGTGCCGGCCGGCAGATAGTCGTAAGTGGCGGCGCCGCGGCGGTAGGCGGTGCAGATGCGGATTTCGTCGAACCCGTCGAGAACGTCGAGCTTGGTCAGCGCGATGCCCTCAATGCCGGCGGTGCGCACCGCCTGCCGCACCGCCACCGCGTCGAACCAGCCGCAGCGTCGCCGCCGTCCGGTGACCGTGCCGAATTCGCGGCCGCGGTCGCCGAGCATGCGGCCGGTTGCGTCGGTCAATTCGGTCGGAAACGGGCCGCTGCCGACCCGGGTCGTATAGGCCTTGGTGATGCCGAGCACGAAACCGATCGCCGACGGCGCGATCCCCGATCCGGCCGCCGCCTGCCCGGCCACCGTGTTCGACGAGGTGACATACGGGTAGGTGCCGTGATCGACGTCGAGCATCGCGCCCTGCGCCCCCTCGAACAGGATGCGGCGGCCGGCGCGGCGCGCCTCGTCGAGCAGCCGCCAGGCCGGGGCCGCATAGGGCAGAACCTTGGGCGCGACCGCGCGCAGCCGGGCCAGGAGTTCGCCGCGGTCGAATTCCGGCGCGTCGAGGCCGCGCAACAGCGCGTTATGGTGCAGTAAGAGGTCGTCGATGCGGTCTTCGAGGGTGCCGGGGTCGGCGAGGTCGCAGACCCGCACGGCGCGGCGCCCGACCTTGTCTTCGTAGGCCGGCCCGATGCCGCGCCCGGTCGTGCCGATCTTCCGCGCGCCGCGGCGCTCCTCGCGGGCGCGGTCGAGCGCGCCGTGCGACGGCAGGATCAGCGCGGCGTTGTCGGCGAGCTTCAGGCTGTCCGGCGAAATCGCCAGCCCCTTGCCGCGCATCGTGTCGATCTCGGCGACAAGGGCCCACGGATCGACCACGACCCCGTTGCCAATGATCGAGATTTTGCCGGGCCGCACCACTCCCGAGGGGAGGAGGCTCAGCTTGTATTCGACATCGCCGACCACCAGCGTGTGCCCGGCATTGTGGCCGCCCTGAAAGCGCACGACGATCTCGGCGCGCTCCGACAGCCAATCGACGATCTTGCCCTTGCCCTCGTCGCCCCACTGGGCCCCGACCACGGCTACATTGGCCATCTATGGTTCTCCTGGCTGCCGGCGGCTTCCGGCCGATCGGGTGGGGCGCGGCTCGCCGGCGTCAAGGACGTGGCCGCAATCGAGGCGCGTTGCTTCGGCATCCCAGTCGGCGGCGGGAAGGAGGGCGGCGATGGTGATCCAGCCGGCGCCACGCAGGGCGCGGGCACGGTCCGGATCGGCGCCCGGCGGCACCAGGACGCGGTGGCGCCGCGGCGGCTCGCCCAGGGTGCGCAGGATCGTGTCTGTGTAAAGGGTGAAGCCGGTCGCCGGCTCGGGGTTGGCCGCCTCGCCCGCCTCGTAGCGGCCGCCGCGGCCGAGTTCGCCGAGCGGCCCCTCGCCGGGGTCGATGCGCGCGAAAAAGGTGAAGCTGATGCCGGTGTGGTACTCGAAGCCGCGATTCTCGACGGGATCGACGGTGACCCGAAGGCTAGGCATCGCGGCGGCGAGGCCGTCGAGGACGGCCCCGAGCCGTTCCCGCTCCCGGCTCGCCCGCGGCGGCAGGCGGAGCCGGTCGAGCGCGGTTCGCGTCGTCGCGGCGGCGCCGGCGGCGGCGACCAGCGCCGCCAGCAGTTTTCCGGCTTCGCCGGCCAGCGCGGCGACTGCCGCCGCATCCTTGCGGTCGAGCGCGGCGCGCAACAGCGCGAGGCGCCCGCCCTCGATGCTGTAGGCCTCGGCGACCGCCGGCACCAGGGTCGGCAGGGTCAGATCGACCGACAGGCGCGGCACCCCGACCGCGGCCAGCGCTTCGCCGGCCACCGCGACCGCCTCGACGTCGGCCGCCGGCCCGGCCGCGCCGATCAATTCGGCGCCGGCCTGCCCGACCTGCCGCTCGGGGCGCATTTCCGATCCTTTGACCCGCAATACCTGGCCGGCATAGGAGAGGCGCAGCGGCCGTGGCCGGTGCGACAGCCTGGTCGCGGCGATGCGCGCCACCTGCGGCGTCATGTCGGCGCGCAGCCCGACCATGCGGTGCGAGACCGGGTCCATCGTGCGGAACGTGTCGTTCGCCATCGCGTTGCCGGCACCGGAAAACAGCGTCTCCTCGAACTCGACAAGCGGCGGCTTGACCCGCTCGTAGCCGTGCGCGGCGAGAACGCCCATCAGCGTCGCCGTCACCGCCGCCTCGGTTTCGGCCTCGGGCGGCAGCAGGTCATAGAGGCCGGCCGGCAACAGGGCCGGATGCGGCACATCGTTCATCGTGGAAAGGCTCCAGCCAGGATTCCCATCGCGGTTCAACGCCGCTCCCGTTGCACAATCACTGTCATTGCGAGCGAAGCGACGCAATCCCGATCCACCGCCGACGATCCGAGATTGCGTCGTTGCTCCGCTCCTCGCAATGACGCTATGGGCGAGATATATAGCCTTCCCGAAAGTCACGCTTTGGCGGGCAAGGGCGCAAGATGCTGATCGGCGTTCCGAAAGAGGTGAAGACGCACGAATACCGGGTCGGGCTGGTCCCGGCCAGCGTGCGCGAACTGGTCCATCACGGCCACCGGGTTGCGGTCGAAAGCAGCGCCGGCGCCGGCATCGGCTTTGATGACGCGGCCTACCGCGCGGCCGGCGCCGAGATCATGGGTGGGGCGGAAGAGGTGTTTGCCGCCGCCGAGCTGATCGTCAAGGTCAAGGAGCCACAGCCGGACGAGGTGACATTGCTGCGGCGGGGCCAGGTGCTGTTCACCTACCTGCACCTCGCGGCCGACCGGGCCTTGACCGAGGGGCTGCTGCGCTCGGGCGCGGTGGCGATCGCCTATGAGACGGTGACCGACCGCGACGGCGGTCTGCCACTGCTGGCGCCGATGAGCGAGGTGGCGGGGCGCATGTCGGTGCAGGTCGGCGCCCACTGCCTCGAAAAGGAGCAGGGCGGCAGCGGCATCCTGTTGGGCGGCGTGCCGGGGGTGGCGGCCGCCAAGGTGGTGATCCTCGGCGGCGGCGTCTCGGGCACCAACGCGGCGCGCGTGGCGATGGGGATGGAGGCGCACGTCACCGTCATCGACCGCGCGCTGCCGAGGCTCTACGCGCTCGACATGCAGTTCGGGTCGCAACTCCATACGCTGTTCTCGACGGTCGAGACGATCGAGCAGGAGGTCGCCGCCGCCGATCTGGTGATCGGCGCGGTGCTGGTGCCGGGCGGCGCCGCGCCGAAGCTTGTCAGCCGCGACCTGGTGCGGCGGATGAAGCCGGGATCGGTCGTCGTCGATATTTCGATCGACCAGGGCGGCTGCTTCGAGACCAGCCGGCCGACCACGCATGCCCGCCCGACCTACATCGAGGAAGGGGTCGTCCATTACTGCGTCACCAACATGCCGGGGGCGGTGGCGCGCACCTCGGCGGTGGCGCTCAACAACGCGACCCTGCCGTTCGTCCTCGCGATCGCGGGCCGCGGCTGGCGGCGGGCGCTCGCCGACGACCCGCATCTGCGCCGCGGTCTCAACGCCTGCAACGGCCTCCTGACCCAGCCGGCGGTGGCGCATGATCTCGGCCTCCCGCTGACCGACGCCGAGCGGGCGCTGGCCGGGTAGGGCGGGTCCCTGGACCGAGGAGCAGTGCGATCCGGTAATGCTGCTTGCCGGGCCGTCCGCCCTGCGATAAGGGGTGCGGCATAACGACCATGCGAGGGGACATCCCGATGAGCGATCCCGGCACCGTTTCGGTACTCGGCATCTGCGGCAGCCTGCGTCGAGGCTCGTTCAACATGTCAGCGTTGCGTACGGCGATCGCGCTGAAGCCGGCTGACATGACCGTGACGGTCGCCGATATTTCGCAAATCCCGCTCTACAACGAGGATGTCCGCCAACAGGGCTTTCCGGCGCCGGTCGAGACCTTGCGCCGGCAGATCAAGGAGGCCGACGCGCTGCTCTTCGCCTGCCCCGAATACAATTTCTCGATGACGGGGGTGCTGAAGAACGCGATCGACTGGGCGTCGCGCCCGCCGGATCAGCCGTTCGCCGGCAAATCGTGCGCGATCATCGGCGCCTCCGGCGGAATGGCCGGGACCGCCCGCGCGCAATACGATCTGCGGCGCAGCTGCGTCTTTCTTGACATGCACCCGATCAACAAGCCGGAAGTGTTCATCGGCCAGGCGCAGACCAAGTTCGACGAGCACGGCAACCTGCTGGACGAGGCGGCGAAAGGCTTCATCCGTGACCTGATGGCCGCTCTCGCCGCGTGGACGCGGCAGATCGCCAAGCGGGGATAGCGCCCGCCGCTCAGCTCCAGCTCAGCGCGGAGGACGGCGGGCGCGGGCCCGCAGCACGCGGAACGTGAAGGCGAGAACCAGCAGCAGGAACAGACCGCCGAACACCCAATAGGGCGACAGCGGCGCCTCCCGCCCTTGTGGCGGCACGCCGACGCGGATCGTGGCCCGTGCGATCTCCTTGGCCGATCGCGCCTCGGCGGTCCACAGCCCGTCGGTGTCGGCCGGAAACTCGAACCGGCCGTTGGCGTCGGTGCGGCCGGTCAGCGCCGGCTTGTCGGGCTTGCCGGGGGCAAAGACGCGCACCTCGGCATCGGCCATCGGCTTGCCGTCCGGGGTGGCGAACTGCACGCTGACCTCGTGGCGGGCGAACAGGTCGAGCGCGCCCGCCGGAAGCGGCATCAGCGCCAGCGCCGCCATCAGCACCAGCGCAAATGTCGCGAGCCGTCGCCGCTTCCGGGCGGTGACGGTTTCCGATGTCGTCGGGGTCAAGCCTGCAATATCGGGTTCTTTTCGCGCTCGAGGATTTTCCGGACGGCCGGGCGCTGCACCAGGCGATCCTTCAGCGCCGTGTAGTTCTTCAATTCGTTGACCGGCAGCCCGATACGCTTGCCCCAGCCGTAAAACACCAGCGTGTAGGGATCGGCAGCCGAGTATTGCGACCCCAGCACGTAATCCTTGCCGGCGAGCAGACCGTCGATCTCCTGCAACAGTTTCCAGAAATTCTCCTTGCCGGTCGCCTTGATGTTGTCGTGGGTTTTCTCGTCGCTGGCGAAGCGGCCGGGCCGCATGATGTGGGTGAAGGCCGGGTGCACCGTGTTCGACAGATAGGCCATGTGCGACAGGGCGCGGGCAGTGCCGAGCGGATCGGTCGGCAGCAGCTTCGCATCGGGGAAGGTACGCGCCAGATAGGTCAGGATCGCGACGTTCTCGGTCAGGATGCCGTCATTCTCGGTCTTGAGCGCCGGCACCTTGCCGCGCGGGTTGACGCCGAGATATTCGGGCTTCGTCTGCTCGCCTTGCGCGAGCGCCACGGGCTTTGCCTCATAGGGCGCGCCGGTCTCTTCGAGTGCGATATGCGAGGCCATCGAGCACGCGCCGGGTGCGTAAAAGAGCGTCAGCATCGGGTTTTCCCTCGTTGGTTCGGAGGAGGTCACCTTGCCGTCTCCGCGGCATTACGCCAAGCGGCCAGATCGGCGAGGGCGCGGCGCGACAATAGCGGCTTGCGCGCGGCGTGGCGGCCCGGATCGGGCGAGAGAGGCGGAAAGAGGCCGAAATTGACGTTCATCGGCTGAAACGAGCGGCGGTCGGCGCCGCCGGTGATGTGAAGCAGCAAGGCGCCGAGCGCCGTCGTGGCCGGCGGCGGCCGGATCGGATCGCCGCGCCGCGCGGCGGCGGCGAAGCGGCCGGCGATGAGGCCGATCGCGGCGCTCTCGACGTAGCCTTCGACGCCAGTGATCTGGCCGGCGAAACGCAGGCACCGCAACGCCTTGAGGCGCAATTCGCCGTCGAGCAGGCGGGGGCTGTTGAGGAAGGTATTGCGGTGGAGGCCGCCCAACCGCGCGAATTCGGCGCGTTCGAGACCGGGGATCAGGCGGAAGACGCGCTTCTGCGCGCCGTGCCGCAATTTCGTCTGGAAACCGACGATGTTGTAGAGCGTCGCCAAGGCATTGTCCTGGCGCAACTGAACGACCGCGTGCGGCCGCCTTCCGGTGCGCGGGTCGGTGAGGCCGACCGGCTTCATCGGTCCCCAGCGCAGCGTGTCGGGGCCGCGCGCCGCCATTACCTCGATCGGCAGGCAGCCGTCGAAATACGGGGTGGTCTTCTCCCACTCGCGGAATTCGATCGTCTCGCCGTCGCTCAAGGCGGCCACGAACGCCTCGTATTGCGCCCGGTCGAGCGGGCAGTTCACGTAGTCGGCGCCCTCCCCCTTGTCATAGCGGGATTGGAACCAGGCCTGCTCGAAATCGATCGTGTCGCAGTAGACGATCGGCGCGAGCGCGTCGAAGAAGGCGAGTGCATCCTCGCCGGTCAGCATCGCCAGCGCGTCGGCGAGGGCGGGCGAGGTCAGCGGGCCGGTGGCGACGATGACCTCGTCCCATTCGGCGGGCGGCAGCCCCGCCACCTCCTCCCGGCGTATCTCGACCAGCTTCTCGGCTTGCAGCGCGCTCTCGATGGCGGCGGAAAAGCCGATCCGGTCGACCGCCAGCGCACCACCGGCCGGCAGTCGGGTCCGGTCGGCGGCGTCGAGAATCAGCGAGCCGCATTCGCGCATCTCGGCATGCAACAGGCCGACCGCGTTGCGCTCCGGGTCGTCGGCGCGCAGCGAATTCGAGCAGACGAGCTCGGCGAGGCCGGCGCCCTGATGCGCCTCGGTCTGCCGCACCGGCCGCATCTCGTGCAAGATGACCGGCACGCCGGCGCGCGCCGTCTGCCACGCCGCCTCGCTGCCGGCCAGCCCGCCGCCGATGACGTGCACCGGGGCGTACGCATTTTTCATCCCGTACTCCCGATCGGCCGCGCAGCCATCCCGAGCCGCAGCACCCCCGCGAGCCCCGCCGCTGACAGCAACGCCATGAACAGATAGGCATGCCCGCCATATTCGGCATAGAGGGCGCCGGCGCCGAGCATCACGAGACCGCTGCCGAGACCGGCCGACAACGCCGCATAGAGCGCCTGCGCGCTCGCCGCGGCGCCGGGCGGCACCGTGCGCATCATGAAGTGCATCGCCCCGAGCTGCGCCGCGCCGAAGGTCAGCGCGTGCAGCGTCTGCAAGGCGGCTGCCGCGGCGAGACCCGGGAGCACCCCCATCAGGCCCCAGCGCACGATGCCGCCGATCCCCGCCGCCGCCATCAGCCCGACCGGGCCGAGCCGCGCGACGAGCGGCCCGCCATACCAGAACAGCACGATCTCGGCGACCACCCCTTCGGCCCACAAGGCGCCGATCACCGGGTTGGAAAACCCGAGATGCCGCCAATAGAGCGTGCCGAACCCGTAATAGAGCTGATGGCTCGCCTGCAAGGCGGCGATGCTGACGACGAACAGCCGGAAACGCCGGTCGCCGATCAGCCGCCGCAGCGCCCTGCGCCGTGCCAATCGCGGCGCAGCGCCGCCGGTGCCGGCGGGCAGCATGACACAGGCGGCGGCCAGCAGCGCGGAGGCCAGCAGCACCAGGACCAGCACCGCGTTGCCGCCGCGCATTGCCGGCATGACCGAGAGCGCGGCGCCGCCGCCGATTGCGGCGACGACGAAGGCGATCGACCCCCATACCCGCACCCGGCCGTAATCGAGGCCCCGCTCGCGCACCGCGGCCAGCGTGATGCTGTCGCCGAGCGGGATCAGCGCCGACTGCGCGACCCCGGCCGCGACATTGAGCGCCAGCAGCACCCCGAACCCCGCGACCGGCCACAACCCGCCGTAGCCGGCGCAGGCGAGGAGGGCAAGGCCGGTCATCACGGCGCGGTATGACCCGAGCCGGTCGGCGAGCACGCCGATTGCCGGGGTGGCGGCGACCTTGGCCCAGATCGCGGCGGCGAACACCATGGCGATCTGCTGTGGGTCGAGGCCGCGCCCGGCGAGCCAGACCGGCCAGAACGGCAGCTGGATGCCGATCACCAGAAAGGTCGCGGCATAGAGCGCGCCGAGCCTGCCGGCGCCCGCCGGGTGCGGCGAGCGCGCCCCTGTCGTCGGTTCGGCCTCGACGATGCCGGGCTGCATGCCTATGTCGCCAGCGTGTTGTTTACGCTTAACCAGGCAAGCGCCCTCATATCGGTCGTCATCATCGACGTCGTGCTGGCCGGCGACAATGCGGTCGTGGTCGGGATGGCGGCGGCCGGGCTGCCGCTGCGCCACCGCCGCCGCATCATCATCGTGGCGATCGCGGCGGCGACGATCTTGCGCATCCTGTTCGCCTTTGTCGCGGTCGCGCTGCTCGAGACGGTGATCGGCATGACCCTGGCCGGCGGCCTTCTGCTGCTGTGGGTCTGCTGGAAGATGTACCGGGAAATCCGCGAGAGCGAACTCGCGGTCGCGCCGGCTAATGAAGAGGGCAGCCGGCGCTGGCCGGAAAAGTCGCAGGCGCAGGCGCTGACCCAGATCATCATCGCCGATCTCTCGATGTCGCTTGACAACGTGCTGGCGGTCGCCGGGATCGCCCGCTCCCATCCCTATGTGCTGGCGCTTGGCCTCGTCCTGTCGGTGGCGTTAATGGGGATCGCCTCGACCTATATCGCCAAGCTGCTCGACCGGTTCTTCTGGATCTCCTGGATCGGCCTCGGCGTCGTCACCTTTGTCGCGCTGCGCATGATCTGGGAAGGGTCGGCACAGGTGCTGCACCAAGCCGCCATCGGCTTTGGTGCGGGATAGCAGAACCTGCCTCGATCAAGAGCCGTGCCCGGCGAGCAGCAGGCGGCCGTAAGGCGCCATCGCGGCCTGCCGGCTCGCCGCGTGATGGGTCAGGATCGCCTCGAGGTCGCGGCGGATTTCCTGCAACGGGTCGTTGTCGTAGAGCCAGCGGGCGCCGCACGCTTCGCAGAGTCGCACCACCGCCGCGGCGACCTGATGCTGGGCATAGACCATGTCGCGGCGGGCGCGCAGAGCCTCCGCCTCGCCGACCGGCATCCCGGCGTCGAGCGCGGCGGTGCTGGCATCCCGCCCGGTATGCAGCAGCAGGGTCGCGGCGTCGATCGCGGCGGCGGCCTCGCCGACCGCCATCTGCACGACCTCCGACTGGTCGAGCCGCGTCACCCCGCGCGACACCCGTCCGGCCAGCGCCCGGCACGCCGCGTCGACGGCGCGGCGGCCGAGCGCGATCGCCACCGTCGGCAGCGAATAGGAGACGAGAAAGCCGCGCGGCGCCCGCACGATCGGGTATTGCGGGTGAACGCGCGCGCCGGGGGTCTGCCCGGAATGCAGATCGGCGACCATCACGACCCGGTGCCCGGGGATGAAGACGTCGCGCAGCAGCAGCGACTTGCTGCCGGTGCCGCGCAGCCCCAGCACCTCCCAGTCGTCGATGATCTCGGCTTCGGCGAGCGGCACCAGGGCGTAGGCGATGCAGCTCGGATCGCCCATTTGCCCGAGGAAGCAGCCGAGGATCGCCCATTGCGCGA
>DASUKH010000184.1:0-8106 GCA_036278835.1 Allostellaceae bacterium
GTGCGGGCGATGATCGTGCCCGGCTCGGGGCTGGTAAAGCACCAGGCCGAGGAGGAAGGCCTCGACCGCATCTTCCTCGAAGCCGGCTTCGAATGGCGCGAGCCCGGCTGCTCCAACTGCATGTCGATGAACAACGACCGCGCCGAGCACGCCGAGCGCATTGCCTCGACCTCGAACCGCAATTTCGAGGGCCGCCAGGGCAAGGGCGCGAAGACCCACCTGATGGGTCCGGCAATGGCCGCTGCCGCCGCCGTCACCGGCCGCCTCGCCGACGTGCGGCAGCTGGGATGAAAGGGTGGCCTGCGGTGGCGGTGAACGGCCGCCGCTGCGGCGCATTCACGACAGCGTTTACGAGCAGAATGGAGATGCTCGGAAAAGCCTCGAATTTCATCGCACGAGATCGACGGAAGAGATAGTGGAGTCGTTGCGTCCTGGACCTCGCGCAAAATCGCCACTGATCGTCACCCCGGACGGGCGGGTTTATCAGGGAAACACGCGTGTCAAAGTGCTCGAGGAGCGGGGCTGTCCAGTCAACGACCTGCCGAGGGAAACGTATGAATGAGCGCGCAATCGGCCGATGCCAACCGCCTAATGCTGCGCGGCGCCAAGGTTCAATACGCCAGCGGAAATGTGGTCGAGCCTAAGCCGTTCGACCTCGATGACGTGCTGTCACAGTACGTTCGGCTGCCCGAGGAAGCGCGTCGCGCATTTCTGAGCATTTTTTCCCATAGCCTCACGGTCGATGTGAGAGTGGCACTGCTTGATCGGCCGATTTCCGATGCGAACGCCGCCCGGGCATGGCAGATAAACGAGTGGCTACACCAGCTTACAGGCTGTTTTCACCCGCAATCGACGCGTGACGCGAATGCGGAGGCAGAGCTGATTCGCGACATTGCGACAGTGTCGTTCCGGTACGGGCTGGAAAGGGCCGTCGGTCGAGCGGTCGCGACGGCCGCCGGCAATACGATCGTGAAGAAAAAGAAAGCAATGCACGCGGCTGGCGGTTAGCGGGCGCGGCCGCCGAGGCTTTGAAAAGCATGAGGAGTTGAAATGGAAAAATTCGCGCAATTGACCGGGGTCGCGGCGCCGATGCCGATGATCAACATCGATACCGACAAGATTTTCCCGGCGATCCATCTGCGCACGATCAAGCGCACCGGGCTTGCAAAGCACCTGTTCGAGGAAATCCGGTTTCGCCCGGACGGCTCGGAAAACCCGGATTTCGTGCTGAACCAGGGCCCCTACCGGAACGCCAAAATCATCGTCGCCGGCGATAATTTCGGCTGCGGCTCGAGCCGCGAGCATGCGCCCTGGGCGTTGACCGATTTCGGCATAAGCTGCGTCATCGCGCCGAGCTTCGCCGACATCTTCTACAATAACTGCTTCAAGAACGGGCTGCTGCCGATCGCGCTGCCCAAGGAAACCGTCGATCAGCTGATGGACGATGCGAAGAAGGGCGCCAACGCGGTGCTGACGATCGACCTCGAAAACCAGACGATCTCGCGGCCGGACGGCGAAACCGTGCATTTCGAGATCGACCCGTTCCGCAAGCACTGCCTGTTGAACGGCCTCGACGACATCGGCCTGACCGAGCAGCAGGGGGGCGAGATCGCCGCCTACGAGAGCCGGGTCCGCGGCGCGCGCCCGTGGCTGTTCGGGATGACCCAGACCGGCGGCTGAGCGGCCACCTGACCCGAATGTCACCCCGGCGAAGGCCGGGACCCACCTGTCAACAACGCGCGATGTTGATAGGTGGACCCCGGCCTCCGCCGGGGTGACAGGTAAGTGATTGAAGGAAAGAATCGAGGCGCAATCGAATGGCAGGCTCCAACCGCAAAGTTCTCGTTCTCGCCGGTGACGGCATCGGTCCGGAAATCATGCGCGAGACTTTGCGCGTCGCCGAATATCTCGACCGCCGGCGCATCGCCGGGTTCGAGGTGTCGGAGGGGCTGGTCGGGGGCGCCGCCTATGATGCCGCCGGTACGCCGCTGACCGACGCGACCCTCGCCCAGGCGATGGCGGCGGACGCAGTGCTGTTCGGCTCGGTCGGCGGGCCGAAATGGGAGACGCTGTCGTTCGAGTTGCAGCCCGAGCGCGGCCTGTTGCGGCTGCGCAAGGAGATGGACCTGTTCGCCAATCTGCGCCCGGCCGTGGTGTTCGAGGCGCTGGCCGACGCCTCGGCGTTGAAGCGCGATCTCGTCGCCGGCCTCGATCTGATGATCGTCCGCGAATTGACCGGCGGCATCTATTTCGGCGAGCCGCGCGGCATCGACACCCTGCCGGACGGCAGCCGCCGCGGCGTCAACACCGAGGTCTATACCGAAGCGGAGATCGAGCGGGTCGTGCGCGCCGGCTTCGAGCTGGCTCAGAAGCGGCACAAGCGGCTGACCGAGGTCGACAAGGCCAATGTCATGGAGTCGGGCGTCTTGTGGCGCGAGGTGGCGCGGCGGGTGGCGCCCGATTACCCCGATGTCGAATTGTCGTTCATGTACGCCGACAATTGCGCGATGCAGCTGGTCCGCCAGCCGAAGCAGTTCGATGTGATCGTCACCAGCAATTTGTTCGGCGACCTCTTGTCGGATTGCGCGGCGATGCTGACCGGCTCGCTCGGCATGCTGCCATCGGCCTCATTGGGCGCCGCCGATACCTCGGGCCGCCGCAAGGCACTCTACGAGCCGGTGCACGGCAGCGCCCCCGACATTGCCGGCAAGGGGGTCGCCAACCCGCTCGCTTGCGTGCTGTCGTTCGCCATGATGCTGCGCTATTCGTTCGATCTCGCCGAGGCGGCCGGTCTGGTCGAGGACGCGGTGCGCCGGGTGCTGGCCGCCGGCCTACGCACCGCCGACATCGCCCAGCCGGGTGCGGCCCGCGTCTCGACCCGCGAGATGGGCGACGCGATCCTGCGCGAACTCGAGAAGGCGGCGTAACGCGCCTGGAGCGCCGCCGTCCCGGCGGCGTGCGGGCGGGACGCCCGCGCTCCGATCACACCGCCGCGAGCAGCTGCCCCAATACCCGCGTGGCATCGAAGCAGGCGGCCGCCGTCTCGCGGGCGGCGCGGCGCTGGCGCGGGTAGTCGGCGGCGATCGCGTCGAAGGCGGCGAATGCCTCCTCCCGCGTCGCGTAGTCGAACACGCCGCGCCCCACCGGGCTGTCGAACCCGGTGCGCATCGTCACGACCGGCCGCCCGGAGGCGAGGTAGCAGACGGCGCGGTCGCTGAACCAGCCGCTGTTCGGGCGGACATAAATATCCTTTGCCACCGTGAACTCGCCGCGCGAGCCGGCGATGAAGGTGCGGTAAGCATCCATGTCGGCCGAGACCGGCCGCGGGTCTGTGAGACGCCAGCCGGCCGCTTCGACCTCGCGCCGCACGTGATCGTCAGGCGGCAGCATCGCCATCGTGAACGGTTCCGGCCGCGCCCGCGGCAGGTCGAGAAATCTGAGAAAATTGGTGTGCTTCGACCAGACGTAGGTTTCGCCGTCGAAATCGATGTTTTTCCCCTTGTTCTCCCAGGTCGCGATCGTTGTGAACGAAGCCGACGCCGCCTCGGAGACCGGCGCGAACGGCCACAAATCCAGGTCGACCGGCGGCCGGGTCGGCCGCCAAGGCACGCCGCACAGCGGCACGTCGCATAACGGCGTCCCGAGATTGGCGCCGTAGGTAAAGAAATGCGTATGCGCGCCGAGATAGGCGCGCGCCGCCGGATCGGCTTTGGCGTACTTGATCTGCTCATAGACCGGGTCGGTATCGATCATGATGCGCACCGGGCAGGCGAGGTGCTCGTCGCGCAACCGGGTCGCGCCGCACAGATTGATCACCGCGTCCGCATCGGCGTAAAGCGCGCGCACCCGCTCCCGCGTCAGCCCGTGATAGACGTCGTTGATCGCATCCCAATAGGCCCAGCGGCCGGCGAGCCCGTGCCGCTCCATCGCGCCGCGCAGATAGGCGACGTTGTAGTCGCAATCCATGACGACGCTGCTGATGCGTGGATCGTAGGGGTTGGCGCCGTGATCCTCGACGTACCAAGTCTCATAGCCGAGCTTTTGGAGACCGGCGAGGTGATTGACCGCCTGCCAGGCGATGCCCGCGAGCGGCATCTGGCCGACGAAATGCAGGAGGACGATTCTGCCGCGGCTGCGCAACGGGAAATTCCCGACTCCACTAAAGACGGCGCAACAACGCGCCAGCCCCGACAAAATTTCGGCAGATTTCCGGCCGCGATTTGCCGCAGCGCGCGCCGGCGGCGGCGGGCATTCCCGTCCTTGCCGATACGGCGAGGGGATGCTAGGCAGGCATGCGAGGAGAGGGCGCGCGCCTGCGATGCGGCGGCGACCGAGCCGCCCCATATCAGACGGTGCAAGCCAAAGGAGAAGAACCTGACGCCATGACCTACGTCGTCACCGAAGCCTGCATCCGCTGCAAGTATATGGACTGCGTCGAGGTGTGCCCGGTCGATTGCTTTTACGAAGGCGAGAACATGCTCGTCATCCACCCCGACGAATGTATCGATTGCGGCGTTTGCGAGCCGGAATGTCCGGCGGAGGCGATCATCCCCGACAGTGAGCAGGCGGCCGAGCAATGGCTCCAGCTCAATCGCGAATACGCGGCGACATGGCCGAACATCACCCGCAAGAAGCCCTTTCCCGAGGACGCCGACGAGTGGAAGGGGGTCGAGGGCAAGTACGAAAAATTCTTCACCCCCAATCCCGGTGGGAGCTGAGTTCCCCGTTCCCGGCTCCCCTGTCGGGCGGGCATGGCTGAGTTGCTGGCCCGGCGCGCTGCGTTGTGGTATACATGATGCCGGCGCCTGACGCCCTTCCCCCGGTTCCGCGCTCTTGCTGAGTTGTGGATGGCCGCCGTCTTCGGCGGCCCTGGGTGGCATCGCATTAGCGCCAATCGGGTCGGTTCTGTGAGAGACGAATATGACGGCCGATAAGGTGCCCTTTGCCGCCGGCGATTTCGTAGTCTATCCGACGCATGGTGTCGGCAAGATTACCGCGATCGAGACCCAGGAGATCGCCGGCTATACGCTGAACGTGTTTGTCGTCACCTTCGACAAGGACCGGATGACGTTGCGGGTGCCGCTCGGCAAGGCGAAGGTCTCCGGTTTGCGCAAACTGTCGAGCCGCAAGGAGATGGATGCCGCCCTCGGCAAATTGCGCGGGCGCTCGCGCGCCAAGCGCACGATGTGGAGCCGCCGGGCGCAGGAATACCAAGCAAAGATCGCTTCGGGCGACCCCGGCTCGATCGCCGAAGTGGTGCGCGACCTGTTCCGTAATACCGGCCAGCCCGAGCAATCGTACAGCGAGCGCCAGATCTATCAGGCGGCGCTCGACCGCTTTGTGCGCGAATATGCCGCAGTCGAGCGCATCGACGAGATGACCGCAACCCAGCGGGTCGAGCAACTCCTGTCGGCCTGACCCGGACCGCCGGCCTCCGGGCAGGACGCCGGCCAGGGAATAGCGGGTTACCGCGGCTGTCGCGAAGGCGCTTAGGTAGCGCGAAAACCCCCCGTTGCCGCATTCCCGGCGAAAGCCGGGACCCACCAGTCGGCGCCCGTGATGTTGCCACATGGGTCCCGGCTTGCGCCGGGAATGCGGACTTTCCGGAATGGGAAAGGTTCCGGAAGCGGCTTCTGGTAAAGGTGCGAAAGGCCCGCCGGGCTTTGGCCGGCATGCCTGCGGGACGCCGGCGGTCCGATACCTGCCGATCGTCGCGTCTAACACCGCACTTCGCCGTCGCGGAACGTCCGTTGCCCACCCGATGTTGAGGGGGCGCGGGCAATGGGAGCGGCGGCGATGAGCTACAAGGACATTCTCGTCTGCCTCGATCCGACCGACGCGGGCGAGAGCCGGCTGCGTTTGGCCGCCGCGCTGGCGCGGCGCTGCGGCGCCCGGCTATCGGCCGCCTATATCCTGCCGGAGGAGATAGCCGGCGCACCGCCTTACGGCCTCGGCCCGCCGACTGGCGCGGCGTGGTTCCCGGCCACCGGGATCGCCGGCGAAGGCCCGGCGCCCGGCGCCGATCCGGCGTTACGCCCTGATATTGCCCCCGGCGCTGAGCTCGCCGGCATCATCGAGCGGCGCTTCCGGAGTGAGGTGCAGCCGCACCGCATCGAGGGCGACTGGCACCTCCTCGGTTCCGGCGAGAGCGGCGATCTGCTGGGCTTGGCGCGCACCTCCGACCTCGTGATCTTCGGCCAGGGCTCGCCCGACTACCACCTGCCGACCGGCTACCGCACCGACGACATTATCCTTGGCAGCGGCCGCCCGACTTTGGTGGTTCCTTATGTCGGGGATTTTGCGGAAATCGGGCAGCGGGCGGTGGTCGCCTGGGACGGCAGCCGCGAAGCGGCGCGCGCGTTGCATGACGCGCTGCCGCTCTTTCAGCAACCCGCAAGCGCCACGATGGTCATCGTGCGGGACGACCCCGACGATTTTTTGCGCGATCGCCCGTCGCTCGATCGCATCGTGCGCCACCTCGGGCGGCACGGGGTCGCGGCGCGGCCGGAAGAGGTCGTGCGCGGCCGGTTGGCGGTGGGCGACGTGCTGCTCAACTGCGCCGCCGATTTTTCCGCCGATATGATCGTCGCCGGCGCCTATCATCATTCGCAACTGCGCGAGTCGCTGTTCGGCGGCGCCAGCGCCGACCTGCTCGACCGCACCACCCTGCCGTTGCTGATGTCGCATTGAGGAGCCGCGGCGTCCGGCAAGATGCCGTGACACGAGCGCAAGCCGCCGGGTATCTTCGGCGGACCGCGGCGCCACGCGCGGTCTCCTGAAAACCGCCGGCGGGCATCCGGATGACCAACACGCTGCTGACGCTGCATGACCCGGCGGCTGCACGGGAACATTACCGGCAGGGGCTGTGGCGCGAGGATACGCTGTTCTCGCTGCTGGCGCGGCATGCCCGGCAGCGGCCGCAGGATTTCGCGGTGCGCGACGGCGCGGCCCGGCTGACCTGGGGCGCGCTGTTGCGCCTCGTCGAGGCGGTCGCCGCCGATCTGCACGCCGCCGGGCTGAAGCGCGGCGAGCGGGTGGCGGTCTGGCTGCCCAACCGGGTCGAGGCAATTGCCGTCTTTCTCGCCTGCTCGCGCCAGGGCTATGTCTGCAACCCGTCGCTGCACCGCAATTTCACGCTCGCCGAGATCGCCGGATTGCTGGCACGCACCCGCGCCGCCGCGCTGTTTTTTCAGCCCGGCTACGGCGCCGACGCCGAGCGTACCGACATCGCCGCCGCGCTCGCCGGACTGAAGCTGCGGCGCGTTTATGCGGTCGGCGGCGACCGGGACCTTGTGCCGGGGGCGGCACCGTTTCCAATGCCCGGCAGCGGTGCGGAGGCGCTGCCGCCGGCCGATGGGGACCCGGACAAGATCGTCTATCTCGCCTTCACCTCGGGCACCACCGGCACCCCGAAGGGGGTCATGCATTCCGACAACACGCTCCTCGCCAACGGCCGGGTCATGGTCGAGGATCTGGCGCACGACCACCGCACGATCCTGCTCAGCCTCAGCCCGCTCAGCCACCATATCGCCACGGTCGGCCTCGCACAGGCGCTGGCGGCCGGGTTCGAACTGGCCGTCAACGCGCCGCCGCCCGGCATGAGCGAGCTCGACTGGATCGTCGAGAGCGGCGCCACCTATCTGATGGGGGTGCCGACGCACGCGATCGACCTCCTCGCCGAGATGCGGCGGCGGGGCATCGAGCGGCTCGGCCGGGTCGGCGTCTTCTACATGTCCGGCGCACCGATACCGCGCGAGCTCGCGCAGGCGCTCCTCGATCGCGGTGTCGTGCCGCAGAACTGCTTCGGCATGACCGAGAACGGCTCGCATGTCTATACCCTGCCGGGCGACCCGGCCGACACCATCGTCGCGACCTGCGGCCGCGCCTGCCGCGCCTACGACATCCGCATCTGGGACCAGGACAATTCCGACATCGAGGCGGCACCCGGCGAGATCGGCGAGATCAGCGGGCGCGGCGCCTGCCTGACCCTCGGCTATTTCGACGATCAGGAGGCAACCGAAGGGTCGTTCAACCGGCACGGCTGGTTCATGTCAGGCGATCTCGGCCGACTCGACGGCAACGGCTGCCTCGAAATCGCCGGCCGGA
>DASUKH010000185.1:0-3346 GCA_036278835.1 Allostellaceae bacterium
TGAACTGGGCCTCGGCCTCGATTATCGGCGCGACACGCGGCTCGGCACTTTCGTCGCCGAGACGCACAATCTCTACGAGCGCGAACTCCTGGTCGGCGCGCGGGTGCGGGTTGCGACACAGATCCTGGCGTGCGACGACAAACGCCTGCATCTCGGGCACGAGATGTTCGCGCTCGACGGTGGCCACCGCTGCGCGACCCAGGAGCTGATGTTTCTGCATGTCGACCTGCGGGCGCGCCGGGTGACCCCGTTCCCGCCCTATATGCGCGAGCGGATCGCGGCGGCGGCGTCCGCGCACGCTCGATTGCTGCGCCCAGACTGGATCGGCCGCCGGGTGGCAATGCCCGCCACGCACCGCTGAGATACTTCGAAGAAAGAATACCGATGCCGCTCGACAATCTCCCCGCGTCCCCACGGCTCGAAGCGCGCCTTCGCCGCGAGTTGCGAGGCGAGGTCCTGTTTGACGCGTTCAGCCGTGGCCGTTATGCGACCGACGCATCGATCTACCAGATCGAGCCGCTCGGGGTCGCAGTGCCGCGCGACCGGGAGGATGTCGCGGCGGCGCTGGCGATCGCCCGCGAGGAAGGGGTTCCGGTCCTGCCGCGCGGCGGCGGCACCTCGCAATGCGGCCAGACCGTGGCACGCGCCCTCGTTCTCGATTGCAGCAAATACATGGACAACGTCGTCGCACTCGATACCGAGGCGCGGCGGGTGCGGGTGCAGCCCGGGGTCGTCATGGAGCGGCTCAACCAGCGGCTGCGGCAACACAAATTGTGGTTTCCGGTCGATGTCTCGACCGGCGACCGGGCGACGATCGGCGGCATGACGGCCAACAACAGCTGCGGCGCCCGTTCAATCCGCTACGGCAACATGGTCCACAACGTGCGCGCGATCGACGCGATCCTCGCCGACGGCACCGCCGCGCGTTTTACCGAGGTGCCGGGGAATTTCGGCGATGATGTCGAGCCGGAGCGCTACCGCGGCCTCGTGCGCGACATGCGGGCGCTGCACCGGCGCGAGGCCGACGAGATCGAGGCCCGCTTCCCGAAATTGCTGCGCCGGGTCGGCGGCTACAACATCGACATGATTTCCGACGCCGGCCACAACATGGCGCATCTCCTGGTCGGCTCCGAAGGCACGCTCGCCTTCTTCAGCGAGATCGAGCTTGATTTGCAGCCGATCCCGCCGCACCGGGTGCTCGGCATCTGCCATTTCCCGACCTTCTACCGGGCGATGGATGCGACGCAGCACATCGTCAAGTTGGGGCCGGCGGCGGTCGAGCTGGTCGATCGCACGATGATCGGGCTGGCACGCGACAACCCGGTGTTCCGGCCCGTTGTCGACCGCTTCGTCAAGGGCGAACCCGACGCGATCCTGTTATGCGAGTTCGCCGGGCCGGACGCCGACGACAATCTGCGGCGCCTCAAACAGCTCGTCGAGTTGATGGGCGATCTCGGTTTCCCTGACGCCGTCATCGAAGCGACCGACCCCGCCTTCCAGAGCGCGGTGTGGAACGTGCGCAAGGAAGGCCTCAACATCATGATGTCGATGAAGGGGGACGGGAAGCCGGTCTCCTTTATCGAAGACTGCGCGGTGCGTCTCGAAGACCTCGCCGAATACACCGACCGGTTGACGCAGGTCTTCACAAAGCACGGCACCGCCGGCACGTGGTACGCGCATGCCTCGGTCGGCACCCTGCATGTCCGCCCGGTCCTCAACCTGAAGCAGGAGCTGGGCGCCAAGCAGATGCGGGCGATCGCCGAAGAAGCCTTCGCGATGGTGCGCGAATACAAGGGGTCGCATTCGGGGGAGCACGGGGACGGCCTGGTGCGCTCCGAGCATCACGAAGCGATGTTCGGCCCGCGCATCGTGCGCGCCTTCGAGGAGGTCAAAGACACATTCGACCCCGAGGGGCTGTTCAACCCGGGCAAGATCGTCCGCCCGCCAAAGATGGACGACCGCACCCTGTTCCGCTTCAAGCCGGGATACCGGCAACTGCCGCTCGACAGCGCGCTCGACTGGTCGGCATGGGGCTCCTTCGCCAGCGCCGCCGAGATGTGCAACAACAACGGCGCCTGCCGCAAATCCGACCCCGGCGTCATGTGCCCGTCCTACCGCGCGACCGGCGACGAGCGGCACCTGACCCGCGGCCGAGCCAACACCTTGCGCCTCGCGCTGTCGGGGCAGCTTGGCCCCGATGCGCTCGTCTCCGACGACATGCGCGCGACGATGGATTTGTGCGTGTCGTGCAAGGGCTGCCGGCGCGAATGCCCGACCGGCGTCGATATGGCGAAGATGAAGATCGAATTTCTTCATCATCACAAAAAACGCCACGGCCTCACGGCGCGCGACCGCCTCGTCGCGTACCTGCCGCGCTATGCCCCCTATGCCGCGCGCCTCGCGCCGCTCCTCAACTGGCGCAACCGGTCGTCGGCGCTGGCCGCCCTCGGCGAGCGGCTGTTCGGCCTCAGCGCCCGCCGGCAATTGCCCGAGTGGTCATCCAACCCCTATCGCGGCGCGGGAGACGGGCTGAACGGACCGCCGGCCTCCGGCCGGCATGCCGGCGGGACGCCGGCGGTCCCGGAAACGCCGAGCCGCGACCTCGTCCTCCTCGTCGATACCTTCAACCGCTATTTCGAACCGGACAACGCCCGCGCCGCCGAACGGGTGCTGACCCGCGCCGGCTACCGGGTCACGACCCCCGAGCCGGGATGCGGCCGTCCCTTATGCTGCGGCCGCACCTTCCTCGCCGCCGGCTTGGTGGATGAGGCGAAAAAGGAGGCGCGGCGCATGCTGGCGGCGCTCGCCACGGAGATCGCCGCTGGCACACCGATCGTTGGCCTCGAGCCGGCCTGCCTGTTGACCCTGCGCGACGAATTCCCGGCAATGCTGCCCGGCCCGGAGACCGCGGCGCTGGCGGCGCAGGCGACGCTCTTCGAGGAATTTGTCGCGGGCGAGCGCGCCGCCGGCCGCTTCGACCTGCAACTCAAACCGATGCCGGGCAGCACCGCGCTCCTGCACGGACATTGTCACCAGAAGGCGTTCGGCACCGCCGCCGCGGCCGCCGACGCGCTCCGCCTCATCCCCGAATTAAAGGTGGAAACCTTCGATTCGACGTGCTGCGGCATGGCCGGCGCCTTCGGGATGGAGGCCGAGCATTACGAAGTGTCGATGCGGATCGGCGAGTTGGGCGTGCTGCCCAAAATGCGCGCCGCCGCGCCCGAAGCCCTGCTCGCCGCCTGCGGCACCTCCTGCCGCCACCAGATCGCCGAAGGCGCCGGCCGCGAGGCCCGCCACATCGTCCGAATTCTGGATGAGGCTTCGGCCTGACCGGCGTCATCCCGTC
>DASUKH010000186.1:0-14662 GCA_036278835.1 Allostellaceae bacterium
CCACCTGTCAGCCGCCCGTGCGGTGGAACTGTGGATACCGGCCTGCGCCGGTATGACGGCGGGTTTCGGGTGCGAAATGTCGGAATGGCCATTTCCGCGCCGCCGCTTTCCTATCTCGGCCGCTCGCCTCTTTCCCGCGCCCGCTTTTCCGCCGCGATCACCCCGGCCGGCGGGGTTTTCGCCGGGTAGCGGCACAGATCGGCGACCGGGCAGACCGGGCAATCGGGCCTCCGCGCCTTGCAGACGTAGCGGCCGTGCAGGATTAGCCAGTGATGCGCGCCGAGCTTGTATTCAGCCGGGGTCACGGCTTCGAGCTTCGCCTCGACCGCAAGCGGGTTCTTGCCGGGCGCGAGGCCGGTGCGGTTGGCGACCCGGAAGATGTGCGTATCGACGGCGATCGTCGGCTCGTTGAACGCGACGTTGAGCACGACATTGGCGGTTTTGCGCCCGACCCCGGGGAGCTTCTCCAGCGCCTCCCGGTCGTGCGGCACGGCGCCGCCGTGCTCCTCGACCAGCATGCGCGACAGCGTGATGATGTTTTTCGCCTTGGTGCGGTAGAGGCCGATCGTGCGGATGAAGTCAATGAGCCGCTCCTCGCCGAGCGCCAGCATTTTCTGCGGCGTGTCGGCGGCGGCGAACAAGGCCGGGGTCGCCCGGTTGACCCCGACATCGGTCGCCTGCGCCGACAGCACGACCGCGACCAGCAGGGTGAACGGGCTGATGAATTCGAGTTCGGTGCGCGGGATCGGCCGGCTCGCGGCGAGCCGCCGATAGAATTCCGCCACCTCGCGCTTCGAGAAGGGCCGCATTCCCGGAATGTAGAGGCGTTCGCCCTTCGCGGCAAATCCGGGCAGTGTCGTTTAATTGAAACAGCCGTCAATCGTGATGCGCGCGCCAAAATTCGCCAGCCAACAGGCCAGCAGGGAAAATAGCCCAGGTTGGATGCCCTAGGAGGAAGACGAGCGCGATCAAGGCGCCGTATGCGACCGCTCTGATTTTGAGGTTGGGAGACACTATCCAAATCCGCAAGAACGAGCAGGGAGTGGCGTGAGCGGGTGCGGCGTTTTATCATCGGAGCCATGACCGCGACCGCCGACATCGTCTTCGAACGCGTGCTGCTGCCGCACCGCAGCCTGCCGCCGCGCGGCTTCAATCTGCTGATGCTGGGGCTTGGCCTTGTCAGCCTCGCGGTCGGGATCACCTTTGTCTCGCTCGGCTGCTGGCCGGTCTTCGGGTTTTTCGGCCTTGACGTATTGGGTCTCTACATCGCCTTCCGCCTGAGCTACCGCAGCGCCCGGCAGCGCGAGATCCTGCGCCTCTCCGCCGACGACTTCACGGTCGAGCGCATCGACATTTACGGCGAGCGGCGGCGCTGGCAGTTTCAGCCGTTCTGGCTGCGGGTCGAGCTGGAGGAAAACCCGGACGAATCGAACCGGCTGCTCCTCGCTTCGCACGGCAGGCGGCTCGTCATCGCCGATTTTCTCGGCGCGCCGATGCGCCGCGAGCTGGCCGCGACCCTGCGCGCCGCGCTGCAGCGTTGGCGCGCCGCCCTCAACCCGGCGAACGGCGAGCCGTAGCGGCGGCGATCAGCCGAGCGCCTTCTCCAGCAGGTCGAGCGCGGCGGTCGCGAAGGCGCGCATGTTGTCGACCCGGTCGGCCTTGCCGGTCTCGATGGTGATCGCGCGCTCGCCGCCGGGGCCGATCACCGCGATGCAGGAATGCCCGGGGGCATGGCCGTAGCGGCTGCCGGTCGGGCCGGCGGTGCCGGTCTCGCCGACGGCCCAGCCGGTGCCGAGGCGCTCCTTGATCTTGCGCGCGAACAGCAGCGCGTAGGGTTCGGTCGAAGGCGTGATGCCGGCCATCGCGGCGAATTCCGCCTCGGTCACCCGCAGCAATTCGGTCCGAGACGCGCGGGTATAGACGACGGCGCCGCCGATGAAGTAGGCCGAGGCGCCGCCGACCGCCAGCAACGCCGAGGAGATGAGGCCGGCGGTCGAGCTTTCGGCGACCGAGATCGTCTCGCCGCGCGCCTTCAGTCTCGCCGCGATCCGTTCCGCCTGGGGCAACAATTCCTGGATCATCGCGCGCGCCTCCCTGTGCGGCCGAGAATGGCCCTCGGCGCGAGCTTCCGCGGTATGCCCCGGTTTGGCAAGCCTCGCCGCAAGGAGCGCCGCCCTGTGGGAAGCGATCCGTGCCCCGGCGGACGCGCCGATCGCCACTGAATAAATACTGAGACTTCTTACCCGCTCGCCGACATTCCGGAGAAGGAGTGTTAATGCCGACCCCGCCAATGCGATCCGAAAAGCTCGCAGACCGGGAGACCGCTCCGCCACGATCGTCAGTATTTTTATTTCACTGACGCGCCCCGGGAAAAGTACTGATTAACCAAAGTTTTCGTTTCTTCCGCATTTGGTTTTAATGGATTTGCCGAAAACGGCCTCGCGTTCACTTTCTATAGTCCGGCTATAGAGCAAACGGAGGCGGGAATGAACCATCTGATCGCAGTTTACGAGACCGTGGCGGACGCCGAGCGCGTGTGCGACCGCCTCAAACAGGAAGACCTCGACGAGCGCGACATCCGGATCACCCGGGCGCCGCTGGGCCGGGAAGGTTTGTTCGAGCAGGAACCGGCGCGGGTGCACGACCCGCTGCTCGGACCGGATATTCGCAGCCCGGCGATGGCTGATCCGGCGTTGCGCGAGCGGACCATCGGCGCACCCGAGCGGGTCGGCCTTCACGAGGGGCGTGAGGATGCTTACGGCGCGCAGGGGGATGGCTGGTTTTACAGCTGGCTGCGCCGGTCGAGCATGCCGGAGGCCGAGCGCGACGCGCTGATCGCCCACATGACCGGGTCGCGCGCCGCGGTGACCGCCGATATCGAGGACGACCGCAATCGCGATCGCGCCGTCGCGATCATGGAGGAAGGCCACCCGGTCGATATCGAGCACGACACCCTCGCCGTCGCGCCGACCCCGACTGCGGCGACGACAGCGCGGGCCGGCGCCACGGTGCCGCCGGCCACTTCCCGCCGCACCGACCAGGTCCGGGAGGGCGAGCAGGTCATCCCGGTGGTCAAGGAGGACATCGCCATCGGCAAGCGGGTCAGCGAAAACCGCTATCACGTCAGGGCCTATACGGTCGACAAGCCGATCGAAGAGAAGGTCATGCTGCGCGACGAGCATGTCGAGATCGAGCATCGCCCGATATCCGGCGCGGCGGCGGAGCGCGCGGCCGAGCTGCCGCAGGACCGCGAATTCGAGGTGGTCGAGCGGCACGAGGAGCCGGTGGTCGAGAAGCGCGGCACGACGACCGAGGAGGTGGTCATCCGCAAGGAGGTTCGCGAGCGGCCCGAGACCGTGCGCGGCACCGTGCGCGAGACCAAGGTCGATGTCGAGAAGGAGCCGGCGACAACCGAGATGCGGGTGCGCGAAGGTGAGCGGCAGACCGATCTCGATGTCAAACCCGGCATAAAGCCGGACCGACGGCCGTAAGTGTCGCTCCCGGCAACCTGGCGCCGGGATTGTACCTTTGCCAGCGAATGCCCGGTCCCGGACCGGGCATTCTGCTGCCGGTAGGCGGAGAGCCGAAATAATCTAATTGCCGGTGGACTTGTCTTCCGCGTTTGGTTCGTCCGGATTGACGCAAAACGTTCCGCCGTTTGTTTGGCAAAACCCGGCGGAGGAACCGATGCACAGATATCGACTTATCGCAATTTACCCGACGCTGGCCGATGCGCAGCGGGTGCAATCCCGTCTGACCGCGGAAGGGATCGAGCCCAAGGACATTCGCCTGACGCACGCCCCCGAGCTCCGGGCCGTGACGCCCGAGCATGGCGCCCAGCCCGGGTTTGTCGCATGGCTGATGGGCACCAACATCCCGGCACCCGTGCGCGACCGCTACACGGCGCATCTGACCGCGGACCGGGCGGCGCTGGCGGTGCGCGCGGAGGACGAGCAGCTGCGCCGGCGCGCGGTCGGGATCATGGAAGCGGGCCGCCCGATCGATCTCGACAACGAGAGGGCGCTCGAACAGGTAACGCCGTCGCCGCGGGTCGTCCCGGAGCGCGCGGCGCCTGCGGCGCCGGTGCCGCCGCGCGACGAACGCACCATGCGCGACAGGGCGGCACCCGCCGATCTGCGCGCCTCGTCCTCGGGAACCGAAGCGAGGCCGTGGCTGGTCGAGCCCGCCGAACCGCGCCGCGAGGCCGCCATGGCCCGGCCGGCCGAACCGGCCCGTGAGGCAGCCCTCAAGCCAACCTCCGAACAGGTGGTGGACGGCGACAGCGTCATCCAGCTGGTCAAGGAAGAGGTGTCGATCGGCAAGCGGATCGAGGAACGGCGCTACCGGGTGCGCACCTACGTCATCGAGCGGCCGATCGAGCAGAAGCTGATGCTGCGGGAGGAGCATGTCGAGATCGAGCACCGCCCGGCGGCCCGCCCGGTCCCGACGGGACCGGAAGCGGGCGAGTTGGCGCGGCACCACAATCTCGAGATCATCGAGCGGAGCGAGCGGCCGGTCGTCGAAAAGCGCACCACGGTCGAGGAGGTGGTGATCCACAAGCACGTCGTCGAACGCCCCGAGACGGTGCGGGCCACGGTGCGCGAAACCCGTATCGAGGTCGAAAAGGAACCGGCCGAGACCGCCGCCGAAACCGCCCCTCGGCCCTGAGCTGCCGCGCTAGCCTGCGGACTGCCGGGCCGGCGGCGGTCCTCCCGCCTTACCGGTGAAAGATGGCGAGCCAGACCGTCGGCTCGGCCGGGCCGGTCCACACGACCCGGTGCCGCCGGTGCGCGGCGATGTGGAGCCAGTCGCCGGGGCCGAGCACCCGGTCCTCGCCCTCGTCGGCAAAGCGCAGTCGCGCCCGGCCTGCCATAAGCAGCACCCATTCCGCTTGCGGCTGATCGTACCAGAAGCCGGGCGGGCTCGCGTCGCCATGCGAGACGATGCGCTCGATGCGCAGCCCCGGCGCCTCATGGAGGACATTGACCGCCTCGCCGCCACGCGCCTCGGGCAGATCGCGCAACAAATTCGCCGGCAGACCATTCGCCATCCTTCGCTTCCCAACCTCTCCGTCATCCCCGCGAAAGCGGGAACCCAGAGCCTGCCCCGGAGCTGATCCGGGGGCAACCGCGGCGCGTGGGGCGGAGGCCCCCGGTTTTGCATCTCGCGGCGCTCCGGCCTATCGTCGCCCCGCCGCGAATGATACGGGGGTGGTCATGAAGCAAATTCTGGTGCTCGGCGCCGGTTTCGCGGGCCTCTGGTGTGCTGTTGGCGCGCAGCGAAAACTCCGCGAGCTTGGACATCAGCGCGATGCCATCGTGACGGTTGTCAATCGAGAACCCTTTCACAACATCCGAGTGAGAAACTACGAGCCCGACCTCAGCGATGTCTGCATTCCCCTTGCGGACGTATTCGAGCCGATCGGTGTCGAAACCGTCATCAGCGAAGTTGTCGGGATCGATACCGCAAGACGCCGCGTGTCGGTGCGTGCCGATGCCGCGCCGAGCGATCTCGCATACGACGCATTGGTGCTGGCCTTGGGCAGCGAATTGGTCCGGCCGCCGGTTCCAGGGCTCGCCGAATTCGGCTTCGACGTCGACACGTATCGTGCCGCTCACGCCCTCGACAGTCACCTTCGCGGCCTGCCCGCGACCCGACTGCCCGGCCGGTCGACGGTGATCGTTGCCGGCGCCGGATTGACCGGGATCGAAGTGGCGACCGAAATGCCGGAACGCCTCGCACATATTTTCGGAAGCGGCTTTCCTCCCAAAGTGATCCTCGTCGACCGGAAGCCGCATGTCGGGTCGGATATGGGCGAAGCGGCACGGCCGGTCATCGAATCGGCTCTTGCCCGGCTGAAGGTAGAAACGAGAACCGGGGTAGCGATCACCAACATAGAGCGCGACCGGGTCACCCTCTCATCGGGAGAAGCGATCGAGTGCGCGACCGTCGTCTGGTGCGCGGGAATGCGCGCCAATCCCCTGCTTTCGAAACTCGGATTGCCGGTGGATCGGCTGGGCCGTATCGCCGTCGACGAATTCATGCGCAGCGCCTCGATCGAAAATGTCTTTGCCGCCGGCGACGTGGCGCGGGCGCAGATCGACCCGGCGCATGGTTCGGTGATGTCCTGCCAGTATGGGCGTCCGATGGGCCGCTACGCCGGGCACAACGTCGTGGCGTATCTCTACGATCGGCCCATGGTGCCGCTCACTGTCGACTGGTACGTGACGGTCCTCGATCTCGGGCCCGCGGGCGCGCTCTATACGAAGGGCTTCGACCGGCAGGTCTTTGCTACCGGCGCATCGGCAAAAGAAACGAAAAGAACCATAAACCGGCAACGCATCTATCCGCCGCGCAACCGCAACCCGGACGACATCCTCGCCGCCGCCGCACCTATCGTTCAAGCGCCGCCGGTTGTCGAGCAACGTCAGGTTTGACTGAACCCGCGCTAATTGCGCCCCGACAAGAGGCCGCGGGCGATGATCTGCGCCTGGATTTCGGCGGCGCCCTCGAAGATGTTGAGGATGCGCGCGTCGCATAGCACGCGGCTGATCGGGTATTCGAGCGCGTAGCCGTTGCCGCCGTGAATCTGCAAGGCGTTGTCGGCGTTGCTCCAGGCGACCCGCGCGGCGAGCAGCTTTGCCATGCCGGCCTCGATGTCGCAGCGACGCCCGGAATCCTTTTCGCGCGCCGCGAACCAGGTCAATTGGCGCGCCAGCATCGTCTCGACCGCCATCGTCGCGAGCTTGTGCGAGACCCGCGGGAAGGCGGCGAGCGGCCGGCCGAACTGGCGGCGCTCGCGGGCATAGGCAAGGCCCAGTTCGAGCGCGTTCTGCGCCACCCCGACGGCGCGCGACGCGGTCTGCACGCGGGCGCTCTCGAAGGTCGCCATCAGCTGCTTGAAACCCTGCCCCTCGGCGCCGCCCAGCAGACAGTCGGCCGGTACCGCGAACCCGTCGAAGGCTATCTCGTATTCCTTCATGCCGCGATAGCCGAGCACCGGGATTTCGGTGCCGCCCATCCCCTCGGCCGGGAATGGGTTGGCGTCGTCGCCGCGCGGTTTCGGCGCGATGAACATGCTGAGGCCCCGGTAGCCGCTGTCCACCGCCCCGGTACGGGCCAGCAAGGTCATCAGGTCGGAGCGGGCGCCGTGGGTTATCCAGGTCTTGGCGCCGTGGATGCGGTAGATGTCGCCGTCGCGCACCGCGCGGGTCTGCAGGCTGGCGAGGTCGGAGCCGGTATTGGGTTCGGTGAACACCGCGGTCGGCAGGATCGTGCCGGCGGCGATGGCGGGCAGCCAGCGCCGCTTCTGTTCCGGGGTGCCGCCGAGCCGGATCAACTCGCCGGCAATCTCCGAGCGGGTGCCGAGCGAGCCGACCCCAATATAGCCGCGCGACAATTCCTCCGAGACGACGCACATCGCGGTCTTGCCGAGGCCGAGGCCGCGATACTCCTCCGGCAGTGTCATGCCGAAAACGCCGATCTGCGCCAGCTCGTCGATAACCTCGATCGGGATCAGCCGATCCTGCCGGTGCCAGTCCTGGGCATAGGGCATGATCGCGCGCTCGGCGAAGCGGCGCACCTGGTCGCGGATCATCTCGAGGGTCGAATCGTCGAGGCCGGGTTGCCCGAATTCGGTCGCCGAACCCTCGGCGATCAGCGCCGCCAGCCGGGTCCGCGCGGCACCGAGGCCGGCGACCAGCGAGGCGGCATCGCCGCCGCGCAACGGCGCCAGATCCTCGTCGCCAAGGCCGAAATCGGCGGGCCGGACGATCTCGCCCTGGCTCATCGCGATGCCGCCGCCGATCTGCGCCAAGTATTCGCCGAACCCGACCGCGAGGATCAGCGCCTCGGTTTCGCCGAACATCCCGGCCGCGTCGAGGCGCCCGGCCCAGGCACGCAGCTGGCGGAGCGCCTCGACGTAGGTCGCCATCCAGGCGATGCCGTGCGCTGTCATCTGCTCGCGGTCGAGCGCGGCACCCGAGACCTTCCCGTCCGGCGCAACGAGCGCCTCGACCCGCGCCAGCGCCGCCCGCAGCACCGTCCCGGCGGCATCGAGCGCGCGGCCGGTCGCGGCGAACAGCGTCGTCAGATCGGCATCAACCATCGCGGACCGGGTCAGCGGGTGTAGAGCGTCTCGTAATTATGCGGCACCACCGTGACCTTGTTCGGGTCGTTGATCTGCTTGCCGGGCGATTGGGTGAAGGCGACCGCGGCGATGTCGTCGGTGGCGGCGTTCAGGTTCTGGATGTCGCTCGCCCGATCGGGTCCGCCCGGGGCGCAGCCGCACATGCCGAGCGCGAAGGCTGTGGCCAGCCCGATACGGAGCAGCGCCATCGATATGTCTCCCCCTCAAACCACCGCGAAATACACAATTATAAAGGCAATAATAACGAGGGCCAGCGATACCGCCAGTATATATCGTACCGTCCCGGCCTTGCGGCCGGCGCGGGCCTTTTCGGGGGATTCGACGATCCGCTGATCCATAGGGCGTTCCCGGCTCGCTCACAAATGCTCCATGCCGGCGAACAGGCCGGCGGCGCTTTCGATCCCGGCGGGCCGCAGGGCCGCGCCGGCGGCTTTATCGCCCGGCGGCGCGGGCCTATAGTGCTGCCGTGGCCCGGCTCTCGGTAAACCTCAACAAGATCGCGCTGTTGCGCAACTCACGCCATACCGGGGTGCCCGATGTGCTGCGCTTTGGCCGAATCGCCCATGATGACGGAGCCGACGGGCTGACCGTGCACCCGCGCCCTGACGAGCGGCACATCCGGCGCAGCGACGTGCCTGCCATCGCCGGGCTGATGCGGCCGTGGCGGCCGGGCTTCGAGTTGAATATCGAGGGCTACCCCGACGACCGGCTGATGGCGATCCTGCGCGAGGTCCGGCCCGAGCAATGCACGCTGGTCCCCGACCCGCCCGGCGCCTTCACCTCCGAGGCCGGCTGGCAGCTCGACGCAAGCGATCTCGCGTTGCTGCGGCCGTTCATCGCGGAGTTGAAGGCGATCGGCAGCCGGGTCATCCTGTTTGTCGATCCCGACCCGGCTGCGGTCGAGCGGGTGCCGCAAACGGACGCCGACGGCATCGAAATCTACACCGGCACCTACGCCGCCGCATTCCGGGCAGGCGATGCCGCCCCGGAACTGGCGGCCTGCGCCGCGACCGGGACGCAGGCGCGCAGGTTGGGCCTTGTTGTCAATGCCGGGCACGACCTCAACCTCGACAACCTGCCCGCCCTGGTTGCCGCCCTGCCCGACCTCGCCGAAGCCTCGATCGGCCACGAATTGACCGCCGACGCCCTCGTCACCGGCTTCGCCGCCGCGGTGCGCGCCTACAAAAACGCGCTCGCCGGGGCGTAGGAGATGGGAGTCAGGCGGCGGCCTTGCGGTTGCGAGCGAGGCGCTCGTCGACCAGCGCGACGGTCGCGTCCACCACCGGATGGCGCATGCCGTATTGCGCCCCGATCAGCTGCACGAGGCGGTCGGTGCGCTCGATGTTGGGCACGCCGTTGTTGAGCGCGCGGGCGGCCGAGGACGGGCGGACGAGGTCGTTGGCGGCGGCGGCGTATTTCTCGAACGGCACGAGGTCGTCGCGCGCCGCGCCGATCCGCTCGCAGACCGACAGCACCCAGTTATAGACGCCGCGCGATTTCTCGACGTCGCCGTGGACCGCGTCCTTGATGTCGATCGCGCCGTCCGCCGTGACGCAGCGGTAATTGCCGGTCAGCAGCATCGCCCACTTGGCGAGCGGCACGAAAATCGAGTCGTGCACCCGCAATTTGACCGGCAGCTGGAGTTCGCCGTCGCCGGGATTGTACCGCGCCGCGTCGATGTCGCGCTCCATCTGCCGCAGGATTGCGGTGTCCTTGTCGGACTCGAAGCGCGCCACCTTGAAATTGGTCGGCAGGGTAACCTGCAGGACGTTGATTTTCTCGCCGGGCGGGCGGATCGCCTGCGGGTCGGGGCTGCACAGGGTGAGGCGGCCCGGCTCGAAACTGTCCCACACGCTCGCATCGGTGAAGGCCGGCTTCAGCCGCTCGGTGTCGAGGCCGGGGATGCGCTTCAAATAGGGCATCGGCGGCATGTTCATGATCGACATGCAGGGCACCCGGCTCTTTGCCACCGCATCGAGCAGCTCGCGCACCCCCGGCGAGCGGAATTGCGGCTCCTGCATCGCCAGCGCCACCAAGTCGAAATCGGAAGGCTTGACGTCGCCCGGCCCGGCCGCCTTGAGGCTGCCCGGCAGCTTGCGCGAATTGAGCTCGACCGGCTCCTTGCGGCCGCGGATCGGCAGCCGCACCCGCGCCCCCTCGCTGTTGAACGCGTCGATTTCGGCCGGCAGGCACACCATCGTAATGCGATGCCCGCCGAACAACAGCTTCGTCGCCAGCAGCGAGCCGTAGGAGGCTCCGAGGATCAACACATTGTAGGCCGGCATCTGGCGTTCCTCCCGGTTCTGGTGGCGACACGAATTCAGCGGGCGAACTTGCCGGATGGCGGAGTGGCAGGCAAGGGTGTTGCCGGGCCGCGCTCCTCGGCGGCGAGGATCGCGGCGAGGCCGGCGCGGTAGTGGGGATGGTGCAGCCTCACCCCCAGCTCCTCCTTGATCAGCCGGTTGGCGACCCGCTTGTTGTCGTCCCAGAAGCTTCGCGCCATCGCCGACAGCCCAGCCTCCTCGAACCGCACCAATGGCGGCGGCGGCAACCCGAGCAGCGCCGCCGCATGGGCGATCACATCGGCCGGCGGCGCCGGCTCGTCGTCGCAGACATTGTAGATCGCGCCGGGCCGCGGTCGCGCGATCGAGGCGGCGAGGACCGCCGCCAGGTCTTCGACATGGATGCGCGAGAACACCTGTCCCGGCTTGTCGATGCGCCTTGCCGTGCGGGCCCGCAACGCCGCGAACGGGCTGCGCCCCGGCCCGTAAATCGCCGCCAGCCGGAAGAGGTGCACCGGCACGCCGCGCCGACGCCACAGGTCGAGCCAGCCCCGTTCGGCGGCGGCCCGGCGCCGGCCGCGCTCGCCGCCCGGCCGAAGTTCGGAGTTTTCATCGACCCAGCCGCCGCCGCGGTCGCCATAAACCCCAGTGGTCGACAGGTAGCCGAGCCATTCGAGCCCGGGCAGCGCCGCGAAATCGTCGCCGTGAATATCGAGAACCGGGTCGCCGGTATCGTCCGGCGGCACCGAGACCAGGATATGGGTGATCCCGGCGAACGCTTCCGATGAGAGCGGATGTTCGCGATCGAAGCGCAATAGGCTCGGCTCGTCGCGCGCGGTGCCGCGCACGTTCCAGCCGGCCCCTATGAGCCGCGCCGCCAGTACCCGCGCGCTATAGCCAAGGCCGAAGCAGAGGAGATGCCGCCGCTGCGAGCTGTCCGACGCGATCATGCACGCTACGAGTTACGCCCACACCTCGACGAAAACCATCCCCAGAATCCTCTCCATCCCCCGAAATCCGTATTCCCGATCTTGGCTTTTGCCGGCCCGTTCGCTCCCGCGGGCACCATGGTCCCGGCTCTTTGTTCTCCACCGATATTGGCCGCCTGCACGCTCTTCCGCCGGCGCGGCCCCTGACGTTATGCTCATTGCAGCTCCAGCTGCACTGTAATCGCCGTGCATCGACATTTCGTACTTGCGTTCCTTGTGGCGTTCGCCCCCGGCGGGGCGCTCGCGGCTTCCGCCCCGGCGCCGCTCTCGCTGTTCTCGGCGGGGCCGGCGCCCAGGCTGCCCGGCCCGCCGCGCTCGCAGGAGGCGGACGCGCAAACCTATCAGCGCTGCATGGCGCTGGCCGCCAAGGACCCGGCGGCGGCGCAGGCGTTGGCCGAGAGCTGGCACGCGAAGGGCGGCGCCCACCCGGCCGAGCATTGCCTCGCCGTCGCCTTGATCGGCCTCAAGCGCTACAAGGAGGCCGCGGGGCGCCTTGAAACCCTGGCGCAGGCGATGGTGCGGGCGCCGGCGGCATTGCGCGCCGGGGTGCTCGATCAGGCAGCGCAGGCGTGGCTTCTTGCCGGCGACCCGGCGCGCGCCTATGCCGCGGCGACCAGTGCGCTGAACCTGAAGCCGGACGACCCAGACCTGCTCGTCGATCGCGCCGAGGCGGCCGGTGCCGCCGGCTGGTTCGGCAAGGCGGTGGCCGATCTCGACCGGGTGCTGAAGGCCGACCCGGCGCGGGCCGATGCACTGATCTACCGTGCCTCGGCCTATCGCGCCGAGGGCCGCCTCGACCCGGCCCTGACCGATATAGACCGGGCGCTGAAGCTTGCGCCCCAATCGGCGGCGGCGCTGCTCGAACGCGGCAATATCCGCCGCCTCAGGGGCGACATCGACGGCGCGCGGGGCGACTGGACCCGGGCCGCGGCGCGCGCGCCGGGCAGCGCCGCCGCCAGCGATGCCAAGGACAACCTCGCCCGCCTGCATTCGGAGAAAAAGAGCGGGCCGGCCGCCGCCGTCAGGCCGGCCGGTAGCAAATGACGGGAGACCCCGATGCGCCTCGCCATTCCGAGCATGCCCGAAACCCTGTCCTATTCGGTCGCCGCCGGCGTCGCGATCACGCTCTTTGAAGCGCTGGTGATCCTCTTGACCGGCCCCGATGGGCTGGTCGGCTTTGTGTTGGTGCTGGCCCTGGCGGTGGCGATCTACTGGCTGATCGGCCACAACCGGGCGACCGTGGTCAGCGGCCGCGACGCCGCCGCGGCAGCAGGGTTGCTGCTGTTGCTGTGCGCCTTCGCCGACCTCTTGAGCGGCTATCCCTATCAGGCGATCCTGTTTCTGCTCGGCGCGGCGGCGCTCGGCTTCGCCTTCATGCTGTTGCAGCAGGGGACGGTGCCGCAGGAATTGCGGTTCGGCGGGGTCGTCGCAGTGGCGGCGCCGGACCGCCTCATGCATCTGCGCATGCTCGAGGAATTGCGCGCCGCCGGCATCCTGACCCTGGATGAATTCGCCGCGAAGCGGGTGCTGGTCGGGTTATGACCCGGCCGCGCGCAGGGCGGCCCGCGAACTCGCGGCACGATCGAGGCGGGCCTGCCATTCCGGTCCGAACAGCATTTCAAGCTTGCGGCGCACCGCCGCGGCGAGGCCGGGGCTGCGGCCGTTGGTCGAGATCGCAAGCGTGAAATCGCCCCGCCGCACGACCGCGGCCGAATGAAAATCGCTAAACGCCGGCTCGTCCTCGGTATTCAGCAGGACACCGGCGGCCGCGGCGATCTGGCGGATGCGGCCGGCCGCCGGTTCCTCGACCCGCGCCAGGAAGACGAGGCGGGCGCGGGCGATCTCGGCCGGTTCGGGGAGACGGCGACGCAGCCGTCCGCCGGCCGCCGCAACCAGCGCCGGTGGCGGGTGCGGCGCATAGAGTTCGAGATCGGCTGCGCCGGCCTCGTCGAGCAGCGCGAGGCGCCGCCGGGCGGCCTCGCCGTCGCCGACCAGGACAACCTTGAGGCGCGACAAATCGACGCTAATCGGCAGCATCGCGCGCCCCGGGCCGCGCCGCGGCGACGATCTGCTGCAATTCCGGGACGCCGAGGCGGTAACAGAAATTGCCAAAGCCTTCGCCCGGCCGGCGCGCCGCCGCGAACTGCGCGAACAGCGGATCGAGGGTGTCGGCGATGCCCTCGATCGACAGCCGTTCGGCGAGCAATTCGTTGAGCCGGGTTCCCTCGAAATCGCCGGCAACATAGAGCGAGTATGCCCCCGGCACCCGGCCGACAATGCCGATATCGCCGCTGTAGGGCCGCGCGCAGCCGTTCGGGCAGCCGGTGATGCGGATGCTGAGCCGCTCCTGTTGCAGCCCCCATCGTTCGAGCCGGGCGGCGATCGCGCCGATCATCTCGCCCTGCACCCGCTCCGCCTCGGTCAGTGCGAGGCCGCAGGTCGGCAGCGCCGGGCAGGCGAGCGCCCAGCGCTCGACTGGCAGCAACTCGTCAGCGAGCCGCGCGCCATGCGCCCTGAAAATCGCGGTGATCTCATCCCGGTCCGCCGGCGCGATTTCCGACAGGATGATGTCCTGGCTCGGCATCAGGATCGGGTCGCAGCCGAAGCGGGAGACCGCTTCGCGCAGCGCGCCGCGCAGCCGCATCCCGCCCTCGTCCGCGATGCGGCCGCTGGTTACCGGCACCCCGAGATACAGTTTGCCGTCGCCCTGCTCGTGCCAGCCGAGATGGTCGGGCACCTGGAAATCGGGCATCGGGCGGCACGGCGCCAGTTCCTTGCAGAGATATTCCGAGAGCCGCTCGCGAGCCCAATCCTCGCCGCGCTCGGCGATGACGTATTTGAGGCGGGCGTGGCGGCGGTTGCCGCGGTCGCCGAAGTCGCGGTGCAGCCGCACCACCGCGGCGGCGGCTTCGAGCAGGTCGCCGGGCTCGATAAATGCGACCGGCGTCGCCATCCGGGGATAGGTCTCCGGCTTGTTGTGGGTCATGCCGTGGCCGCCGCCGAGGAAGAAGTTGTAGCCGGTGAGCGTCTCGTCTTCGAACAGCGCGACGACGCCGAGATCGTTGGTCAAGACATCGATCGTGTTGTCCTCGGGGACCGCCAGCCCGATCTTGAATTTGCGCGGCAGGTAGCGGTCGCCGTAGAGCGCGTCCGGCGCCTCCTCATCCGGATTGACCTTCTCGCCATCGACCCAGATCTCGTGATAGGCGCCGGTCTTCGGCAGCAGATGCGCCGACAGGCGG
>DASUKH010000187.1:0-2632 GCA_036278835.1 Allostellaceae bacterium
CCGGTCGCCTTCAGCGCGCCGAACAGATCGCGTTCATAGGTTATCAGCGCGTTCGCCACCTGCTCGTCCTTGGGCAGCACCACAACCCGGTCCGGGGTGATGCCGTGGCCCTGGATCGAGCGGCCGGACGGCGTGTAGTAGAGCGAGGTGGTCAGACGCAGCGCGCCGTGCCCGCCGAGCGGGATGATGCTCTGCACCGACCCCTTGCCGAAGCTGTGGGTGCCGATCACGGTGGCGCGCCGGTTGTCCTGCAGCGCGCCGGCAACGATCTCGGCGGCCGAGGCCGAGGCGCCGTTGATCAGCACGACCATCGGCACGCCGGGGATCAGGTCGCCGCCGGCCGGCGCCCTGTAGGCGCGGTTTTCGTCAGCTTCGCGGCCGCGCGTCGTCACCACCGTGCCACCGTTGAGGAAATCGCCGGCGACCTCGATCGCGCCATCGAGCAGCCCGCCGGCGTCGTTGCGCAGATCGAGCACAAAGCCGTTGAACTGGCCGCCGGCCTGCCGGCGCATCGCCGCCATTGCCTTGCGCAATTCGGACTCGGTGGTCTCGTCGAAGGTGCTGATCCGGACATAGCCGATGCCGCCGGGCTGCAGCGCGTGCTTGACCGAGTCGACATGGATGACCGCGCGGGTGATCGGCACGGCGAAGGGCTGCCTGTTGGCGCGGGCGATCGTCAACACGACGTGACTGCCGGGCGCGCCGCGCAGTTTGCGCACCACCTGTTCGATGTCCATCCCGACAAGCGGGTCGCCGTCGGCGCGGACGATGCGGTCGCCGGGTTCGATGCCGGCCGCCGCCGCCGGCGTCCCCTCGATCGCGGAGATGACCTGCGGCACCTGGTTCTCCAGCGAAATCTCGATGCCGACGCCGCCGAACCGGCCGCTGGTGGTCGAGATCAGCTCGCGGTATTCGCGTTCGGTCATGTACCCGGAATGCGGGTCAAGACCGCTCAGCATGCCCTTCAGGGCATTGTCGACGAGTTCCTGCGGTTTGACCGGGACCACGTAATTGTTCTCGACCTCGTGCATCGTGTGCTCGATCAGGCCGAGTTCGCCGGCGCTCAGCGGCGGGTCCGCGGCGCGCGAGGCGCAACCGCCGCCACCCAGCGCCAGCACGACGCAGGCGGCCGCCGATGCCGCCCGCAAGATGGTTCGCGAGCGCGGCCCGCAGGCCCATAGAGGCCGGGTCATGCCTCGCGGTCGGGCTGGCGGTCGGGATGCGCGGCGGCGAAGGCGTCGAGCTTCATGCACGTTGCGAAGATCCTGGCGATGGTCGGATAGGGCGACAGGTCGAGCCGGTAGCGCTCGGAATTGACGACCTGCGGCACGAGCGCAATGTCGGCGAGGCCGGGCCGCTCGCCGTGGCAGAACTCGCCGGTCCGCTTGTCGCCGGCGAGCAGGGCCTCAAGCGCGGCGAACCCTTCCGCGATCCAGTGATTGTACCAGGTTTCGATCGCGTCCTGGTCGTGGCCAAGCTGGCGGCTCAAATAGCGCAGAACGCGGAGGTTGTTGAGCGGATGAATGTCGCAGGCGACGATCGCCGCGAGCGCCCGCACGCGCGCCCGGCCGGCTTCGCCGGAGGGCAGCAGCGGCGGCTCGGGATGGCGCTCGTCGAGATATTCGATGATCGGCAGCGACTGGACCATCCGCTCGCCGTCGACCTCAAGCGCCGGCACCAAGCCCTGCGGGTTGACGGCGCGATAATCGGCGCCGCCCTGGTCGCCGCGGCGCAGGTGGATAAAGGCGTGCTCGACCGGCAGGTTCTTCAGGTTGAGCGCGATGCGCACGCGAAACGCCGCCGAGGATCGGAAATAGCCGTAGAGCCTCATCGCCGCCGCCCGGATTCCAGGAACTGCCCGGCGGACGTTAGCGCGCCGCGGCGGCGACGGGAAGACCGGCCGCGGCGGCTCAGCCGGGCACGCGCGGCGCACCGAGGAAGCCCGCCACCATGTCAAGCAGCCGCCGCAGCCGGATCGGCTTCGCGACATAAAAGTCGCAGCCGCTCGCCAGCGCCTTGCGCTCGTCGTCGGGCAAGGCGAACCCGGTGACGGCTATAATCGGCACGGCGCGCATCGCCGGATCGCGCTTCAGCCGCCGCGCAATCTCGTAGCCGGACAGATCGGGCAGCTGCAGCTCCAGCAGGATCAGGTCGGGCTGCTCGGCGAGGGCCAGCGCCAGCGCCGCCGCGCCGGTATCGGCGGCGATGGCGGCATAGCCGTGCGCCTGCAGCAGGTCGCACAGCAGCCGCCTGTTGAGCGCATCGTCCTCGACGATCAGGATGCGTTTCTTCGGAGACCGCTTGGGGTCGTCGTGTTGCGTCGGCACGCCGGCTGGCACTTAAGGGGGGTTGAATGCGGCGGATGGCGGGTGCCGGCCCGGCGCGGGCCAGGAAAATGCAACACAAGTTACGAATAAAGTATTGCCGAGGGTGCGGCATAACGCACCTCGCGGCATCGCTAGCCGTCCTTCTGGTGCTCGCCGCGGCGGCGCCAGGGGCGCAGGCTCAGGACGCGGCGGCTGCCGCCGAGGCGGCGCACCGTGCCGCCGTGCTCGCCTCGCTGCCGCCCGATGCCGCGAAGCGGGTGTTCGGACGCGAGATGACGCCGGTGCCGGGGCCGGCCGAGGCGATC
>DASUKH010000188.1:0-22975 GCA_036278835.1 Allostellaceae bacterium
AAAATAAGGGATAACGGCCTGTCTTCGGTCGTTACGCGTCCCACGTGATCCCGTATGATCCCACAATAATTTGTGGGAAACATTGCGGGATCATAAATGCCTCGCTTCGTTAATCGGCTCAGTCAGCCCGCGGTCAACAACGCCGTTGCTGGCATGCATGCCGATGGCGGCGGGCTCTACCTGCATGTCAATGCGCGCGGCGCCAAGAGCTGGATTTTCCGGTACATGAGGCACGGCCGCGCCCGCGAAATGGGGCTCGGCTCGCTGCACACGATCAGCCTGGCCGAGGCGAGGAAGCGCGCCGCCGAGCGGCGGCGCGAGCTGCTGGACGGAATCGACCCGCTGCAGGTGCGCGAGGCGCGTCGGCACCATGCCAAGCTTGAGGCGGCCAAGGCGATCACTTTCGAAGATTCCGCCGAGCGCTACATCGCGGCGAACAGGGCGGCATGGAAGAACCCGGTGCACGCGAAGCAGTGGCCGGCAACGCTCAATACCTCAACAGCCGCACGACGCACAGCCTCGGTAGGCTCGGAGATGATCTTCGCGAAATGATAGGCCATACCCAATTTCGCGCGTGGTTTCGCGACATACGGTTCGAAGGGGTAACGGACAACACACTTTGGCTTTCGGTGCCGAGCAAATTCGTAAAAACGAAACTCCTCCAGCACTACAGGGAATATATCATCGCCTGCTGGCAAAAAGGGCATTCGAGCAAGATCGTTCATTTGGAGATATGCGTACGTCGCGCCCTATCACCTAAAGCCAAGGAACAGTGAAACTGGACTGTATTTGACGAGTGAATAAAAGCCGGCAAGTTGCACACGATATACTGCGGTGCGATTACGGCGGATAGGAAGGCTGCGAAACCTAATTTAATATCTCCATTTATTCGTTTTCGGGAACCATCATACTTTGCATTTGCCGCGGTGCTCGGCGTTACGGATGCTCGATCTGAGCGCGTGCAGAGCTGGGCTGCGGGAGGTCCCGAGGTCCATCGCTTGCGGTCCGATCACGGCCGGCGGAAAATCATAAGGTTCGCTCCCGCTCGTCGCGAGTGCGATCGATGTTCGCGGGGACGCGCCAAACGGCCAAACTGTAGTTCGCTGGGGAACGGCGGACAGCCCTCGCTAGAGGTACGGACGGACAGCCATGCCCGTTCTCAATTACTTGAAGCCATCGGCGGATGCCTTTTCCGCGAATTACAGGCCGGAACGGCGCAATCGAACTTGTCTTTTTACACGAATACGTAATGTGTCCCCACAAATAACCCCATGATCTGGCCTTCGCATTCACCACTGCGGTCCCAAGCGCCTGGTCGATCCCCGCCACTATCATCGTGCCGCCTGTCGGGGTTAAGCCGCTTGGGCACCGGCGGCAGAGGCGCGGAGCGGAGCTTTGCGGGGGCCAACCCCTCCTCGCGAAGCTGGCGAGCGCGCAACTGCGCTAGCGAAAATCGAAGGGGGGTAGGCCGGGTTTTTGCCGCGCGCTTGTCGGCGTATCTCTGTCAGTGTGCTTTGAAACCGCGCCGGGAGTTTCTCTGGCATCTCAACTCCAAGCCGGCGCGCCGGGTCTGGGGTGGGACGACGCGCGCTTTCGGAAGGAAAGGCTGGGTGTTGGACTGGGCCGGCTACTGACCCGAGAGCGAGGGCGGAACAATCCTCGGTTAAGCGTTGGCAGTCGGTCCCAAGCAGGGCCCGGAAAACACGGGCGCGGCGGATTCTCGCCAATAATGGCGTTCCCCGCCCGCGCGGGGATGAACCGAGGTACCGTTTGTCGCGCACAACGTCGGGTTCGCGTTCCCCGTCCGTGCGCGTCGTTGCCGACGGTCGGGTCGCCGTCGATCAAATGGACTTCCTCCCAGTAGTCGTGCACGAACGGCGCCGTCGTGAAGACGCCCGGCGCAAACCGCAACAACCGGGTGCGGCTGCCGGTCTTGCCGGTTTCGTCGAGCGCGCCGGCCAGAATCTTGTGCTCAATGCCGGCCGGATAACCGAACGGCACCGTCCAGCCGCCCGCCATATCGACGGCGTGAAACTCCAGGTGCGGCTTGTTCACGGGCATTGCACGGTTCCTCCTGGACCTCGGGCATATACCATTGATTTCCACTCCAAACCCGTCCGCCCCATCATGCACATCACCGCCTCCGGTATCGGTTCCGCCAGGAAGACCCTACGGCGAGCGGACTGTCGTCCGACCGGGCGAACGGGTTGAGCAGGTTGCGAAGGAAGTCGCGTGCCGGATATTCGATGAATCGGGACATCGGCACAGCCATCGCGAATGACAGGGCTGCCATCGTCCAGCCAAATACCGTCGCATTCGTCACAATACCGCGCGAGCGCAGCTCCGTCGCGGCAAAGAATGCCGGAGCTTGAACCATATAAAGAGAATAAGAAATCCTTCCGAAAAAGAGGATTGGAACACCGCCGAGAACTGCCGCGACATGTTTCCGATTGTGAGCGCAGCATAACAGCAGAACGGCGAGCAGCGCGACAATCGGCAAGTCGGTCCTGTTGAACGCGGCGATGGCTATGATCAAGGCAAAGCACAGAAGGAATGCCGAATCCGATTTCCAGACGCGAATAAGCCAATTGCTGGCGAAGCAGCGGTAGATAAGCATCCCGGTCATGAACTCAGGCAGGGCGCGGACGAGCACGATCGGAGTCCGGGCAATGTCGCCGTGGCCCAGCGACAGAACAAGCGTGGCCTCCGGCACCAGACAGAACCCCACGATAGCGACTGATGATAAGGGCAGCAGCCGCTCGATAAGCGGAATCGCGATAAACGGGAACAGCAGATAAGCGTACCATTCCGCACTTATCGACCATGCACTCGCGTTCCAGGTGAGGGAGGTCTCGAAAAAAATTTGGCTAAAAACCAGGTTATTGATCAGCGATCCCCCGGAGAACCCCTGAGACCCGTACAGGGGCAGCAGCAGCAGCAACGTCGCCAAATGGACCGGATAAATACGGGAAAACCTTGCCCAAAGGAATTTTCGGATCCGGGTCCATGATCGATCATGGCGGAAGGTGAATCGGTAAACGTAAGCCAGCACAAAGCCGCTGAGCATAAAAAACAAGTCGACAGCAAGATAGCCGTGCGAGATTTCCAATCGTAGCCCATTGCTGTTAGGGCTTCCCCAGCAGTGATAGGCGAGCACCGCGAGCGCCGCCAATCCGCGGAGACCTGTTAACGGATAAAGTTCGCGGCGGTCGGGGTCCATTACGGAGACTCTAAAATTGCGGTGCAATCATCGCACGCAACTTTAGATTGACTATCGACCCGAACGCAATCCGCCTATCGGCGGCAGGAGGGGAATGCAAAAAAGCCGGGCGGGCATGCCTTTACGCGATGACGCGGCGGGCCTACGCTTCGAGGTTGACGAGCCGGGCCGGATCGGGTCCGCCGCAATAAAGGAACAGCGCCCATGCTGCGCAACCGGGACGAAATCCGTGAGGACAAGAGCTTCGACCTGTTGACCGACGCCATCCTCGAGCGCGACCAGCCGCGCACGACCGATTTGTTCTATGGCATGGTGGCGCGCGACGGGCGCTCGATCGGCGAGGCGCTTTCGGTCGTCACCGCGGCGGAGGCGCCGTTTGTGCAGGTGCCGTGCCACGTCAACATCCGCGACGGCAACGTCACGCTGATCAACAACGACCACACGATCCTCGGCCTGCGCGCCTCGACGTACCTGATGCCGTACCTGCCGGAAAAATACCGGCTGCTGCCGCTGTTGCAGAGCGTCTGGTACATCCCGGCCGGCCTCGACATCTGGAACCAGCTCCTGGCGCGCTACCCCGGCCGCTACGCGACGATGAAGGGGCTCAACGTGCCGCCGCCCGATTACGGCCCGATGGAGTGGCAGGCCGACACGGCGCCGATCCGCGAGGGCGGCACCCTGGAAGAGCGGCTGCACCAGCATCTGGTCGCCACCGTGACCGGCGATTCGCGCCGCTCCTACGGGCTGTTCCTCGGGTTGGCCGAGGACGAGGGCGCGCGGTCGGCCCTTGCCGACCAGCTCGAATTCCTTGGTCTCATCGACCTGCAAGACACGGTGATCGGCCGCAAGGCCCGCAACACCGGGCACAAGGCCTTGCGCGCCCGCGCCGTCACCGACCTCGCCGATTACATTGGCTGGGAAGGCTCGCACGGCGTCTATTACATGGGGGTGCCCGACATGGCGATCGGGCCGCTCTATTATTCGCTTTACGATGCTGCCTGCGTGCGCATCAACGCCGCGTTCCCCGAGGATGGCGGCCGCCGGCTGAAGGAGACGAACCGCACCGCGCTGTCGCCGCACGAGATCGAGGAGATGCTCGACCTGCTGCTGACCGCCGAGCAGCAGAAGGTGTGGGACCTGATCACGGCCCATTTGAAGGCCGGAAAGTCGATAACGAGCCTCGGCGACACGATACAGGTCGGCGCCGCCGAATTGATCCTGCGCAACACGGTGCCGCGGGTGTTCACCTCCGGCCAGCACCCGTTCGACTATTGCAACGTCGCCAATAACTGGCTGCGCCGCTCGAACAACCCGTATCAGGCGCGCATCCTTTATTTGATGGCGAATTTCGTCAACGACGTGGCGCACGAGAACAAGCTCTATGCCTCTATTCTCGAAAAAGAGGCGGCCGGGATGGATTTCTCGGGGCGCACGCCGGCGCAGCTGCTGGCGTCGCTCGACGAGGCGATCATGACGCTCGACCCGGCCCGCGCCACGGCGACCGCCGCCGCCTATCTGCGCTCCGGCGCCGACCGGCAGCCCTACATGGCGGCCGTCGCGCTCGCCGCCTGCCGCTTTCAGGACGATCCGCACAACCAGAAGATCTGCATTTCGGTGTTCGAGGAATACGCCCGCAACACGACGCATCTGCGCGACCGGCTCTTGCTCGCGGCGCCGCGCCTCGTCGCCGGCTGGGTCAAAATGCCGGGCGAACGCGAATGCTACGCCCGCTTCGAGAAGGAGTGGGTCTACAACTGATCGCCGGTATCCCGGCAAGTTCATAGGTTCCGGGTTCGCGGAATGACGGGTTCCTCCCCCGCGAAGCGGGGGAGGGGACCGTGCGAGCACGGTGGAGGGGGCACCGCCCGCGCCCCTCCGGCTCCCCCGATAGAATCCGGGATCGCCACCTCCCCCGCTCGCGGGGGAGGAACCGGCGCTTCGGCTTGGGGCGATGTCAAAACGGCCCAGCACGACGAAGGCGGGGTGCGATTCGCCGCTTTCGCCTCCATCCGGCCGCCGGCCCGGCTCGCTCCCTGCCCGCCCCGGCGCATCGCGCCGGCCGGAAGCGTTTTGCCTATCGCGACGTCCGACGCAACGGCGGCGAAGCCGTTCGCGCGCTGCGCAAGGCTATGTTGCGGGCGTTCGCGCGATGGCTATACAAGGTGTGGGTCATGATCGTAATCGATCTGCCCGATGAAGCCGCCACCGCCCGGCTCGCCGCGGCAATCGCAGCGCGGGCGCGGCCGGGCGACGTGATCGCGCTCAGAGGCGAATTGGGTACCGGAAAGACCAGTTTCGCGCGCGCCTTTATCCGGGCGCGCGGCGGCGGCGAGGCGGTGCCGAGCCCGACCTTCACCCTGGTTCAGGTCTATGACCTGCCCGATGGCGCGGTCTGGCACATCGACGCCTACCGCCTGCGCGACCCGGAGGAGGCCTGGGAACTCGGCATCGAGGAAGCGCTGCACGACGGCATTTCGTTGATCGAATGGCCGGAACGGCTCGGCTCGCTGGTCCCGTCGCGGCGGCTGGAAATCGCGCTGAGCCACGGCGCTGCGCCCGATGCGCGACGCGCCGCACTCGACCCGGGCGGAGACTGGGCGGCGCGGCTGGCCGGATTGCGGGCGGAGGCGACGTGACGCCGGGCGGCACCGCCAAGCACGGCCGCAAGGCGGCGATGGCGGATTTCCTGGCCGCCGCCGGCTGGGGCGGAGCGGCGTCGGCGATGCTGGCGGGCGACGCCTCGTTCCGCCGCTATTATCGCCTCGCCGAAGCCGGACGCCGGGCCGTGCTGATGGACGCGCCGCCGCCGATGGAGGATGTCCGGCCCTATATCGCCGTCGCCGGCATCCTGCGCGATCTCGGCTTCAGCGCGCCGCGTATCGAGGCCGAGGACCGCGAGCGGGGGTTTCTGCTGCTCGAGGATTTCGGCGATGATGTTTACACAAAGCTGATCGCCGGCGGAGCCGAAGAGGACGCGCTGTACGCGCTGGCGATCGATACGCTGATCGCGCTGCACCGCGCCGTCGCCGGGCGCGGCCTGCCTGACCTCCCGCGGTACGACACAACCCGACTGATCGACGAGGCGGCGCTGCTCGCCGACTGGTACATGCCGGCAGTTCTCAGCGGCCCGGTACAAGACGCGGCGCGGGCGGAATACCTGGCGCTGTGGCGGGCGCTGCTCCCCGCCGCCGAATGCGAAGCGCCGACCCTGGTGTTGCGCGACTACCATGTCGACAATCTGATGCTGCTGCCCGGCCGGCCGGGGGTGCGCGGCTGCGGCCTCCTCGACTTCCAGGACGCGGTGCTCGGGCCGGCCGCCTACGATCTCGTCTCATTGCTGGAAGATGCGCGCCGCGACGTGCCCGCGCCGCTGCGCGCCCGGATGACCGGGCGCTATCTCGCCGCCTTTCCGCAGCTCGACCGCGCCGCCTTCGCGCGATCGGCCACAATCCTGGCGGCGCAGCGCAACTGCAAGATACTCGGCATCTTCACCCGGCTGTGGCGGCGCGACGGCAAGCCGCAATATCTGTCGCACATTCCGCGCGTCTGGCGCCTGCTGGAGGATGAGCTGGCGCGCGAGCCGGATTTAGGGCCGGTCGCCCTCTGGCTCGACCGCCACCTGCCGCGCCCGCTGCGCGGCGTGCCGGCGTCACCCCCACCCTTCCCTCCCCCGCTCGCGGGGGAGGGTTAGGAGGGGGGAGTGAGCGCGATGCCGAAAACCGCGATGGTGCTGGCCGCCGGCCTGGGCACCCGCATGCGCCCGTTGACCGAGACCGCGCCGAAGCCGCTGCTCGAAGTCGGCGGCCGCTCGCTGCTGGACCACGCGATCGACCGCCTCGCGCTGGTCGGGGTCGAGACGGTCGTCGTCAACGTCCATTACAAGGCGGAGATGATCGCCGCCCGGCTCGCCGCGCGCACCGGCCCGCGGATCGCAGTGTCGCGCGAAAAGGAACGGCTCGAGACCGGCGGCGGGGTCGCCCACGCGCTGCCGCTGCTCGGCGAGTTCTTTTTTGTCGTTAACGGCGACGTGGTCTGGCTCGACAGCCGCGACCACGCGCTGGCGCGGCTGGCAGGTGCGTTCGATCCAGATCGCATGGACGCGGTGCTGCTGCTGCAAAAGACGGTCGGGGCTGTCGGGTATGACGGCGCCGGCGACTATTTCCTCGATCCGTTGGGCATGCCGCAGCGGCGCGGCGAGCGCGAGGTGGCGCCCTATCTGTTCACCGGCATCCAGCTCCTGCATCGGCGGGCGTTCGACGGCATCGCCGAGCGGCATTATTCCCTTAACCGTGTGTATGACCGCGCCGAGCGGGCGGGCCGCCTTCACGCGATCGTGCATGACGGCGAGTGGTTTCACGTCGGCACCCCGGACGGCCTCGCCGCCACCCGCGCCCGCCTCTCCTCCCACCGCATCGAGCGGTAGTGGTTGAATTCGGCCATATGACATCCGGCCTGGTCGTTCCGGGGAAGGCCGGGACCCACCGGTCAGCCGCCCGTCCGGTGGACCTGTGGATACCGGCCTGCGCCGGTATGACGGCAATCCCATCTCCGTGGCTCCCGTGTCTCCGTTGTTAACCAACGTTTACACGATCGCGGCGGAGCGGCCGTTTCTCGACACGCTGGCGGGTGGGCTGATTGCGCAGGCCGACGGCGATCCGCTGGCGTTGGCGCGAATGACCGTGCTGGTGCCGACGCGGCGCGCGGCACGCGGGTTGCGCGAAGCCTTTCTGCGGGTGAGCGCCGGGCCCGGCGGAATGCCGGTGCCGTTGCTGCTGCCGCGGCTGCGCCCGCTGGGCGACCTCGGCGAGGATGCTGTCGTGCTGGGCGAGGGCGAGGACGACCCCAGCCTTGCCGTGCCGCCGGCGATCCCCGAATTGCGCCGCCGCTTGCTGTTGGCAAGGCTGGTAAGTGTGTGGAGCGAGGGCGGCGGCAACCCGCCGCTGTTGCCCGGCCAGGCCGCGGCGCTGGCCGGCTCCCTGGCGCGCCTGCTCGACGCCGCCGCGAGCCAGGGGGCGGGGTTCGACCGGCTCGACGGGCTGGTGCCGGAAGAACTTGCGGCGCATTGGCAGACGGTCCTGCAATTTCTGAAAATCCTGCCGCTTGCATGGCCGCCGATCCTCGCCGCCGAGGGGGCGCTCGACCCGGCCGAGCGGCGCAACCGGCTGCTGCGGCAGCAGATCGACGAGTGGCGGCAGAAGCCGCCGCCGGGGCCGGTCATCGCGGCCGGGCTGACCGGCGGCATCCCGGCCCTGACACACCTGCTGAAGGCGGTCGCCGGCCTCGACAACGGCACAGTGATCCTCGCCGGCCTCGACCGCTCCTGCCCGGCCGACGAGTGGCAGCTGATCGCCGACGAGCCGACCCATCCGCAGCACCTCCTGGCGCTCCTGCTGCGCGATCTCGAGATTGCGCCCGCGGAAGTGCGCGAATGGCCCGCTGCGATGACCGCCGGCGAGAGCGCACGGGGATCGCGGCTCGCACTGATCCGCGAGGCGTTGCGGCCCGCGGCATCGACCGATTCATGGCGCGACCTGCCGCCGCTGCCGGCGGCTTCGGCCGCCGGGGTGTCGCGCTACGATTGCGCCGGGCCGCAGGACGAGGCGGTGACGATCGCGCTGCTGCTGCGGCGGGCCTTGGAGACGCCGGAGCGGACGGCGGCGCTGGTCACGCCGGACCGCGAACTGGCGCGCCGGGTTGCCGCCGAATTGCGGCGCTGGGACATCGATATCGACGATTCGGCCGGCGTGCCGCTCACCCGCACCCCGCCCGGCACTTTTTTGCGGCTGGTGCTCGACCTCGCCGACAGCGCTCTCGCGCCGGTGCCGCTGCTCGCGGCGCTGAAGCATCCGCTGGCGGCCGGCGGGCTGATGCCGGAGGCGTTCCGCGAGGGGGCGCGGCGCCTGGAAAACGCGATCCGCGGGCCGCGCCCGGCGCCCGGTTTTGACGGGTTGCGGGCGACGTTCGCCGGCCGGCCCGACCTGCTGCGTTTTGCCGACCGGCTGGAGACCTGCCTCGGCCCGCTCGTCGCGGCGATCGAGCGCCCGGCGGCGCCCCTCGCCGAGCTGGTCGCGGCGCATGTCGGGGCGGCCGAGCGCCTCGCCGCGAGCGAAGAGGAGAGCGGGATCGCGCGGCTGTGGCGCGATTCTGCGGGCGAGGCGGCGGCGCGCTTCTGCCACGAGCTGCTCGACGCCGCCACCGACTTCCCGCCGCTCCCCGGCCGCCACTACCCGGCGCTGTTCGAGGCGCTGGCCGCCGGGATCGCGGTGCGGCCGGCCTGGGGGCGGCACCCGCGGCTGTTCATCTGGGGTCTCGTCGAGGCGCGCTTGCAGCAGGCCGACCTTGTCGTGCTCGGCGGCCTCAACGAGGGGACCTGGCCGGGGCCGGCCGCCACCGATCCGTGGATGTCGCGGCAGATGCGGGCCGAATTCGGCCTCGCCGCACCGGAGCGCGCGATCGGCATCGCCGCCCACGATTTCGCCCAGTCGTTCGGCGCGCCGGAAGTGGCGCTGACCCGCGCGGCGCGGCGTGAGGGGGCGCCGACCGTGCCGTCGCGCTGGCTGTTGCGGCTCGACACGGTGCTGCGCGCGGTCGGTCTCGACGGGGCGCTCGGCCCCGACCCCGAGATCGCGGCCGCCGCGGCGCAGCGCGACGAGCCGGAGCGCCGCCGCCCGACCCCCCTCCCCGCCCCTTGCCCGCCGCTCGCCGCGCGGCCCCGGCAGTTGCCGGTGACGCAGATCGAGACGTGGATTCGCGACCCCTACGCGATCTATGCCCGGCACATCCTGCGCCTCAAAGCGCTCGACGACCTCGACGTCGATCCCGGCCGCGCCGAACTCGGCACGACCGTGCACCACGCCTTGGCCGAGTTTGTTAAGCGAAATCCGCGCGGGCTGCCGCTGTTCCCCGAGGAGGAATTGCTGGCGATCGGCCGGGAATGTTTCGCGGGCGTTCTGTCGCGGCCCGGGGCCTGGGCATTCTGGTGGCCGCGCTTCGAGCGCATCGCCCGCTGGTTTGTCGCCGAAGAGCGGCTGCGCGGCGGCGGCCTCGTCGAGAGCCGCAGCGAGGCGGCGGGCCGGCTCGCCCTGCCCTCGCCGGCCGGCGAATTCGCAATCACCGCCATCGCCGACCGCATCGACCGCCTCGCCGACGGCGGCATCGCGCTGATCGACTACAAAACCGGCGCGGTGCCGGGCAAGGCCGAGATCGAGAACGCGGTCGCGGTGCAACTGCCGCTCGAAGGCGCGATCGCGCGCGACGGCGAGTTCGGCGGGCTGTCGGGCCGGCCGGCCTCGCTCGAATACTGGCGGCTGACCGGCGGCGACCCGGCCGCGCAACGGGCCGCGATCGGCGGCGACGATCCGGCGGCATTGATCGACCGGGTGCTGGCCTCGGTGCGCGCGCTGATCGACCGCTTCGACGACCCCGCCACCCCTTATGTCGCGGTACCGGTGTTGCGCTGGACGCCGCGCTTTTCCGATTATCGGCATCTGGAACGGCTCGACGAGGCCGAGGCGCCGCCCGAGGAGGACGAATGAGGGGCGCCGCCGCTTCCGCCGCCACCGTTGCGCAGCAACGCGCGTTGCGCCCCGGCGAGTCGGTGTGGGTTGCCGCCTCGGCCGGCACCGGCAAGACCAAGGTGCTGACCGACCGGCTGCTCGCGCTCTTGCTCGACGGCACCGACCCGGCCCGCATCCTGTGCCTGACCTTCACCCGCGCCGCCGCCGCCGAGATGGCGAACCGGGTCAACCAGCGGCTCGCCGGCTGGGCGACGATGCCGCCGGGGCGGCTCACCGAGGAGCTGGTGGCGCTGACCGGCCGCATGCCGGGCGACTACGAGCTGTCCCACGCCCGCCAGCTGTTCGCCCGCATCCTCGACGTGCCGGGCGGCGCCCGGATCGCGACGATCCACGCTTTCTGCCAATCCTTGCTGCGGCGCTTCCCGCTGGAGGCCGGGGTGGCGCCGGAATTCGTCGTGATGGAGGAGCGCGACGCGCGGCTCGCGCTCGCCGAGGCGGCAGAGGCGGTCATTGCCGCGGCGCGCGAAGACCCCGGCGGCAAGCTCGCCGCCTCCTTGCAGGCGGTGGCGCGGCATGCGCAGGAGGAGCGGTTTGCCGAGCTGATCGCGGCGCTGGCGGCCGGGCGCGGCCGGGTGCGCGCCGCCCTCGCCGATGGGACCGACGCCTTGCGGCGCCGGCTCTGCCGCGCCTTCGGGGTGCCGCACGGGACGACCCGCGCCAGGCGCATCGCCGAATTCTGCGCGCGAGGCGCCGGCGACGAGGCGGGCTTGCGCGCCGCCGCCGCGGCGCTCGCCGCGGGATCGCCGAGCGACCGCGGGCGCGGGCTGGTCCTCGCACGCTGGTGCGCCGATCCGGCCGGCCGCGACGACCTGCTCGATCCATACATCGCCGCGTTCCTGACCCGGAAAAACGAGGTTCAGCAGAGGTTGATCACAAAGGGCGCCGCCAAGGCGGCCGGCGGCGATCCGGAAAACGTTTTGCGCGGCGAAGGCGGGCGGGTGCAGCGCCTCCAGCGCGACCTCGCCGCTCTCACCGTGATCGAAGCGACGACGGCATTGACCCACATCGGCGGCGCGCTGCTCGATGGTTATGACCGGCACAAGCGGCTGCACGGACTGCTCGATTACGACGATCTCGTTGCCTGTGCCTGCGACCTCTTGCAGCGGCCGGGGGTCGCGTCCTGGGTTTTGTTCAAGCTCGACGGCGGCCTCGACCACATCCTGATCGACGAGGCGCAGGACACCAACCCCGAGCAGTGGACGATCGTCAAATCGCTCGCCGAGGAGTTTTTCGCCGGCGACGGCGCCGCCGGGCGCCCGCGCACCGTCTTTGCGGTCGGCGACGTCAAGCAGTCGATCTACAGCTTTCAGCGCGCCGACCCGCAGGCCTTCGTCGCGATGCGCCGCCATTTCGAGGAGCGGGTCAACGCGGCGCGACAGGGCTGGGCGGTGGTGCCGCTGGAGATTTCGTTCCGCGCCGCCGAGCCGCTGCTCAAGGCGGTTGACGCCGTGTTTGCGCAAGCCGCGGCGGCCGACGGCGTGGCGCTCGACGGCACCGCAATCCGCCACGTCGCGGCGCGCGCCGGTCAGGCCGGATTGGTCGAATTGTGGCCGCCCGTATTGCCGCTGCCCGAAGAAGACCCCGACCCGGCGGAACCAGGCCTGCCGGCGCGCCGGATCGCCGAGCCGCGCACCCGATTGGCGCGCGCCATCGCCGCGACGATCGCCTGCTGGCTCGAGCGCGGCGAGCGGCTGGAGGCGCGCGGCCGCGACCTGCGCCCCGGCGACGTCATGGTGCTGGTGCGGCGCCGCAACGCCTTTGTCGGAGACCTGCTGCGCGCCTTGAAGGAGCGCGGCGTGCCGGTCGCCGGCGCCGACCGGCTGGTGTTGACCGGGCAGCTGGCGGTGCAGGACCTCGTGGCGCTCGGGCGCTTTCTCCTGTTTCCCGAGGACGATTTGACCCTGGCGACAATTCTCAAGGGGCCGCTGTTCGGCCTCTCCGAGGACGCGCTGTTCCGCCTCGCCTACGATCGCGGCCACGAGAGCCTGTGGACAAGGCTGCGCCGGATGGCGGACGAGGACCCGGCGATGCGCGACGCCGCCGGGCGCTTGCAGCGGCTGCTGGCGCGGGCCGATTTCGCGCCGCCCTTCGAGCTTTATGCCGAAATTCTGGGCGCGCGCGACGGGCGCCGCGCGATGCTTGAACGGCTTGGCCCCGAGGCGGCCGACCCGATCGAAGAATTCCTCGCCCTTGCCCTCGCCTACGAACGCGAGCACGTGCCGTCGCTGCAGGGGTTTCTGCGCTGGCTCGTTGCCGGCGAGGTCGAGGTCAAGCGCGATTTCGGCGAGCGCCAGCGCGACGAGGTGCGCATCCTGACGGTGCACGGCGCCAAGGGGCTGGAGGCGCCCATCGTCTTTCTGCCCGACACGATGCAGCTGCCCGACCGGCGCACCGGCATCGTTTGGGGCGAAGCGGACGGCCTGCCACTGTGGCGGCCGCGCGCCGCTTTCGACGTGCCGTATTTCACGGCCGAGCGCGACGCGCTGCGCCGCCGCGATTTGCAGGAATACCGCCGGCTGCTCTACGTCGCGCTGACCCGGGCGCAGGACCGGCTTTACGTCTGCGGCTGGGAGACAAGGCGACCGGCCACCGAGGCACCGCATTGGCACGCGCTGTGCCGGGCCGGCTGGCACGGGCTGGCGGCGCCGTTCGCGTTCGACGCGCGGCCGCTGATCGGCGAACGCGAGGGCTGGCACGGCGAGGGACTGCGGCTCGAGGCGGTGCAGATTGCGTCGCCGGTGCGCGAGGCGGCCCCTTCCGGCGCGTTGCGGCGCGGTCCGTTGCCGGCTTGGGTGACGGCACCGCCACCGCCCGAGCCGACCCCGCCGCGGCCGCTCCTGCCGTCGCGGCCGAGCGGCCCCGAACCCGCCACCCTGTCGCCGCTCGCCGCCCGGGGGCGCGACCGCTTCAAGCGCGGCCTTCTCGTGCATCGCCTTTTGCAGAGCCTGCCCGATTTGCCGGCCGGCGAGCGCGCTGCGGCGGCGCGGCGTTTTCTCGGCCTGCCGGTGCACGGACTCGATGCCGACGAGCAGGCCGGGATTTGCGCCGAAACGCTTGCCGTCCTGAACGCGCCGGAATTCGCCGAGGTATGGGGGCCGGGTTCGCAATCCGAGGTCCCTGTGGTCGGGCTGATCGCCGGCGCGGCGGCGGGCGGCACGCACGCGCTGTCGGGGCAGATCGACCGGCTCGTCGTGACGCGAGAGCGGGTGCTGATCGTCGATTTCAAGACGGTGCGGCCGCCCCCCGCAACGCCGGAGGAAGTGCCGGCGCTCTATCTGCAACAGCTCGCCGCCTACCGCGCCGCACTCGCCCGCATCTACCGCGACCGCCCGGTCGAGTGCGCGCTCTTATGGACCGACGGCCCGCGATTGATGGCGATCGATGCCGCGCTGCTCGACCGGCCCCTGTCGGGCGGCCTGGCCAGGCAACAGGTTTCCTCGTCGGAACCTGCCGCGGGAACCGCATGAGGAATCGGCATTACGGAAGCGCTCTATGCGGCGCCGGGGTGCCGCCGCATGCCCGGGAAATCTTTCTGGCCGCGTTCGATTCGGCGTGGCAATCCTATGCCGATCGCGGGCCCCGCCGGCGAGAAGAGGCCGCCTTTAGAATCGCCTGGGCGGCGGTGAAAAAGCAGTATCGGAAATCGGGCGGGTTGTGGGTGAAAGCATAGAACGGAAAGGGCATTCGCGATGCCGGATATCGACGCGGTCGGGGCTTCCGAAGTCGGGCCTTCCCGGCACGGGCCGGAGTTCGAGTTCGGGCAGAGGCTGCCGCCGGCGCTGCTGTATCGCCGCTGCGATCCGGCCGAACTGCCCTTCGAGTTGTGCAGCGAACTCGTGGATGCGCCGGCCCCGATCGGCCAGGAGCGCGCAGTCGAGGCATTGCGCTTCGCGCTAAGGATGCGCGGCACGGGATACAACGTCTATGCCCTCGGCGCGAGCGGAACCGGCCGGCACGAGGTCATCGAGGAGCTGTTGCGCGGCAAGGCGGAGGGCGAACCGGTCCCGCCCGATTGGTGCTATGTCAATAACTTCGCCGATCCGCAACGGCCGCGGCGCCTGCAACTGCCGGCGGGCCGCGCCACCGGGCTTGCGGCGGCAATGAAGCGCCTCGTCGAGGAATTGCGGGCGGCCCTGCCGGCCGCCTTCGAGCGGGACGAATATCGGGCGCGCCGCGACGCCATCGAGCAGCAATTCCGGCAGCGCAGCGAAGAGACCTTCGGCGCGCTGCAGCAACGCGCTGCCGCCAGCAAGATTGCGCTGGTGCGCACGCCGATGGGGCTTGCCCTGGCGCCGATGCATGACGGCAAGGTGATGCCGCCGGAGGCTTTCAACCACCTGCCGGAAGCCGAGCGAAACAGGCTCCAGCACGAGATCGAGGCGCTCCAGAAGGAGCTGGAAGCCACCGTGGCGCAGGTGCCGTTATGGGAGCGCGAGCATCGCGATGCGATGCAGCGATTGAGCCGCGAGGTCACGGGCTTTGCCATCGCCCATCTGATGGAGGAATTGCGGGACGATTACAAAGACCTGCCCGAGGTCGTGCATTATCTTGAAGAAGTCGAACGCGACATCAAAGAAAACGCCGAGGATTTTCTCGCGCCGCCGAGCGCGCCCGACGGCGCCCCGCCGATGCCCGCGCCCGCAATTCGCGATCTCGAGGATGCGCGCTTCCGCCGTTATCAGGTCAACGTCATCGTCGACAATGGCGGCCGGCAGGGTGCGCCGGTCATCTATGAGGACAATCCGACGCACCAGACTCTGGTCGGGCGGGTTCAGCATCTCGCCCGCTTCGGCGCGCTGGTCACCGATTTCAACCTGCTCGCGCCCGGCGCTCTGCACCACGCCAACGGCGGCTATCTGATACTCGATGCACAGAAGCTGCTGGCCGGCAATCCCGGCTGGGCCTCGCTAAAGCGGGCGCTCGGTTCCGGCCAGATCCGCATCGAAACCCTCGAGCAAATGATGAGCCTGGCGAGCACGATTGCGCTGGAGCCGGAGCCGATCCCCCTGAACGTCAAGGTGGTGCTGATCGGCCCGCCGAATCTCTATTACCTGCTCAGCACCTATGACGAGGATTTTGCCGATCTGTTCAAGATCGCAGCGGATTTCGAGGACCGGGTCGCGCGGACGCCGGAAACGACGCTGCTCTACGCCCGCCTGATCTGTGCGATGACGCGGCGCGAAGGTTTGCGGCCGCTCGAGCGGGTCGCCGTTGCGCGGGTCATCGAGCATGCGGCCCGGCTTTCCGGCAATGCCGACAAGCTGACGACGAGCGTGCGCGCCTTTCTCGACTTGTTGCGGGAATCGGACCAGCTCGCCGCGGACGCCGGCAAGGCGGCGGTCGGTGAGGCCGAAGTGCAGGCCGCGATCGACGCGCAGTTCCGCCGGGCGGACCGCGTCTATCGCCGGCTTCAGGAAGAGATCGGACGCCGGACGATCCGCATCGAGACCGATGGCGAAGCGGTCGGCCAGATAAACGGCCTGTCGGTGATCACCCTTGGGAATTCTGCTTTTGGAACGCCGACCCGCATCACCGCCCGGGTGCGGCTCGGCCGCGGCGAGGTCGTCGATATCGAGCGCGAGGTCCAGCTCGGCGGTCCGCTGCACTCGAAAGGCGTGCTGATCCTGTCCGGATTTCTTGGCGGCCGGTTCGGCCGGGAGCGGCCGCTGTCGCTTAACGCCAGCCTGGTGTTCGAGCAGTCCTATGGCGGGGTAGACGGCGACAGCGCCTCGGCGGCCGAATTGTTCACGCTGTTGTCCGCCCTGGCCGAAGCGCCGATCGCGCAGCGCTTCGCGGTCACCGGCTCGGTGGATCAACGCGGCCAAATTCAGGCGATCGGCGGGGTCAACGAAAAGATCGAAGGGTTTTTCGACAGCTGCCTGGAGACGGGCTTCACCGGCCATCAGGGCGTCATCATTCCGGCCAGCAATGTGAGGCACCTGATGCTCCGCCCGGATGTCGTCGAGGCGGCGGAGCAAGGGCGTTTTGCCATCTACCCGATGGATACCGTCGATCAGGGACTGGAGCTGTTGACCGGGATTCCGGCCGGCCAGCCGGATGTCGACGGCCGATACCCGTCCGGCACGCTGAACCAGCGGATTGCCGCGCGGCTCGACGCCTTTGCAGCCAAGGCCGCCGACCTCGCCCGCGCCGCCGCGGGATTGGGTGGGCGACCATGACCGGCCCCGTCGAGGGTATCGTCGTAACACTTGATGCCGCCTCCGAAAGCCGCATCGCGATCGACACCGCCGTGCAGCTCGCCGCGCGCACCGGCGCGCCGCTGCACGGAATTTTCGTCGAGGACCAGGAGCTGCTCGAATTGGCCGCGTTGCCGTTCGCCCGGCACGTTACGTTCGGCACCGGTGCCGAGGCCTTTACGATCGAAAACGTGGAACTGCACCTGCGAGCGCAGGCCGAGCGGGCCCGCCGCGAATTGTTCACGGCGGCACGGCGGCACGGCGTGACGTGCACGTTCGAGGTGAAGCGGGGAACCGTCGGAGCCGCCGCGTCTGCGTCGGAACACCGCCTCGTCATCGCCGGCGCCTCAAGCCGCCCGGTAGCCGGGTATTTCCGGGTCGAGCATCGCTGGTGGTCGTCGGTTGGAGCCGCCGCCGGTCCGCTCCTGATCTCGCGCGCGCTCTGGACCAGGCCCGGCGCGGTCGCGGTCCTCATGCAGGACCGCACCGCCGCCTCGGCGCGGCTGCTCGACGCCGCGGCGCGCATCGCCGCGGCCGGCGACCGCACGTTGCTGATAATCTGCCCGCCCGAAGTCGCGGGCACGGAGGGCGTCGAGAAATGGATCGACGACCGGGTCGCCGGCTACGGGGTCCGGGCGCAGATTGAGGCGACGCCCCTCGAGCCGGCCGCCATCGAGGAGCGGCTCGGCCATCTCGAGTGTCGGGTGCTGGCGGTGCGTGCGGATTTGGCGGGGGCCGGCGGCGAGGAATTTCGAAGGCTCGCCGAGCGCATCGCCTGCGACATGCTCATCGTCCGCTGACAGGCCCGGCCCGGAGGGAGCGTGTTTCGCATTGCTCCGGGCGTCTCGGGGTACGATGCTTCCCTCCCGATCGCCGGAAACCTCCGCGGAATCCGCTTCTTGTCCATATGACCGTTTCCTCGACAACCATCTCAGCAGCGCCTCTCCCGGCGACGATCGAGACGCGCGGCTCTTGGATCGTCTGCCTGACCGCGCTCGGCATCGCCGCGGTGTCGTTCGCCGCGCCGGCAATCACGGTCGTCGGACTGAAATCGATCGCCGCTGATCTCGGCGGCGAACGTTCGGTGCCGGCTCTCGCCTATTCGCTTGCCTGGCTCGGCTCGTCCTTCGGCGGCATCCCGATGGGCCGTGCCGCCGAGCGGTTCGGCATCCGGTTCACCGTGATCTTCGGCGCGGCGATGATCGCGGTCGGCCTGATCGTCGCGCAAAGCGGCGGCCGGTACAGCCTGCTCCTCGGCTACGGCCTGTTCATCGGATTGCTTGGCAATTCCGGGATCAACGCCCCGCTATACATTTACGTGTCCCGCTGGTTCGACCGGCGCCGCGGCACCGCGTTGGCCCTGATCGGCAGCGGCTCCTCGGTATCCGCCGCGATCTGGGCGCCGATTTTCGCCGTCGCGGAGGCGCATATCGGCTGGCGCCATACGATGCTGGGTTTCGCCGCACTGGAGATCGTGCTGATCCTGCCAGTGGCGGCGCTCGTCCTCAGGCCGGCGCCGGAATCAGCCGCCGCCTTTGGCGACCGGCACGGTCCGCGCCCCGGTGCCGCGGTGCTGGGACTGAAGCCGGCGGTCGTGCTTGGCGGGTTGTGCACGGCCGGGTTTCTGTGCTGTGTGCCGATGGCGATGCCGCAGGGTCATCTCGTAGCGTTTTGCAGCGATGTCGGCATTCCTACTTCGCAGGGGGCGGCAATGCTGTCGGTGCTGCTCGGCTGCGCCTTTGTCAGCCGGCAATTCTGGGGCTGGCTCGCCGACCGGATCGGCGGCTTGCGGACGATCCTTGCCGGCTCGGCCTGCCAGATCACCGCGATGATCGGGTTTCTGCTGACGCAGGACGAGGCCGGGCTGTTCGCCGTCGCGGCGTGGTTCGGCATCGGGTTCAGCGGCATCATCCCGGCCTATGTCATGGCGGTGCGCGAGCTGTTCCCGGCGAGCGAGGCGTCGTGGCGGGTGCCGAGCGTCCTCTTGTTCAGCGGCACCGGCATGGCGTTCGGCAGCTGGCTCGCCGGCGAAATCTACGACACGATGGGCTTCTACGCCGCCGCCTTCGCGGTCGGCATCTTGTTCAACTTCGCGCACCTGATGGTCATCGGCACGCTCGTCTGGCGCCAACAGCGCTCCGCGGGCGCGCCGTTGCGGCCACGAAAATCGGCTATGGGCACGAATTCGGCGTCGTAGCCCATGACGAGCGGCTGGTGATCGAAATTCGCGCGGCTCTTGTCGGCCGCACGGAAAGAAGCTCTGATTCGGAAGCAACTCAAGAGGTCTCGTGATGCCTGTCAGAATTCGCCAGATCGGCCCGTGCTTTGCCGGCGAAGTCGAAGGGGTCGACCTGCGCAAGCCGCTGAATCCCGGCGAAATCGCGGAAATCCACGCCGGGATGGACGACTATGCCGTGCTGGTCTTCCACGACCAGCCTCTCGACGACGAACAGCAACTCGCGTTTACCCGAGGCCTGGGGCCCATCGAGCTGGCGAGCGCCAGCCTGCGGCAGCGGAACGACTACCGGCTGCCGGAGACCTTTGCCGATGTCTCGAACCTCGACAAGGACCACCAGCCGTTTGCCCGCGACGACCGCCGCCGGCTGTTCCTGATCGGCAACCGGCTGTGGCATTCCGACAGCTCGTTCCGGCCGACGCCGGCCAAATATTCCTTGCTGCATGCCCGCGCCGTGCCGTCGAAGGGCGGCAATACCGAATTTGCCGATATGCGGGCCGCCTATGATGCGCTCGACGACGAGACGAAAGAGGCCTGCGAGAACCTGGTCTGCGAGCACAGCCAGATCTATTCGCGCCAGCAATTCGGCTTTTTCGATTTTACCGAGGAAGAACGCGAGAAATTGAGGCCGGTACGCCAGGTGCTGGTGCGCCGGCATCCGTCCACCGGACGCAAATCGCTGTTTCTTGCCTCGCACGCCGGCGCGATCGTCGGCTGGCCGGGGCCGGAGGCGCGGCTCTTTCTGCGCGACCTGATCGAGCATGCGACCCAGCGCGAGTTCGTCTATTCGCACAAATGGGCGGTCAACGACCTCGTGATGTGGGACAACCGCCGGACGATGCACCGCGGGCGGCCGTTTCCCGCGGACGAGGTGCGCGACGTGCGCCGCACGACCCTGGCCGGCGACGGGCCGACCGTGGCCCAGCCATACGCCGCCTGACCCGCCGCGGCCCCGCATGGAATGTGCCCGGCCGGCGGCGTTGACAGGGCAGGATCGCTGCCTTAACAGGCTGTACCCACGTCAGCCTTGAACCTGGAGAACCGGCCATGCGGGGACGTCCGACGGCAGCGCGCCGCGCCAGCGCGGCGCTGTTTTTGTTCACGCTTTTAGCCTGGGCGTCGCCATCTTACGCGCTCGACACCGTCACCATCTCGACGTTTCAAGGCTCGTTCGTCGCGCTGCCGCTCTATGTCGCGAAGGCCTACAAGCTGTACGAGAAACACGGCCTCGATGCCCAGTTCATCTACGGCACCGGGATTCAGCCGACCAACATCCTGGTCGGCGGCTCGGCCAATTTCGGCGACTTCGCGATCGAGCACGGCATCAACCTGATCGGCAAGCACCAGGATTTGAAGCTGCTGGTCGTCAGCCAGGGCGCCACGCCATACAGCTTGATCGTGCGCAACGACGTGCCGACGCCGAACCTCCATAAACCCTATCCTCAGATGCTGAAGGACCTGAAGGGGCTGAAGCTCGGCGTATCGACCATCGGCGCCGGCACCGACACGATGCTGCGCTATCTGCTGAGCAGTGCCGGGATCTCGCCGTCGCAGGTGCAAATCCTGCCGGTGGGCGGCCCGCAGGCGCAGGTGGCCGGCATCAAGAACGGGTCGATCGACGGCGCGATGTCCTTCGAGCCGGCGCAGTCCGAGGCCGTTTACGGACTTCACATCGCCAAAATGGTGCTCGACATGGAGGGCGGGCAGGGTCCCGAAATATTCAGCGATTTCGCTTACAACGGCGTTTGGAGCACCGGCGCTTACCTGAAAGATCATAAAAAGCAGGCTCAAGAGCTTGTCGCGGCCATCGTCGATGCCCAGAAGATGATCAATGATCCTGCCGAGACCGACAAAGTCGTCAAGGTCGCGGTTGACAACATGCATGGCATAGACCCGAAACTGCTGCGGAGATACGTCGTCAATTACCGGCAGATCTATCACCCGGTTGCGACGCCGAAGCAGATCGAGCACGTCGAAACCTATTTGCAGGGCGCGAAACTTCTGAGCCATTCGATCCCCTATGAAAAGGTCGTGGCGACCGAGGTGATGCCGCAGAAATTCTCCCCGAGCGCTCACCGGGCGGAGGGCAAGTGAGCGAAACGGCGCGCACCGCGCCGGGGGCCGCGCTAGCGATCGACGGCGGCGCGGAGGCCGCTCCTGCCGATGCCTCCCGCAGCCGCATCCTCGCCGCGCGGCTGGCGGTCTGCGTCGGGTCCCTTGCCGTATGGCAGGGGGCGGTATCCGGCGGCCTGATCGACCCGCTATGGGTCAGCAGCCCCTATCTCGTGGTTCGCGAGATGTGGCGGCTGACCGTCAGCGGCGAACTTTTGATGGACGTCTGGATGACGGTATCGGAAGCGCTGATCGCCTTTGTCGTCTCTTCCGCGCTCGGTATCGTCAGCGGGCTGCTGCTCGCCCGCTCGCCGTTCTGGGACGAGGTGATGGCGCCGATCATCGTCGCGTTGAACAGCCTGCCACGCATCGCCCTGGCGCCGCTGATCATCCTGTGGTTCGGGGTCGGCGTCGTCGCCAAGGTCGTGACCGCGTTCACCCTGGTGTATTTCATCCTGCTGGTGAACACGCTGGGCGGCGCCAAGAACGTGGATAACGACATCATGACGATCGCCCGGCTAATGGGCGCCTCCAAACGCGACCTGCTGTGGAAGGTGACGCTTCCGTCGGCGCTGCCCTGGATATTCGCGGGGCTCAGCATCGCGCTGACCTATTCGCTGCTCGGTGTCATCGTCGCCGAGATCCTCGCCTCCAACCAGGGGCTCGGCTACCTGATCGCCAGCAGCGCCGGCAATTTCGACACGGCCGGCGTCTTTGCCGCGCTCGTCGTGCTCGTCGTCATCGCGTGGCTGCTCAGCACGGCGATGCGCAAAATAGAGGGCCGGCTGCTGCGCTGGAAACCGTCGGTCACCAGTGCCTGAGGGGCCTTCCGGAGCCGTGCCCGATATTCAGCGCGAACCCAAGATTCGTCTCGCCAATGTCGGCATTACCTTCCGTCCGCGTGAGCGCGAGCCGGTCGTGGCGGTGCAAAACGTTTCGCTTTCCGTCGAGAACGGCTCGATCGTCACTGTCGTCGGCCCGTCGGGCTGCGGCAAGTCCACGATCCTCAACGCAATCTCGGGGCTGCTGACGCCAAGCTCGGGCCATGCCGAGGTGGACGGAAGGCGCGTCACCGGCATTCGCCACGACGTCGGCTACATGTTCGCGCGGGACGGGATGATGCCGTGGCGCACCGCGCTCGCCAATGTCGAGTTCGGGCTCGAGATCCGCGGCGTCGCCAACCGGCGCGAGATCGCCCGCGACTGGCTGCGTCGCGTTGGCCTCGAAAAATTCGAGGGCCACTACCGCCACGAGCTGTCGCAAGGCATGCGCCAGCGGGTCGCGGTGGCGCGGACCTTCGCGATCGATCCCGACGTGCTGCTGATGGACGAGCCGTTTGGTGCCCTCGACAGCCAGACCCGGCTGCTCTTGCAGGAGCTCTTTCTCGGTGTCTGGGAACGCACCCGGAAAACCGTGCTTTTCGTCACCCACGATTTGCACGAGGCGATCTTTCTGTCCGATGTCGTCGTCGTGTTCACCAACCGGCCTGGGCGGGTCAAATCGGTGATCCCGATCGAGCTGCCGCGGCCGCGCCTTCCTCCTGCCGAGCTCGCCACCGCTTCCGATTTTCGTGACATTTACGCCCGCATCTGGAGCGATCTGCGCGACGAGGTCCGCGTTTTCGAATGACCCC
>DASUKH010000189.1:0-10407 GCA_036278835.1 Allostellaceae bacterium
TCCTCGCCCGTGGCCGGGACGAGTATCGTATTGATCATTCCTGCACCTCGCGTTCTCCGCGCTGATCGCAGCGAATCCGATCAAATCGCGCCCTCGATGGCATTGATGCAGGTCAGAATTGGGTCCGCCTAATGACCATCCGAGCAGCTCGGCCGGAGCAGCACTTACGTCGTTATTCCTTATCACCCTTACGCCGTCGGTTTTGCGGTGACTTTATATTCGTCCGTTTGTTGTTTATAAAATCGATCCGGAACCCAAGGGCGTGAAACCGGTATTTGCGATGGAAATAGACCTAGGTATTCCAGACCCTAAAGAATAGTTAGAATCGTCGTGGAACAGGGGATAATGAGGAACATATAAATAAAGAAAATCATGCTAAACGCCTGATTTTTAGCCGATCTCTGGAACAGCTTGGGACACCCGGGAACAGCAAGCTGGCGGAGAGGGAGGGATTCGAACCCTCGGTCCCCCGCAAGGAGGACAACGGTTTTCGAGACCGCCCCGTTCGACCGCTCCGGCACCTCTCCTTCCGAACGGCGGCCGGGGCTTAGCACGATCCGGCCGGGAACATCAAGCGAACGGATCGGCCTCCGCCAAGGTGGCGGGCGCCGCGCACCTATAGGCCGGCGAGCATGTCGGCGCTGATCAGGACGACGCCGCCCTCGCTGCGATAGAAGCGCCTGGCGTCGAGTTCGGGATCCTCGCCGACGACGAGACCCTCGGGAATCGACACGCCGCGATCGACAACAACCTTGCTGAGCCTGGCGTGCCGCCCGACCTCGACATCGGGCAAAAGGACGGCCTCGCGGGTGCGCGCGTATGAATTGACCCGCACCCCCGAAAACAACAGCGACCGGGCGACGTGCGCCCCCGACACGATGCATCCGCCCGACACCATCGAATCGACCGCGACGCCGCGCCGGTCGTCCTCGTCGAACACGAACTTGGCCGGCGGCAATTGCTGCTGGTACGTCCAGATCGGCCAGTTGCGGTCGTAGATGTCGAGCTGCGGCACCGGGGTCACGAGATCGAGATTGGCGGCCCAATAGGCGTCGATCGTACCGACGTCGCGCCAATAGGGCCGGGCGTCCGGGGTCGTCGTGACGCAGCTTTCCTCGAAACGGTGCGCGACGGCGAGGCCGCGGTCGACGATGCGGGGGATCACGTCCTTGCCGAAATCGTGGCTGGAGGCGGGATCGTCGCGGTCGCGCTGCAATTCGGCATAAAGAAACTCCGCCGAGAATGCGTAAATCCCCATGCTCGCCAGCGCGACGCCGGGCTTCCCCGGCATCGCCGGCGGGCGCGCCGGCTTTTCGACAAAATCGACGATGCGCATCTGCTCGTCGACCGCCATGACGCCGAACCCCGAGGCCTCGGCAAGCGGCACTTCGAGACAGCCGACGATGCACTCGGCGCCGCGCGTCTGCATCTCGAACAGCATGTTCGAGTAATCCATCTTGTAGATGTGGTCGCCGGCCAGCACGACAAAGAATTCCGGCCGCGCCGCCTTCAGGATGTCGAAATTCTGATAGACCGCGTCGGCGGTGCCGCGATACCACGTCGCCTCGTCGAGCCGCTGCTGCGCCGGCAAAAGATCGAGAAACTCGTTCAATTCCGGGCGCAGAAACGACCAGCCCATCTGCAGATGCCGCAGCAGGCTGTGCGCCTTGTATTGCGTCAGAACGGCGATGCGGCGGATGTTCGAGTTGAGGCAGTTCGACAGCGCAAAATCGATGATGCGGAATTTGCCGCCAAAAAACACCGCCGGCTTGGCGCGCCGGTCGGTCAGCTGATGCAGGCGGCTGCCGCGGCCGCCGGCGAGGACCAGCGCGATCGTCCGTCGGGCGAGGCGCTGCTGGACGCGGACCGACGAAAGCATGGCCTCTCCCCTGGTTGCGAGCGGGCGTTCAGGCAACGATGTCGGGCGTCACGCGCCCGAGAATATGCGGCATATCGGCGAGGTGCGCGGCGGCCGCCGCGAGCGGCGCCAGCACCGCCGCCGGGTCAAGCCCCTGGCGGGCCGGGTCCGGCTCGAACCGCTCGATATAGACGCGCAGGGTGGCGCCCTCGGTGCCGGTGCCGGTGCCGGACAGGCGATAGACGAGGCGCGCGCCCTCGGAAAATTCGATGCGGATGCCTTGGTGCTCGCTGATCGACCCGTCGACGGGGTCGCGGTAGGCGAACTCGTCGGCCGCCGCCACCGTGAAATCCCCGACCCGCCGCGACGGCAGCATGCCCAACCCGGCGCGAAGATGGTCGAGAAGGCGGTCGGCGGCTTCCGCAGGCACCCGCTCGTAATCGTGCCGCGCGTAGTAATGGCGCCCGAAACGCCGCCAGTGGCCGGCGACGACCGCCGCCGCGCTCTCGCCGCGCACCGCCAGCACGTTGAGCCAGAACAGGACGGCCCACAGCCCATCTTTTTCGCGCAGATGGTCGGAGCCGGTGCCGGCGCTCTCCTCGCCGCAGAGGCGAATGCGGCCGTCATCGAGCAGCGAGCCGAAATATTTCCACCCGGTCGGCGTCTCGTAGCAGGCGATGCCGAGCGCCTCGGCGACCCGATCGACCGCCCGGCTGGTCGGCATCGATCGGGCGACCCCGGGCAGCCCGTCCTTGAACCACGGGATCAGGCCGGCATTGGCGGCGACGATCGCGAGGCTGTCGCTTGGGCCGACCACCCCGGCGCCGAGGCCGGTCCCCTTCGCGACGACCATGTTGCGGTCGCCGTCGCCGTCCGAGGCGGCGCCGAGATCGGGGCCGTCCGGCATGGCGAGGGCCGCCACCAGATCGGCGGCGTAGGTCGGGTTCGGGTCGGGATGCAGCCCGCCGAAATCGGGCTTCGGCGCGGCGTTGACCGCGGTACCGGCGCGGGCGCCGAGACGGCGCTCGAATATCTCCGTGGCGTAAGGCCCGGTGACCGCGTGCATGGCGTCGAAGCGCAGCCGGAAGCCGCCGCGAAACAGGTCGCGGATCCGGTCGAAATCGAAAATTCGCTCCATCAGCGCGGCATAATCGACAACCGGATCGATCACCTCGACCCTCATTCCGCCGAGCCGCCCCCGGCCGAGGCGGTCGAGCGGCACCGGCGGTGCCTCGACGGTGCGGTATTCGCCAAGGCTCTTCGTCTTCTCCCAGATCGCGTCGGTGACCCGCTCGGGCGCCGGCCCGCCATTGGCGACATCGAGCTTGATGCCGAAATCGCCGTCCTCGCCGCCGGGGTTGTGGCTGGCGGACAGCACGATGCCGCCGAAGGCGCCGCGCTCGCGGATGATCGTGCTGACCGCCGGGGTCGAGAGCAGCCCGTCTTTTCCGACCAGCGCAAGCCCGACACCGTTGCCCGCCATCACCCGCAAGACGATCTGCGCCGCCTCGGTATTGAAAAACCGCCCGTCGCCGCCCAGCACCAGGGTCTTGCCCGCGATGCCCTCGCCGAGAGCCTCGGGCATGGCGTCGAAGATCGCCTGCACGAAACTCTCGACGTAACCGGGCTGGCGGAACACCCGGACCTTCTTGCGCAGCCCGGAGGTGCCCGGCCGCTGGTCGGGAAATGGCGTGACGGGGATGGTGACGGTGCGCATCTTCCCTCGCGAAGACCCGATGCCCGTCATGTTAACGTATCCGCCGCACAGGGACGAGAACGCGCCGCCGCCGCCCCGGCGCCGCTACGCCAGCTCGATGCTGGAGGGGATTTGCGCTGGAGGGGATTTGCCCCGTCGGAGGTCGCGATGGGCTTCAAGGTCATGCAGATCGAGACCTCGAACTATTGCTCGCTCAAATGCTTCTATTGCCCGCACCCGACGCAGGCCCGCCCGATGGGCGACATGACGATGGCGACATTTCGCAAGTGCATGCGCCTCGTCGAACGCTCCGACAACCCGCCGCAGAGCGACGGCCGCAAATTCGTCTGGCTCAACCATTTCGGCGAGCCGCTGCTCAATCCGCAACTGCCGGATTTCCTCGCCTACGCAACGGGATGCGGCATCCGGGTATCCTTCGCGACCAACGGCCTCGACAACGACGGCAACCTGTTTCCGCGCAGCCTGTGGCAGGAGTTGGCGCGGGCCGGCCTCCAGGACATCGTGTTGTCGGCCCATAAGCGCAGCGAAAAGGTGCTGCGCGGCCACATCGGCGACATCATGCGGGTGCACTGGGTGTGGACCCCTCGGAAAGGGAACTTCCACGACTGGGCCGGGCAGGTCGATATGGCGCGCTTCAGGCTGCCGCCGCTTCCCGAGCCGGCCGGCCCGTGCGACTATAAAGCGCATAACATGTTCGCGGTCACCTGGGACGGCCGGATCGCCTCCTGCTGCTACGACAGCGAGGGACGGGTCGGGCTGACCGTCGATGACGTGCTGGCGAGCGGTTTTGCATTCCGCGAGGTGTCGCTCTGCGCCGGCTGCCGGCTTGGCCGCGGCGACGCCGGCTGGCTTCAGAGCTTTTGACCGTGCGGATGTCGCGACCATAAGACACGGGGCGCACCGCAAGGCCACCACTATTGTGCCGGCGACGTCAGGGGGCGGAGAGCGGATCGAGGAGGCAGCCTCGGTTAAGATGAGACGGGTGAGCGCATCGGCGCTGCGGCCGGGCCGCAGCATCTTTTTGCCGGCGGGCCTGGTCGGGACGGCGGTCTCGGTGCTTGCCGCGATCGATATGATACTGCGCCACGGCCGGGCCGCGCCGCAGCCGGATCCGTGGTCCTCCTGGCAGATCACCCCGACCGTTACCGGCGGCATACTGATCGCGGCAGCGCTCTATATTGCCGGCCAGCGCGACACCGCAACGACTGGCGATCGGTTCGCGATCTGGCGGCGCTTGGCGTTTTTCGGCGGCCTCGCCGCGCTGTTTTTAGCGCTTCAATCGCCGATCGAGACGATCTCCGATCATCTTTTTGTGGTTCACCAGATTGAGCACATGCTGTTGCGGACGATCGCTCCGCTGCTGCTGGTGCTGTCGGTCCCCCAGGCAGCCCTGCTGCGCGGCATGCCGGATTGGCTGCGGCGATATGTTGTGGCGCCCGTCCTGCGCAACCCGCTCGTCCGGGGCCTCGGCATATTCGGCCATCCGGCGGTCGCGACAATTCTGTTCGTCGGCACGACCTATTTCTGGATGATCCCCCGCTATCACGATCTCGCCATACTCGATGAGCCGATCCATTACATCTGGCACACGAGCCTCCTGCTCAGTGGCCTCATCTTTTTCTGGTGTCTCCTCGATCCGCGGCCCTATCCGCACGGCGCGTCGCTTGGCGTGCGCCTCTTCATGTTCTGGGTCGCAGCGATCGGCAACATCCTTCTCGGCTCGTACCTCAGCTTCAAGCACCAAATCCTGTACCACGCCTATGACGAACTGGGGCGCCTCGGGTCGCTGAGCCCGGCGCTCGACGAGAGTTACGGCGGCCTTGAGATGTGGATCCTCGGCAGCATGATGTTCGTCATCTCCATTATGCTGGTGATCTATCGCTGGGCGCTACAGGAAGAGCGCGGCCTGTCGAAGCGCCCGGGCGCCGACGGGCCGATCATGGCGCGGGAATTCTTTGCTCAGAAGCGATCGGCGAACCGGAAAATGGCAATCGGGCTTGTGTGCTTCATGGTCACCGTGGTTGCGGTCACCTTCGCCACGGTGCTGGTCTACCATGACCACCCCGCGGTGACCGATCTCGCGCGATTGTGGTAGCGGCCCGTGTCGGAGGCGGCCCGCGACAGCCATTTTGCTAGAGGCGCTCCATTCGCCCGTTTCAGGCTGATGCTGCTGTCCGCGATTGGCGGTGCCCTCGTCGCGCTCGCGGCGGTCGCGCTGTTTATCTCGTTCGGCCGGCCTGCGCGGGCGGAGTTGCCGGTCATCGGCACGGCGCCCCATTTCCGGCTGACCGACCAGAACGGCCGGTCGGTTTCGCCCGCGGATTTCGCCGGCAAGCTCCGCATCGTCGCGCCGCTCTTTCCTTATTGCCGCGAGCTATGCCCGCTGGTCGCCGCCAATCTGGCCGAGTTCAACGACCGCGTTGTGCAGCGATCGCCGCTCAAGGGCCGGGTCGAGTTCGTGTTCTTCAACATCGCGCCGGCTGCATCGGGACCGCCGGAGATGCGCCAGTTCCTCAAGCAGTACGGCTGGGACCCGAAGGACTCGTCAGTCGAATTCCTGACCGGCGCGCCGCAGGCCATCCGGGCGGTCGTGCAGAGCGGCTATCACATCGGCTATTACCGCACCGCGGGCGACACGGATGGCGATTCTCCCCTGCAGATCAAGAATGCGCTGGCCGACAGGAAAAATGCCGATTTCGACGTCAAGCACGCCGACATCATTGAAGTGGTTGACGGCAAAGGGCGTATCCGAAAAATCTTTACCAGCGGTTCGCGGGTCAGCGACATGCGGCTGGAGGCGGTGCTTGCCGCGCTGGAGACGAGCGGTTCCGGCGGATGAGCCGATCCGCTAGAGAATAAAGCGCGACAGGTCGGTATCCTGCGCCAGCGCGCCGACCCGCTCGCGGACATAGGCGGCGTCGATCGCCACCCGTGTGCCGCTCGGCTGGTCGGAGGCGGTAAAGCTGATCTCTTCGAGCAGCCGTTCGAGGATCGTGTGCAACCGGCGGGCGCCGATATTTTCCACGGTCGAGTTGATCTGCTCCGCCAACAGCGCGATCTCATCGACCGCCGGATCGGCGAATTCGAGGTCGATCCCCTCGGTCGCCAGCAATGCCCGGTATTGCTTCAACAGGCTCGCTTCCGGCTCGACCAGGATGCGCCGCAGGTCGGCGCGGTCAAGCGCCCGCAGCTCGACCCGGATCGGCAGCCTTCCCTGCAATTCCGGCAGCAGGTCGGAGGGCTTCGCCAAGTGAAAGGCGCCCGAAGCGATAAACAGGATGTGGTCGGTCTTGATCGCGCCGTGCTTGGTCGCGACGGTGGTGCCCTCGATCAGCGGCAAGAGGTCGCGCTGCACCCCCTCGCGGCTGACATCGGCGCCGGTCGGGCCGCCGCCGCGCTCGCTGCGGCCGCAGATTTTGTCGATCTCGTCGAGAAACACGATGCCGTTCTGCTCGGCATTGGTGATCGCCTCGCGCACCACCCGGTCCTGGTCGAGGAGCTTGTCGCTTTCCTCGGCCATCAGCACGCGGTGGCTTTCGGCGACGGTCATGCGTTTCGGCGTCGGGCGGCCGCCGAACGCCTTGCCGAAGATGTCGCCGAGGTTGAGCATGCCCATCTGCGCCCCCGGCATGCCGGGGATTTCAAAGGTCGGGAGGCTCGCCGCCGCGTTTTCCTGCACGGTGACCTCGATCTCGCGGTCGTCGAGCGTGCCTTCGCGCAGCATCTTGCGGAATTTTTGGCGGGTCTCGGCGCCGGCGTGACTGCCGACCAGGGCGTCGAGCACCCGCTCCTCGGCGGCCAGCTCGGCCTTCGCCTCGACCTGTTTGCGCAGCCGCTCGCGGGTCATCGAGATCGAGATTTCGACGAGGTCGCGGGCGATCTGCTCGACGTCGCGACCGACATAGCCGACCTCGGTGAACTTGGTCGCCTCGACCTTGAGGAACGGCGCCTCGGCGAGGCGCGCCAAGCGCCGCGCGATTTCGGTCTTGCCGCACCCGGTGGGTCCGATCATCAGGATGTTTTTCGGCAGAACCTCCTCGCGCAATTCGGCCGGCAATTGCTGGCGGCGCCAGCGGTTGCGCAACGCGATCGCAACGGCGCGCTTCGCCTCGTCCTGGCCGACGATGAAGCGGTCCAGCTCGGAGACGATCTCGCGCGGGCTGAAGGAGGTCATGCCGACTCCGGCTCCCGCCCACATTGGAATCGCATCCCCGGCGAAAGCCGGGGTCCACTTCGCAAATGCCCCGAACGCGGACAAGTGGGTCCCGGCTTTCGCCGGGAATGCGGATCAGTTCCTGCGAAAACGGGCATTCGCTTATCAGGCTGACAATTTTTCAATCGTGATCTTGTCGTTGGTGTAGATGCAGATCTGTGCCGCGATCGCCATGGCGCGGCGCGCGACGGCCTCGGCGTCGAGTCCGTCCACGTCGATCAGCGCCCGCGCCGCGGCGAGCGCGTAGCCGCCGCCCGAACCGATGCCGATGATGTTGTCTTCCGGTTCGAGCACGTCGCCGGTCCCCGACAGGATCAGCGACACCTCCTTGTCGGCCACCGCCATCATCGCCTCGAGCCGGCGCAGATAGCGGTCGGTGCGCCAATCCTTGGCGAGTTCGACGCAGGCTCGGGTCAATTGCCCGGAATGCTGCTCGAGCTTGCCTTCGAGCCGCTCGAACAAGGCGAACGCGTCGGCGGTCGCGCCGGCAAACCCGGCGATGACCTTGCCGCCGCCGAGCCGGCGCACCTTGCGGGCGTTCGACTTGGCGACGGTAGTGCCCATCGTCACCTGGCCGTCACCGGCGACGATGACCTCGCCCCCCTTGCGCAACGACAGGATCGTCGTGCCGTGCCAGTCGAGCCATTTGGAGGACCGCGTCATCCGTTGCATGTAAGAACCGCCGCGACCCGGTCAACCCGACGATCGGAGCGCAGTTGTGCCGACCCGACATCAGGCAGTCCTCGAGGATCGATTTCTTGCGCAGCTCGCGGACCAGGACGACCGCGGCGATCGCCAGCAGCAGGATCACGATAAACCCCATCAAGGCGGCCGTGCGGCGTGCCGCCTCGTCCTCGTCGCCCGACCTCTTCGGCCGCTGCTGCATGCCCCGTCCATAGCGCGAAGCAGGCTTTGGCGCTAGGGTCTGCCGAAATCCTCAGCGCGCGAGGCCGACCATGCCCGATCCCCTCTCCCTCTCCGCCCGCGCCGCCGCCGCCGAGATCGCCGCCGGCCGGCTCAGCGCCGAGGCGCTGGTCACGGCCGCGCTCGACCGCATCGCGGCGCGCGAGCCGGTGGTCGGGGCGTGGCATGTCCTCGACCCGGAGGCGGCGCTCGCCGCCGCTCGGCATGCCGATGCTTCGCCGCCGAGCGGACCGCTGCACGGTGTGCCGATCGCCGTCAAGGACCTGATCGACACCGCCGACCTGCCGACCGGCTACGGCTCGCCGATCTACGGGCGGCATCGGCCGGCGGCTGACGCCGCCTGCGTCGCGTTGGCGCGCGGCGCCGGCGCAATCGTGCTCGGGAAGACGGTGACCACCGAATTCGCCTGCTTCACCCCGGGCAAGACCGCCAACCCGCACAATCCCGAGCACACCCCCGGCGGCTCGTCGAGCGGTTCGGCCGCGGCGGTCGCCGACGGCATGGTGCCGCTCGCCTTCGGCACCCAGACCGCCGGCTCGGTGATCCGGCCGGCGGCGTTCTGCGGGATCGTCGGGTTCAAGCCGAGTTTCGGCACGATCCCGCGGGCCGGGGTCAAGATGCTGTGCGACAGCCTCGATACGGTCGGCACGATGGCGCGCGACGTCGCCGATGCCGCCTTTCTCGCCGGGGTCGTCGGCGGCCGCCCGGCCCTGCGCGACCTCGCGATGCCGGCCGCGCCGCCGCGCTTCGGCATCTACCTGACGCCGATGTGGAAAGAGGCAGAGCCGGAAACGGAGTCGGCGCTCGGTCGCGCCCGCGAGGCGCTCGAACGGGCCGGCGCGAGCGTCGTCGAGATCGCCGTGCCGCCCGCGCATCGCGGGCTGACCGCGGCGCAGGAGGCGGTGATGGGGTTCGAGCTGAGCCGCGCGCTGGCCCACGAGCGGCTGCAGCACAGCGCCGAATTGTCGCCCCCCCTGGCGCAGATGCTCGATGAGGGGATGACGGTCGGCGCCCCGGAATACGACCGCGCGGTGGCCGAGACGGCGGCGGCGCGCCGGTCGCTCGACGGGTTTTTCGGGCCATGTACGGCGCTGCTGGTGCCGGCCGCGCCAGGCGAGGCGCCGAAGGGGCTCGGCTATACCGGCAACCCGGTGTTCAACCGCATGTGGACCCTGCTCGGGGTGCCGTGCGTCACGATGCCGGCGCGGTGGGGCGCGAGCGGACTGCCGACCGGCGTCCAGCTGGTCGGCCGGGTCGGCGACGATGCCGGGCTGATGGCGGCCGCGCTGTTCGCCGAGCGCGCTCTCGCCGACGCGCGATGAGGCATGCCGCGCGGCCATCGGCGGCGCTCCTCCTGCTGCTGCTCGCCGGCTGCGGCGCCCTCGACCCGTTCCCGACCGTGCCGGAGGCGCCCGCCCCCGGCCAGCCGGCCGCGCGCCGGGTCGGCATCTGCTACAACCCGCTGCACACCGCCAAGGCGGAATTGCAACAGGAGGCGCAGCGCCAGTGCGGCCCCGACACGCGGCCGCAGCGGGTCGAGACCGACTGGCATCTCGCAACCTGCCCGCTCCTGCTCCCGGCCCACGCGAGCTTCGCCTGCACCGCCGGGCGCTAGCCCAATAGCTCCTCCCCCGCATGCGGGGGAGGTGGCGAGCAAAGCGAGCCGGAGGGGGCGCGGGCGTGGCCCCCCCCCCC
>DASUKH010000190.1:0-12767 GCA_036278835.1 Allostellaceae bacterium
CATGAGTTGGACTTCGTCGAAGACCCAGAGGGCGTCAGCGTGGAGGAGTCCAAAATCGATCGGCCAGCCAAAGCGGCTCATGCCATACCCTCGCATCAGCGCCCGCGACAAAAGCATGTCCTGGGTGCCCACCACGACTGCCGCCTGCTCCGGATGCAGCCGCCAGTCCTCCGAAGTCGCTCCGCCCATCAGAATGTGGACCGTTGGGAGCGGCTGGCCGACCTGGACAAAAATCCCCTGCAGGCGGCTGATCCACCCCGCCACTTCGCCGGCGATTTGCTCGACCAGCGTGCGCATCGGTAGGCACCAAACGAGCTTGTGCGGCGTCTGTTGCGGCGTATTTACCAGACGGTAAACCCAGCCCAGAGTCACACCGGCAGTCTTGCCGAGCCCAGTGGGCGCTATCACAACCTCGATATCCGGCTCGACTGCCAGGGCGCGCTGAAACGGATAGGGCTCGATGGCACGGCCATATGCGCGAGCATAGATGGCCTCGAGAGAAATTTGCGCTTGCATCCCCACTATTATCCTTGGGCTGAGTAGCCCGGAACCTACCACGTTGAGAGAGCAATTGCACGCTTAAGTAGAAAAACTTCTCGACTCCGGCGATTCGCGGACATAACGTTTTGCCGCCACCGAGGGGATGGCTTGGTCAAGGCCCACACCTGACCGTACTCGTTGTGGGATCCGTCGCGAGATCTCCCCTTCCTTCGGTTGGGAACACGAAACGACAGCCGCCCCTTTGAAGCGAGAGTGTCGCTTAGCGATACGGACCTCCGAGCGCGTTGTTTTCCCCCGTGGAGAACCGGGGCCTCATTGATCAGCTTTCATCGCGATCGGGAAGGGGATTGCACATGGGCGCAGGGCCCGCCGCAACCGTCGCAATCGCAGCCTGAACCTGGTCCTGCGGTTGCAGCGGCACCGGTTCATCGACCCTAGGGTCCAGGCGCGCCGGGGCGTGCCCAACGCGTCGATCGGTTCGAGCAAAGCGGATGACCCTGATAGCTGGCTCATCCTTCTGTACTGAATTCGGGCCGGACATAGAGAAAAAAACTCCCAGCATGGTCGAAAAGCGCACTGACGGGCGTTTCCGGCGCATTGTGGCGCCAAACCGGGGGTACCCCCCTCACGATGGAGGCAGCCGGCCGCTATGCACGCACGACTTCCGTCGCCGGGCCCTGCGGCAGTCCCGCGGCCGATCGATGACCGCCGGCGACACGACCAGCCGTGCGTCGGCAGAAATGACGATCCAGCCGCCCTCGGCGGTGAGCGCCTCGATCCAAGCGCGATCCTCCGTTATTGGGTGAGGAACGATCGGTCACGCCTGATCGCCCTCGGGTTCAAGCAGCGTGTTGAGCGCGTGGGCCAGATAGGGCGAGAGGTTGTTGTCGATAAAGACCTTCAAGCGGCAAGCCGGCGGGCGTGCCGCTGCTCGAACCGCAGCGCCGCCTCGACCGAGCGCAGGGCAATCGGAACAGCCGCGCCACGTTCGCCACCGAATCCCGGCCGCGACCGCATTGGCGAGAACGACCGTCGGGATGCCTCCCTCGCTGACGATCGGCTGCTCGAAGCTGCGGGCCGGGTCGATCACGACCGGAGTTTGCCGGCCGAGCGGCCACCGGCGGACCGGCGATCGGAGAACTCGATCCCGGCATAAAGGCTCGGGCGGGTGCCGCGAGCGAAGGCGAACCGGCTTTTCACAAGGTCGAGAAGCTGCAGTTCGCCGGCCCCGTTGATGATTTCGGCGAGGATCGTTCGACCATCGGCGTGGAACCGCTGCGAAGAGAAGGGATGGTCGGCGGCACAAATCTCGCGGGCGCGCTCGGGGCCCCGCCGGATCACGCGCCACGGCAGACCCGCCTTCGGACGGCGTCAATGAACCGCGCCTCCATCAGATCAAGGAAGCTGAGACCGAGCGTGCCGTCGATGTCGGAAGCCTGGCGCGGCCAAACCGGCGGCGATGTCACCCGCTCCTCGCCAGCGCCGTGCGTATAGCCCCGCAGCCAGCGGCGCAGGCCGCCTTGCGTGATCCCGTGAGCCGCGCTGCCTCAGGCACGGTGTAGAGGCCGATGCCGAGCAGCCTGCTGTCAGCAACCTCCGATCCGTCCACAGTAGTGGTCTGCCCTTGATTGCGCGCCTCATCAGAGAATGGCGCAAAAGCCGGCACGATTGCCATCGCGCGCCGCGGCGTGACCTAGTACCGCGGACGGCGACAGCACTGGCAGACGGCACCCGGACGCCGGCGCCGGCCAAGGAAAATCGCGCGTTCTCAACCGCTTCGGGCATGCGGACGGCGCGGACGCTATGCGGCACTGAACGGGCGGCAGGGCCGGTCATTCCACGACCTCGAACTCGATCCGGCGCGTGTCCCCGACCCACTTGGAAGCATCGAGGATTTCCAGACAGACCAAGTTGCCGACCGCGTCGTAGTCGAGGATCGCGCCCGGCTTGTCCTCGTCGCTTTCTGCGACCGCGGCATCCGGCTTGAGAATGATGCTGAGCGTGTCGGTCCTCGCGTCGTAGGCGGCCTTCATGGTGCCGCCCTCCGGCTCCGCCATACTCGAACGCAGCTCACGCCGTCCCGCTGCGGATCGGCACCACGTTCGCCGGGTCGCGCTCGCCGGCGGACGCCATCGCCGCGGCGATCCGGGCCGCGGTGCGGTCGGCGACGGCCCGAACCGGATCGTCGGCTAGGTGCGCGTAAATCTCGGTGGTGCGGGCCTGCTTGTGGCCCAGCACCTTGCCGATCAGGAACAGGCTGTTGCCGTCGGCGACGGCGAACGACGCGAAGCTGTGCCGCAGATCGTGGATGCGCACCCCGCCGATACCGGCGCGCGCCCGCACCCGCTCCCAATCCTTCTGCAACCCGGTGTAGTGGCCGGCGCCTTTGGCGGCCGGCAGCACAAAGGCGCCGCCGCGCGGCAATTCGGCGAGCAGTTTCACGGCCGCCGCAGCGAGCGGCACGACCTTGGCGCCGGTCTTGCTGTCGGGCAGGCGCAGCACGCCGCGCTCCACATCGACCCACTCCCAGCGCAGCGTCAGGATTTCCGCCTTGCGGCAGCCGCTCAGCAGCAGGAGCCGGATCGCCGCCGTCGCCGTCGGACTCAGCCGATGCTCGGCTTCCATCGCCGCCAGCGCATCCGCGAGCTTTGCCAATTCAGCTTCCGACAGGAACCGCTCGCGTTTGCCGCCCTTGAGCAGCTTGACGCCCTTGGCCGGGTTCGCCGGGATCAGCTTGCGGTCGGGATGGGCGGCCCATTCCAACATCGCCCCCAGCACCGCCAGCGAGCGCGCCGCGGTGCCGGGGCCGCCATCGACGATCGCCCGGCCGCGCTTCCCGGTCCTAATGTCGGCCTTGCTCTTGCCGGCGGCAACGTCGCGCTGGAATTTTACCACGTCGTCATGGGTCAATCCCGCGGCGAGTTTGCGGCCCAGCAGCGGCTTCACGTGACGCTCGATATTCGAGCGGTCGGTTCCCCAGCTCGACGCCTTCTTGTTCGGCTTCGAGGCCGGGCCTTCGGCGAGATACAGATCAGCTAATTCCGCGATGGTCAGCGCCTCGCGCCGCACCCGATGGCGTTCGGCCGAGGGATCGCCGCCCTTCGTGGCTTCCTTCAGCTTCTCGCCAGCAATCACCCGCGCCTCGTCCGGCGTCAAGACGCCCACCCTGCCGATCGCGAGCCGGCGGGTGCGGCCTTCCTTGGTGCGGTACTGGACCAGGTAGGCGGCGGCGCCGCTCGGCTTCATGCGCACCCCGAATCCCTTCAACGCGCCATCGCCGCTGTCCCACGCGAACACGTCGCGACCGGCCGGATCGCGGCGGATCGCATCGACCGTGCGCTTGCTGAGCTTGGGCATTGTAGCGGTCTCCGGGGAAGCAGTGGGGAAGCACGAGGGAAGCAAACCGGCGCGAATTGTAGCGCAAAGCAACCTACGCGCAAGCCCTTTGCAGCACAGAAAAGACAGCCAGATCAATGGTCGTAGGGCGCTCTGGCGCAATCCAGCGAAACGCCGCGTAGCACTATCCGTAACAATGGCATTGTAGAGGTCACCGGTTCGATCCCGGTTGGCTCCACCAAGTTTCGCAAGGGCTTAGCCGGAGACGGCTGGGCCCTTCGATTTTGAGGATGCAGCTGGAAGCTCGATGCGACCTCGTGCGCGATCGCAATCGGCCTCGCCCGCCGCGTCGGCCGGGCGACAGCGAGGATGCATCTCCAGATCTGTCTTCCCGGGAGGGGCGCGGCGACGGGCCGCCGCGATTGCCGGGTGCCCACCGGCAGTGATAGACGGGAATGCGGCGTGCAGGAGGGGGAGGATATGAAGCTGCTTTATGCCGCCGGTTCGCCCTACGCCCGGATTATCCGGGTGGTGTTGCGCGAGACCGGCCTGATCGACCGGGTGCCGGAGGAGGAGGTCGTGTTGCGCGACCCGAACTCGTCGCTGCTTGCCTACAACCCCGGCGGCAAGGTGCCGACACTGCAACTCGACGACGGCACGGTCCTTAACGAGACGCTGCTGGTGCTCGGTTTCCTCGATACCCGGCACGGCGGCCGCAAGTTGCTGCCAATGGACGGCTCCGATAACTGGCGCGGGCTGGCCGATACCGGGCGGGCAATCGCCTTTCTTGATGGGATCAGCGTCTGGAACCGCGAATTGCGCTTCGGGCTGAAGGCGCCGGGGGTTATCGCGCTGGAGAGCGCGCGGGCCGGGCGCGCCGCCGACGCCTTCGAAGCGGCGCTCGGCGACGGCCACCACTATCGCGGGCCGCTCGACGCCGCGCAGATTGTCCTCGGCGCGGCGCTCGAAAACACCGCCCGCCGGCACAAAGTATGGGACTGGCGCGCCGGCCGTCCGCGCCTTTCGGCCTTTCTCGACGAGATCGCCTGCCGCCCGTCCTTCACCGCGACGATACAGCCCGAACTGGAGGTGTGACGTCCGACAGACCAGATCAACGTCATGGGTATTGACGATTTGATCTTGCGCCGCCTCGTTGCCCCGGAGCGGCGGGAGGGATTGCGGCGGGTGGCCGAGCAGTTCGCGGTGGCGATCACCGAGGATATGGCGGGGCTGATCGACCCCGCAGACCCGGCCGACCCGATCGCCGCGCAATTCATGCCGAGTGAGGCGGAGCTGGAGAGCGCGCCGGAGGACCAGGCCGACCCGATCGGGGATCATCGCTGGGCGCCGCTGCCCGGCATCGTCCACCGCTATCCCGACCGGGTGCTGTTGAAGCCGATCCTCACCTGCCCGGTTTATTGCCGCTTCTGTTTTCGCCGCGAGCAGGTCGGTGGCGGGGACGGGGTGCTCGCGCCGGCGAATCTCGCCGCCGCGCTCGATTACATCCGTGCCCGACCGGAAATTTGGGAGGTCATCGTCACCGGCGGCGATCCGTTTCTGCTTTCGCCGCGCCGCCTGCGGGCGCTCGTGCAAGAATTGCAGCGGATCGAGCATGTCGCGGTGGTCCGCTTTCACACCCGCGTGCCGGTCGCCGATCCGGGCCGCGTGACCCCCGAGTTATGCACCGCACTCGATTGCGACAAGGCGGTGTGGGTCGTCATCCACGCCAATCATCCGCGCGAACTGACCGAGCCGATGCGCGACGCGGTTGGGCGGCTCGTCCGCGCCGGCATCCCGGTATTGTCGCAGAGCGTGCTGCTGCACGGCGTCAACGACGACCCGGCGGTTCTGGAGGCGCTGTTCCGCGGCCTCGTCGCGATGCGGGTCAAACCCTATTACCTGCACCATCCCGACCTCGCCCGCGGCACCGCGCATTTCCGTGTCGGCCTCGGCGAGGGGCGGCGGCTCGCCGGCGGGCTGCGCGGGCGGGTATCCGGCCTGTGCCAGCCGACCTATGTGCTCGACATCCCCGGCGGCTATGGCAAGGCGCCGGTGGCGGCGAGCGCCGCCGCGCCGGGCGGGGAGGGGGCGGAGTGGCTCGTCGAGGATTTTGCCGGCCGCCGCCATCGCTACCCGCCGCGCGGCGGGTAGCGAGAGCTGAGCGTGGGACTGGCGCGCTTTTACACCTGCGCCAGCGACATCTGCCGGTTGGAGGCGAAGGCCGGCATGATCTCCTCGGCGAAAGTGCGCAAATGCGCGACCGAGGCGCCCGGTGCGGCGAACAGCACGTTCTCGACGCCGCCCGCTTCGAGCCGCTTCAGGCGCCCGATAATCTCCTCGGGGGTGCCGAGCAATGGCGCGTCATCGAGCTCGAACGCGTCGGGGTCATCCTTGATGTGATGATAGCGCTCGGCGTCGGGGCCGCGCGCCAGATCGCCGATGTTCTTCAGCACCTCGCGCCGGGTCAGGATCGCGCGCTTCCGCTCCTCCTCGTTGTGCACGATCTGCAGGCCGCGTGTCACCCCGACCATCATCGGGTCGTAGGGCCGGCCGATCGCCGTACATTCCTCGCGGAACACGCGCACCCGCTCGATGATGACGCCGATCGGCGCGATCTGGTCGAGCAAAAGATTATAACCCTCGCGCGCGGCGCGGCGGATCGATTCGGCGCTGCCGGCGCCCATCCAGAACGGTGGGTGCGGCTGCTGGATCGGCGCCGGCTCGACAACGATGTTGTCGTAATGCCACCACGTGCCGTCATAGGAAAAGCGGCCCTTGCTGGTCCACGCCTGCCGGATCACATCGATCGCCTCGTCGAAGCGCGCGGTGGCCTCTTCCTGGGGGATGCAGAATCCGGAGAATTCGTAGGGCCGGTAGCCCTTGCCGACCCCGAAATCGAGGCGCCCGTTCGACAGCAGATCGAGGGTCGCCGCCTCCTCGGCGACCAGCACCGGGTTGTGCCACGGCAGGACGACGACGGCGGTGCCGAGGCGGATGCGGGAGGTGCGGGCCGCGAGATAGGAGAGCAGGTTCAGCGACGCCGAAACCTGGCCGAACCCGGTAAAGTGGTGCTCGACCAGGAACACGCTGGAAAACCCGAGTTCCTCGGCCGAGACGATGTAGTTGATGAACTCGTGATAGCCTTCGCTGTCGCCGGCGGGGCCGCCGCGCGCCCGCGCGCCGCCGAACAATCCGAATTTCATGGGCCCTCTCCCTCGGGGGGTGAAAAGGCCCAACCTATCCCGGCGAAGGCTCTCCGGTCGAGCCGCACTTCACGCCGCCCTCTCCCCTGAGAGGGAGAGGGGGCGCTGCCGGGCGCCTCAGCCGGCGTAGCCGGCCGGGGCGGCTTCGTCCTTGTCAAAATCGAACTCGACCTTGCCGCCATGCGGGTCGTCGAAAAACATCTGCCACAGCCCGCCGCGCGTTTCGCCGGCCGGAAGCCGGCGCAGATCATACTGCACCCCGGCCCTGGCGAGCTTGGCGGCAGTGCCCGGCAGATCGGTCGCGGTGAACGCCATGTGATCGATGACGCCGGCGCGCACTTCATTCAGCTTGTTGCGATGAATGACATGCAGGATCGGCTGGTCGCCGACATAGAGCCAATAGCCGGGAAATTGGAAATTCGGCCGCGGCCCCTCTTCGAACCCGAGCAGGTCGCAGTAGAATTTGCGCGTCTCGTCGAGATTGTCGCTTAGCACCGTGAAATGGTTCATGCCCTGAATGCTCATCCGCCTCTCCCTTGCAAGGGTGCATCGTTCTATCGTAGCACTGCGCCGTCCGACCCGCAGCCGCATTCGATGTGGAAAACGCGGGCGGCATTGCCGCCGAGGATCGCCTCGCGCTCGGCGTCGGTGAGCCGGGTGCGCTCGACGATGCCGCACGGGTCGGGGTCGCCGATCCCGAACGGGTGGTCGGAGCCGAGCATCACCCGGTCGGCGCCGGCGACATCGCAAAGAAAGCGCAACGCCAGCGGCTCGAACAACACGGTATCGAAATAGAGCCGGCGGAAGCCCGGAGCGGGGTCGGCGAACTCGGGGTGGATCGCATGGTTGCGCCGCAGCCGGCCCAGCGCGTAGGGCAGGGCGCCGCCGCCATGCGACAGCACCAGGGTCATCCCGGCGAAGCGGGTCAGGTGCCCGGAAAACAGGAGGCGGGCGACGGCCAGGGTCGAATCCGACAGGCGCCCGACCGCGTTGACCAAGTCGTAGCCAGCCAGCCGCTCGTCACCGCAAATGTAATGGGGATGGACGAAAATCGTCGTGCCGCGGGCCGACGCGACTTCCCAGAACGGGTCGAGGTCGGGGTCGTCGAGATTGCCGCCGGTGCCCTTCGGCTGGGTCGCGATCATCGCGCCCTTGAAGCCGGCGTCGAGCGCTTCCTCGAGCACCCGCGCCGCCAGCGCGCCGTTCTGCAGCGGCACCGTCGCGAGCGCGCTCAGCGCCGGCAGGACGGCTTCGTCCTGCCGCATGTGTGCGTTGTAGAAGCGCGCCCAGTCGGCCGCTTCCTCGCCGGATAGCTCGTAGCCGTAGATGTCGGTCCAGCCGCCAACCAGCTGATGATCGACCCGCGCGGTCCTCAGCCACTCGCGGCGCGCCGCGAGGTCGGACAAACGAGGCTGGATCGGCCTCCCCGGCGGGCCGCCGGCAAAGGCGAGCCGCGGCGGGCCGCCATCCTCGTGCAACCGCACCGAGGGGAATTGCCGCGCCTCGCGGCGCAGCGCATCGAGCATCGCGGCGGGGACGACATGGGCATGCGTGTCGATGATCATGACACCCTCCCCGCGCGGCGCTCATCCCGGACCGCCGGCGTCCCCGCCGGTCCAGTCCGAAATCGGTTCAGTGGACGATGACGGCGTTTCTCAGGATGAAGCGGATCTCGGCGATCGCATTCGCCATCTGCTGCCCGATCAGATCGAGCCGGCTCAGCTGCTGGATGCGCTCGGCCGCCTGTTCGGCCTCCTGCGGGTTCAGCACCTGTCCCATCAAATTGCACGAATCGACCAGCGACAGCAGCACCACATCGCGCGGGTCTGGGATCTCGTCGGTCAGCAGGAGCTGGCGGAGCCGGGTCTTGACCTCGCGCTGCTCGTGATCGTTGATGACGGGATAGCGAGTGGTGCGGAATATCCACAGGAAACGCCCGCTCTCCTCGCGCAGGATCTTTTTGGCGACGAGCCGCCGCAGCGCTTCTTCGCGGTATTCCGCGGCGCCGGCGCTGACTTTCTCGATCGCGGTCGGGGTGTCGAGATCGCCACCGGCCTCGCTCAGACGGCGCAGCGCATCGTCAAGGATCGAATCGCCGGTCGGGGTCGCATCGACCACCATAAATTTTTTCGGATCGGTGTCGACGCGGTTGCGCAGCGCCAATTCCATCAGGGCGGCGGCGGCGAGCGCGATGTCGTGCACCGATTGCGGGTCGCCCGCCGCCTCGTCAAGCGACAGCAGCACGATTTCCTCGGGGAACCCGAGCGGCGCTGCGGCGGCGGCCTCGCCGGGCTGGCCGAGCGCGGCCAGCGCCGCGGCGCGGTCGGGCGCGAGCGTGAATATCTTGTCGAACCCGCTGATCGCGAAGACCTCCCGCACATTCGGGACCAGCCCGAACAGCACCAGCCGTCCTTCCGATTTCTGCACCTTTCTGCCGACCACCAACAGCACGCGCAGCCCGGCGCTGCTGACGTACTCGAGACCGGACAAATCGACCGCAAGGCGCGGCACGTCGCCGGCGAGCAGGGTGGAGAAGCTTTCCTCGGCGGCGGCTGCGCTGCCGCTGTCGAGGCGGCCGGCGAGCTTGGCGATCACCACGTCTCCCGAGCGTTCCTGGGAAAATTCCATGACCCCCTCGCTTCGCAATGCCGACCCACCGATTCGGTAGCATGCGGCCGGTCGCCGGGCAATAGTGGCGGTCTCGCGCCCGTCGCCCCTGCGCCCGCCACGGCGTCGCGATCGTGCTTGGCTTTCCCCCGGTTCCCGCGGTAGGAGCCGGGCATGGCCGCTTACGAGCTCGACCTCGACCAGCATTCTTCGGCGATCGCGCGCCTGACCGACTGGGTCGGCGCATGCGGCGCCGCGGAGGGGCTCGCGGACGAGCTGACGTTCAAGCTGACCCTTGCCCTCGAAGAGGGGGTGACGAACGTGCTCGGCTACGCTTTCGACGGCATGCCGCCGCCGCATCGGGTCAGCGTCCGCCTCGACATCACCGACCACGCGGTCGCCGCCGAGATCGTCGATAACGGGCGGCCGTTCGATCCGACCGTCGCCGAAGCCCCCGATCTCTCGCTGTCGCTCGAAGAGCGCGACCCGGGCGGCCTTGGCATTCACCTGATCCGCAGCCTGATGGACCTGGTGCAGTACCGCCGGATCGGCGGTACCAACATTCTCCGGCTGGAGAAGGCCCGCGGCTAGGGGCGGGTGCGGTCCTGCCCCGCTTCCGAGCAAACTATGGTCGATGTCATTCAGCCCGCGGCGCGGATTGTGGCGGTGCGTGCCGGGTTCTCGTTGCCTGTCAACTCCGGCAGTGAGTTAATCGTCCCCTGAAGCGCGGCTGAAAGGAGTTGGCTATGGCGACGATCGGGTTCATCGGCCTCGGCAATATGGGCGCGCCGATGGCGGCCAACCTGCTGAAGGCGCAGCACCGTATCTCCGGCTACGACGTCGCGGCCGCCGCCTGCGCTGCGCTCGCCGAGCGGGGCGGGCACAGCGCCGGGGGGATCGCCGAGGCTGCGGCGGCGGGCGACATAGTCGTTACGATGCTGCCGGCCGGGCCGCAGGTGCGCGAGGTCTATTTCGGCCCGGACGGGGTGCTCGCGCATGCCCGCCCGGGGGCGCTCTTGATCGACTGCTCGACGATCGATGTCGAAACCGCACGGGCGGTTGCCGCCGCCGCCGCCGAGAAGGGGCTTGCGATGGTCGACGCGCCGGTCTCGGGCGGCGTCATCGGCGCGGAAGCCGGCACCCTGACCTTCATGATCGGCGGTGAAGAGACGGCCTTCGCCCGCGGCCGGCCGATCCTCGAGGCGATGGGCCGCACGATTATCCATGCCGGGCCGTCGGGCGCCGGACAGACCGCCAAAATTTGCAACAACATGATGCTCGCCGCCTCGATGATCGCGGTGTGCGAGGGGTTTGCGCTTGCCGAGAAGCTCGGCCTGCCGGCCCAGACGCTGTTCGACATCTGCAGCAAATCCACGAGCCAATGCTGGGCGATGACCGGCTATTGCCCGGTGCCGGGGCCGGTTCCGGCGGCCCCGTCGAACCGCGGCTACGCGGCCGGCTTTACCGCCGCCAACATGCTGAAGGATTTGCGGTTGGCGCAGCAGGCGGCTGGCGCTACCGCTGCCGCTACCCCGCTCGCCGCCGCCGCCGCCAACCTTTACCAACTCTATGTCGACAGCGGCGGCGGCCCGCTCGATTTTTCGGGGATCATGCAGTTCCTGCGCCGCCCCGAAAAATAGGGCGGGTTGCGCCGCGTTCTACCCGCCTTGCGCGGCTGTCGCCCATAAACCGAATCTTAACCCCTCGGAACTTAACATCCTCCAGAGCAGCCGCGTGTGGGGATGTGATGGGAAACAGCCGGTATCTTGAGGTGATCGCGTTGGTCGGGCGCCTGCACCGCCAGTTTCTCGATGTCATCAAGCTTGAGATCGAGAAGCTCGGCATCCGCGACATCAACAATGTGCAGGCGTTGCTGCTGTTCAATATTGGCGATGACGAGTTGAGCGTCGGAGAATTGACGTTGCGCGGCTGTTATCTCGGGTCGAGCGTGTCATACAACGTCAAAAAGCTCGTCGAGCACGGTTATATCGGGTACCGGCGCTCGCTGCATGACCGGCGCTCGATCCACATCCGGCTGACGGGTAAGGGCCAGGAGCTTCGCGACAGGCTGGCCCTGATGCACCAGCGGCACGCCGCGATGCTGCCCGGCTACGGCACGATCGGCGAGGAAGACCTGCACAAGGCGGCCACGACCCTCGGCCGGCTTGAGCGGTTCTGGGGGCGCGTCGGCGATCTGGACCTGCGTCCCGGCCAATTCGCCGCCTGATCTTCGGCCCTCGACCGCGCCGGCCGGCGCATGGCAGGATCAACGTTGACCGTCTGCTCCCGGTTTACGGGAGGACGGCACGCAACAAGGATCCTCCCCATGCTCGACCAGCCCTTGACCCCCAAGATGATCGCCGAAAGGGATGGCGCGATCGGCCGCCTCATCTTCAACAACCCGGCGCGCCACAACGCCGTCTCGCTCGATATGTGGGAGGCGGTGGCGCGCATCATCGACGATTTCGACGCCGACGAGCGGGTCCGGGTAATCGTGGTCACCGGCGCCGGCGGCAAATCCTTCGTGTCGGGTGCCGATATCTCCGAGTTCAAGGAACGGCGCGCCAACGAGGAGGCGGCCGCCGCTTACGCCCAAATCTCCGAGGCGGCGCGCCGCAAATTGCAGGATACGTTGAAGCCGACGATCGCGATGATCCGCGGCTACTGCATTGGCGGCGGGGTCGCCGCGGCGCTTGCCTGCGACATCCGCATTGCTGCCGAGGGCGCGCGGTTCGGCGTCCCGGCCGCCAAGCTCGGCCTCGGCTATGCTTATGAGGGCATAGCCAAGCTGATCGGCATCGTCGGGCCGGCCTTTGCCCGCGAAATCTTCTACACCGCGCGCCAGTTCACCGCCGCCGAGGCATTGGCTATGGGCCTCGTCAACCGGGTCGTTCCGGAGGACGAGCTCGAAGGCTACGTCAAGAATTACTGCGACACGATCGCCGTCAATGCCCCCTTAACGATCCGCGCCGCCAAGCAGATCGTCCGCGAGGCGTTGAAGGACGAATCGCAGCGCGACATGGAATTGTGCCGCCGCGTCGTCGCCGAATGCTTCGCCAGCGAGGATTACGCCGAAGGCCGCACCGCCTTCATGGAAAAGCGCCGCCCGGTGTTCAAGGG
>DASUKH010000191.1:0-4377 GCA_036278835.1 Allostellaceae bacterium
GCCGCCAAAGCTGTGGAATGCCATCGGCACCGGGATCGGCACGTTGATGCCGACCATGCCGATCTGGATGCGGCTCGTAAACTCGCGCGCGGCGTCGCCGTCGCGGGTGAAGATCGCGACGCCGTTGCCGTATTCGTGCTCGTTGACGAACTTCACCGCGTCCTCGAACCCCGGCGCGCGCACGACCGAGAGGACCGGGCCGAAAATCTCCTCCTGGTAGATGCGCATCTCGGGCTTCACCTCGTCGAACAGGCAGCCGCCGAGGAAAAAGCCGTTCTCGTAGCCCTGCAATTTGAGGTCGCGGCCGTCGACGACGAGCTTCGCGCCCTCCTGGACGCCGAGATCGACATATGAGCGCACCCGCTCCAGGTGCTGGCGGGTGACGAGCGGCCCCATCTCGGCGTCGGGGTCGCTGCCCGGACCGATCTTCAGCGCGCGCACCCGTGGCACCAGCTTGTCGATCAGCTTGTCGCCGACGCCGCCGACCGCGACCGCCACCGACACCGCCATGCAGCGCTCGCCGGCGGCGCCGTAGGCCGACCCCATCAGGGCGTCGGCCGCCTGATCGAGATCGGCGTCGGGCATCACCACCATGTGGTTTTTGGCGCCGCCCAGCGCCTGCACGCGTTTCCCGTGCTGCGCCGCGGTCGCATAGATGTAGCCGGCGATCGCGGTCGAGCCGACAAAGCTGACCGCGGCGATGTCAGGATGGGCGAGGATCGCGTCCACCGCCGCCTTGTCGCCGTTGACGACGTTGAAGACGCCGGGCGGCAGGCCGGCTTCGAGCAGCAGTTCGGCGATCCGGTAGCCGGCCGACGGGTCGCGCTCCGACGGCTTCAAGATAAAGGTGTTGCCGCAGGCGAGCGCGATCGGGAACATCCACAACGGCACCATCGCCGGGAAATTGAACGGGGTGATGCCGGCGCAGACGCCCAATGGCTGGCGGATCGACCAGCTGTCGATGCCGCGGCCGACCTGCTCGGTAAACTCGCCCTTCATCAGATGCGGGATGCCGCAGGCGAACTCGACGACCTCGAGACCGCGGGTGATCTCGCCTTGCGCATCGGAAAACACCTTGCCGTGCTCTTCCGAGATCATGCGGGCGAAATTGTCCTGCTCGCGGTGCAGGAGCTCGACGAATTTGAACATGATGCGGGCGCGGGTCAAAGGCGGGGTCGCCGCCCAGCCGGGGAACGCGTTGCGCGCCGCCTGGACCGCCCGATCGACCTCGCCGGGGGTCGCGAACGCGACCCGCCGCACCTTGTCACCGGAGGCCGGGTTGAAGACATCGCCCCAGCGCCCGCCGGACGCTTCCGATCGGCCCTCGACCCGCTTGCCGCCTATGAAATGCTGGACGTCGCTCATCGCCTGCCTGCCCCGCACTGTCCGCACACCGATGAAGCCCATCATAAGCCGGCGCAAGCGCGCCCGCAGGTGTTTTTCGCCCACGGGCCGGCCGGGGTGAACCGCGATCGGGGCCTGGATTACCGGATAATGCCGTAATCCTGAAGATCAAAAAACATGACCCTGCGTGGCTTGATTCACTTGCGTCGGCCTGCCTTGCGCTGGCGTTCTTCTGCGCCGCCATCATCATTTTCATGCTTTTGTCCGACCGCAGAAGACGGCTCATCGATAACGGTCGTTGAGGAAGCGAAGCCTATGACCGATTCAGTGACGATCACGCCGCCCCCTCATGATTCCATCACGCCCACGCTGAGCGCGGCGGATGACCGGATCACCCTGAGCAACTGGCTGCCACCGCAGCAGGGGATAGTTCCCGTAATCCGCATCGGCAAGCGCTGGATCAGCATCCTGTGGGCGCTTCCGATCGGTGCAGTGGCGCTCGTCGTCCTGATCGCCGTAGCGCAGGCAGCGAGGGAGCTGCCGAGCGTCCAGGCGTTCATCACGGAATACCCAGGCATCGCCCAGGCCGCACCCTCGGTGGATTCGGGCTTTCCGTGGTGGTTGCAGCTACAGCACTTCCTAAACATGCTCTTCATGATGTTCATCATTCGGGCGGGGATCCAGATCCTCGCCGACTTTCCGAGGCTTAACTGGAGCCGCGACTGCACGCCCGGCACCGAGTGGTTTCGCTTTCAGCACGCCGTGCCAAAGGACCGGGTCTGGACCTCCAAGGACGATTCCGTGACCATTCCGAAGTGGCTGGGCATTCCCGGCGTCCGCCACTCGATTGGGCTCGCCCGCTGGTGGCACTTTTCGATTGCGCTCCTGTGGACGATCAACGGCGTCGCCTTTTACGTGCTGATCTTCGCGACGGGGCAGTGGCTTCGCTTGGTGCCCATGACCTGGGAGGTCTTTCCCAACGCGCTTTCCACCGCCATTCAGTACGCGTCACTCAACTTTCCCGTCGAATCGAGCTGGACCCGCTACAACGGTCTGCAGCAACTCAGCTACTTCATCACGGTGTTCATCGCGGCGCCGGTTTCGATCCTGACCGGCCTCATGCAGAGCCCGGCGATCTCCAACCGTTCGGGGATCATTGGGAAAGTATTGAACCGCCAGGCGGCCCGCTCGATCCACTTCATCTCGTTTTGCTGGTTCGTGCTCTTCATTTTGGCGCACGGAATCATGGTGTTCGTGACCGGCCTCAGAGAGAATACCAATCATATGTTCGCGGGAGTCCAGAGCCACTCGTGGGTCGGATTTCCCCTCTTTGTTCTGGCCATGGTTCTCGTGGGATTGGCCTGGTGGATCGCCTCGCCGTTCACCATCCGCCACGCTCGCCTGGTGCAGCGGATCGGACAATTCATGGTCGGCTGGATCAAGGGGCTTGCCGAATGGTGGGACCCGAACGCTCAATTGACCGAAAAGGATATCTCGCCGCATCTTTGGCCGAACGGGACGATGCCAAATTCGGCCGAGTACAACGGTCTGGTGGCGGATAAGTTCGCGAACTACCGCCTCCGCGTCAGCGGACTAGTGGAAACGCCCCGCGATTTTTCCTTCGCCGATCTCAAGGCCCTGCCGAAGCAGGAGCAAATCACCACCCACTTCTGCATCCAGGGATGGTCCGGGGTCGCCAAGTGGGGCGGCGTTCCGATGCGCGACATCCTCGACATCGTGAAGCCGACGCCGGACGCCCGTTACGCGGTCTTTTATTCATTCTCCGAGGGCGCCGCGGGAGGCGGCTACTATGACGTCCACGAGATACACAACATGCGCCACCGCCTGACCATCCTCGCCTATGAGATGAACGGGCAACCGCTCAGCGTTCTGCATGGCGCGCCGCTCCGGCTTCGCTGCGAGAATGAGCTGGGCTTCAAGATGGTCAAATGGATCGGAGCGATCGAGTTCGTGCGAGACTTCGCCGATCTTGGGGCCGGCCAGGGTGGCTATAACGAGGATCACGAGTTCTATGGATACCGTATGCCGATTTGAGGCGCGGAAGCGTGGAGCGCGACACTTGCCGCCTGGTTCAGGGAACTCACCGGCGGTGCCTAGGTATCGCGTTCACAATGTATGACGGTCAATGGAACGTATTCGATCCGTACGCCGAAATGACGGCGGATTCTGCTGTTCCGCGCTCCGGTTCAGCTCATGTTGCCGGCCGGCGTCAGATGGGCTACCCGCGGCATGACCTCGCGCGCCAGCAATTCCATCGAGTGCCGCCACGCCGGCGGGTTCTCGCTGTAATCGAAGCAGAACAACAGGAGCTGGCCGAACCCGCCGACCTCCTCATACATATGCTCGATCTTTTCGGCCACCGTCGCGGGCGAGCCGATCAGCCAGTTGTGGCGGGCGCAGTATTCCGGGGTCACGTCGCTGTCGGCGACCGCCTCGTCGTGCTTCAGGTACTGGATGACCCCGACATTCTTCAGGAGCGGCAGGAAGTATTCGCGCATCATCCGCCCCATCTGGGCGCCGACCGACAGCCGCTCGGCCTCGGCGTCGCTGTCGGCGACGAAAATCTCGCGCACCAGCCGCCAGTCGGCCCGGCTCGGCGTCTTGCCGGTGCGCCGCGCCCCCTCCTCGACCGAGGCCCAGTGGCTGGCGACATAGCTCTGGTTGAGATTGAGGCTCAGCGGCAGGAAGCCCCGCTCGCCGGCCAGCTTCAAAGTGTCGGAGCCGGGGCTGATGCCGGCCACGCCGATCGGCGGGTAGGGCTTCTGAAACGGTCGGATATGCGCGCGCAGGCTCTCCAGCATCGGCGCGATGCGGCTGACCTGCCAGTATTTGCCGGCATAGTCGAACGGCTCCTCCTCGGTCCACAGCTTGAGGATGATGTCGAGCGCCTCGCGCGTCATCTCGCGGTGCTGGCCGGTGTTGCCGTCGACGTGGAACATTGCCCAGTCGCTCGGCAGCCCGCTCGCCGCCACCCCGAAATTGAGCCGCCCCTGCGCCAGATGGTCGAGCATC
>DASUKH010000192.1:0-35611 GCA_036278835.1 Allostellaceae bacterium
GGGGGGGGCCGCGGGCGTCGCCCCCTCCACCATGCGTCGCATGGTCCCCCTCCCCCGCTGCGCGGGGGAGGAACCCTGCGCCCGCGACACAGCGCGCAATGGAGAGGCGGGAGCGGCGCTGCTATCGTCGCGGTTCCTGGCCGGCGGGACGACATGGATTACGAAAGCTATTTCACACAGCGGCTCGACGCGCTCCGCGCCGAGGGACGATATCGTGTGTTCGCCGAGCTGGAGCGGCGCTGCGGCCGGTTCCCGCGCGCCTTCGACCACCGCATCGGGGCCGAGGTCACCGTGTGGTGCTCCAACGACTATCTCGGCATGGGCCAGCACCCGAAGGTGCTCGGCGCGATGGCCGAGGCGATCGACGGGCTCGGCGCCGGCAGCGGTGGCACCCGCAACATCTCCGGCAACGTCCACCTGCACGTTCAGCTCGAACGGGAACTCGCCGATCTGCACCGGCGGGAGGCGGCGTTGGTGTTCACGTCGGGATACGTCGCCAACGAGGCGGCCCTCTCGACGCTCGCGAGCCAGATCCCCGGCACGATCGTCTTGTCGGACGCCCTCAACCACGCCTCGATGATCGCCGGCATCCGCCACAGCCGCGCCGAAAAGCAGATTTTCCGCCACAACGATCCGGCCGATCTTGCCCGCCGCCTCGCGGCATTGCCGCCGCGGCGGCCGAAGCTCGTGTGCTTCGAGTCGGTCTATTCGATGGACGGCGACATCGCGCCGATCGCCGAATTGTGCGACGTCGCCGAGCGTTACGGCGCGATGACCTATCTCGACGAGGTGCACGCGGTCGGCCTCTACGGGCCGCGCGGCGGCGGCATCGCCGAGCGCGACGGGCTGGCCCAGCGCCCGACGGTGATCCAGGGCACCCTGGCGAAGGCGTTCGGCGTCATGGGCGGCTATGTCGCCGGCTCCGCCGCGCTCGTCGATTTCCTGCGCAGCCATGCGCCGGGCTTCATCTTCACAACCTCGCTGCCGCCGGCCTTGGTGGCCGGAGCACTCGCCGCGGTGCGTCACCTGAAGGCGAGCGGGGCCGAGCGGCTCCGCCACCAGGAGCGGGTTGCGCTGGTCAAGCGCCGCTTGGTGGAGGCCGGGCTGCCGGTGATGGCGTCCGCGAGCCACATCGTCCCGGTATTGGTCGGCGACGCTGCCTTGTGCAAGGCGGCGAGCGACATGCTGCTGCACGACCACCGGATTTACGTGCAGCCGATCAACTACCCGACCGTGCCGCGCGGCACCGAGCGGCTGCGCCTGACCCCGACCCCGCTGCATAGTGATTCCGACATCGAGGCGCTGGTCGCCGCCTTGTGCGCCGTCTGGCGCCGCCTCGCGCCGCGCAAGGTGGCGTAACCGGCCTCTCTATTCCCCGGCACCGGGGTCGAGGGGCGGCCCGGTGGTGTCGCCCGCCGGAGTCTTCGTTGCTTCGGCCGCGAGCCGCGTCTGGTGCTGCTCGAATTGTTTGAACTCGCGGGTGACGGCGTCGCACGAGGCGACCAGTTTTTCCTTGTCGGTGTCGGGCAGCGCGCTGACCAGGAAGAATTTGGCGAAGCGCAGCGCCGCCCGGTCGCGTTCGCTGTCGTCGGAAGCGGCGGCGGCGATCAATTGCTGCACCACCTCGCCTGCCTGCACCACCCGATCGTTCGCGATGCCGCAGCGATGCGCATTGCCGAGCAGAAAGCCGCCATCGGCGGCGATGCGGTCGAGCGCGGTCGTGCTCGGACTGGCGATCAGCAGGGCGGCTGCCGTGGTCGCGGCGACCAGCATGGCGCGTCTCCGACGAAGGGGTTGCCTCGACAACAACACTCGGTCTTCGACGTTTGTTTCGGCGCCTCGGGAATCTGGCGGGCGGTTTCCTTTGCAGATTGAATACGGATACTTCAATCCACGTAATAATGGATTGTCTGGCCCCAAACCGCCGTCGCACCACCAGGTCCGCCGCGCGTTCATGGCCGGTATCGTCGGCGCTCTGGTGCTTGTCGTCGCCGGCGCAATTGCCTGGACGGTTGAGTGGCGCTGGTTTGCGGGCGTTCGTCCGGTCCCGTCTTTGTCGATCGCCGTCCTGCCATTCGCCAATCCCGGCGAGCAACATTTCGCCGATGGGATCACAGAGGATGTGACGACGGATTTGTCACGGCTCGCCGACATGCGGGTGATCTCGCACGACACCGCCTTTGCCTACAAGAACAAGCCGGTCAGCGCCAAACGGATCGGCCGCGAACCCCACGTGCGCTACGTGCTCGAAGGCAGCGTGCAGCGCTCGGGCGGCCGGGTGCGCATCAACGTGCAGCTGATCGACACCGCAACGGACACGCATCTCTGGGCCGAGCGGTTCGACCGCGACATCGGCGATCTGCTCGCCTTGCAGAAAGGGATTACCGGCCGCGTCGGCGATCGCTCTGAATTTACGAATGATAGCGTCCGAAGCGTTGCGGCCGTCCGAGCATCCCGACGTGCTCGATCACATCCTCCGGGGTCGGTCCAAAATATACAAGCCGGCGTCGCGGCGGAACTTTGCCGCGGCGATCACCGAGCTCGTGCAGGCGCTGGCACTCGATCCGCAACTTGTCGAGGCGCAAAGCCGGCTCGCCATCGCGCTGACGAGCCGCGCACTCGACGAGATGAGCGGCACGGCGAACGCCGCATGGAACGCGCAAAGCAGCTGATCGAACAGGCCCTGGCGACAAAGCCTGACAGCCTGCTTGCGCGGGCGGGGCGACACCCCTGATCGTCTATACCATTGGCCAAACCATTGTCGTGTCCCTTATGTCTGCGTCCGCCGCATCCGCCACCGACTGTGGCAATTAATCGATTAAAAGAATTACCGATGTATCAAATTTTTCCGATTCTGATTTATTTTTTCCGAAATCTGTTTTCAATCAATATTTCGGATACTGAGCCCAAAAATCTTCCATTTTATTTCATCGTAATCGCCTTTCGCGTCGTAATAACGGACCGGTAAGTGCAGGGACCGCGCGGTCAGGCCACCGATCAAGCTGAGAACCTGAAAATCAGCAACGATCCGGACCTGCCGCGATTGACTGAGCGCAATCTGCGCCCCGACCAGCTGCTGGTACGAATCGAGCAGCTCGAGAACGGTTGCCAGTCCGGCCCCGAGCTCGCGCTGATAATTGGCGACAGCCGCCTCGGCGGCGGCGACCTGTGCCGAGTTGGACTCGACCTGCGCGATGGCGGCTTCGCGCCGCGCCCACGATTGCTTGACTGCGGCCACCGCGGCCCGCAGCGCGCTGTCTCTCTGGAACAGGGACTGAGCGGCAGTTTTTTTTGCCTGCCGGACCTGGGAGGCCACCGCCCCGGCCTGATAGAGGGGCACGGTTATCTGCAGCCCGACAAAGGCCTGATCGAAAGCGCCATTGACGGTCGGGAATCTCTGCTGCGTGGTCCTCAGGTCCCGCTGCCAGAAGGCATTCAGCGATACGATCGGGAGCAGCAGCGCGTCGGCAATCGCGACCCCGTCCCGCGCCGCCTGTTCGGCAAAATCGGCGGCCACCAGGTTCGGGTTCGACCGCTCGGCGAGAGCGATCGCATCCTCCAGTGTCGATGGCAGTATGGTCAGCGGTTTGGGCGGGTGGAGCGTGCCGGGGTACTCGCCGATAACCTGACGGTAGCTGGCGCGATCCTCTTTCAGCTGGCCGCGAAGTCCGGCGACCGCGCTTTCCGCCTGGGCCAGTCGCGCCTGGACGAGCGCAAGATCGGCGGCCGTACGATCGCCGATCGCGACAAGCCGGGCGATGTTCGAGGCGAACTGACGGAGATGATCGCGGTTGACAATCTGATAGTGCAGCTGCTCCTCGTCCGCGAGCACCGCGGTGTAGACGGTCGCACCGTTGGCGAGCAGCGATTCTTCGCTTTCCAGCAGGATCGCCCGCTGCTGCCGGATCAGGTCCTCGGCCTGGCGCAGCTTGGCGAATTCGCCGCCGCCGGATGTGATCGGCCACGCCAGATTGGCCTGTCCTATCGCATCGTTGATACGACTCCCTTGCAGCGGAAATTGCGGCGGAGCGGTTGGAACCGAATTCACCGCTCGGGTCCCCTGGCCGGTCACGCGAACGGTCGGCAGCCAATTCGATAGGGCTTGCGGACGCAGCTCATTGCGCGCATCGAGAGCGGCGCGCGCAGCCTTCAAATCGGGGCTGGTCTCGTAGGCAGCCGACAGGGCGTCGGTGAGGATCTGGCATGGCGCCGGGACAGTGGCACCGAGATATGCCGCAACGGCAGCGATGACGGGGACGGTAGCTGTCCTCAGTCCCCAGAGCGGATGCAATCGAAGGCGGGGCAAGTCGCACCCTATGCAGCGACACCCTGCTTCGGACCGGGCGCCGGAAAGTGCAGAAAGGCTTCGAAAGCTGACTTGCCTTCGACCGGAAGTCAATTTAGAAGCTCCTCCTCGCGAGGTACAGCCTTGGATCCTTTGTTGAACATTGTATCGACGGGCCGTTGCGGACAGCCGGTGCTCTGGGACCAGCCGGTTGTTCTAAAGCCAATGCCGTAGCCGTGAGCCTCATCGGCGAATCCGCCCCAAAGAGCCCGTTCCGCCAAGCCGCGCTGGCGCGCCTAAACAATCCGGAGCAGCTGGACCGGTTGCTCACGGTGACCGGTGCGCGCAGCTGGATCGCGTTTATCGTCTTTTTGGGCCTGATCGCGGCCGCAATCGGCTGGAGCGTGATGGGAACGTTGTCGACATACGTGACCGGCCGCGGACTGTTCCTCAACGAAGGCGGGCGGGTGGTTGCGGCCGCGGCGGCGGGGGCAGGGAGGCTCGTCGAGCTTGGGGTGGCTCAGGGCGACTTGGTCCGAAAAGGCCAGGTGGTCGCGCGCTTGTTGTCTCCGGAAGCGCAAGCCCAGCTCGTCAGCGCCACCGAGCTGGTCAAAGAGCGAGAGAACGAGTTGGCGCGACAACGCACCTTCAGCGCCGCCGAACTCGGCGAGAAACGGGCGGGATTCGCCAAGCGGCGGAGCGCCCTGCGCAACCAGCAGCAGGCGGCGCGAGTTCGTGCCGCGTCGCTGCAGGTGCTGCTCGGCGATCAGGAGCGGCTGCTGCATGACAAGGTCGTCACCCGCTCCGCCGTGCTGCAGACCCGCGCCCAACTCGACCAGGCCTTGCAGGAGGCGAGCGACTCGGACGCGCAGATCTCGGCCCTCGACAACCAGGAACTCGACGCCGCTTTTCAGAGCGAACAGCGGGTCAAGAATTCCGAGTTCAGTCTGGCCGAAGCCCGCCGTCAGCACGCCGAACTGGTCAAGGCCGATCACAGCGCTACCGAAGTGGTGGCGCCAGCGGACGGCCGCGTCGAGGCGATCGACGTCAATCTCGGCAGCCTGATCACCCGCGGCCAGCCGATATTGACGCTGGAAACGCCGGGCGAACATCTCGAGGTCGTATTGTTCGTCTCGATTCGCGACGGCGATCTCGTCGTGCGGGGTCAGCGCGTCAACATCTCGCCGAATGGCACCTCGCGTGAAGAGGACGGCACGGTTATCGGCACAATTCGCGACATCACCCGATTTCCGGTCACTCCCGAAGGTATTCGGTCGCTGGTGCACAACGAGGATCTGGTGCGCAGCTTTTCCTCTCAAGGGCCGACGTTTCTTGCCTATGTCGAGCTGCAGCGCGATCCGAAAACGGCCAGCGGATATGCCTGGACATCATTGAAAGGCGCCGCCGAGCTGCTTGCGTCGGGCAGTTTCGCCAATGCCGACGTGCTGGTAAAGCAGCAGCGCCCTATCGGGTTCGTGATTCCCACGTTGCGACGCTGGACCGGCTTTTGAGGACAGCGCAGCAGCACCGGGCGCGCATCGCGATGTCGCGTCCGGAGTATCGCCCGCGCCGCACGGAAGTGCCGGAGGTTGGCGCCGATGAGTAATTCCCAAGGCGCAGCATCGGTTGCCGAAACGCGCTCTCCGCCGGCGGCGCCAGCCGCAGGCGCGCCGCCGCCGCCCGGCGGCAACACGCGCAAAACCAAGCCGCGAACCGATACCGGCCGCGCCCGCACCCCGACCGTGCTGCAGATGGAGGCGACCGAATGCGGCGCGGCGAGCCTCGCCATGATCCTCGGCTTCTACGGAGCCTGGGTGCCGCTCGAAGTGCTGCGAATCGCCTGCGGCGTCTCCCGCGACGGATCGAAGGCCGCCAATGTACTGCGCGCGGCGCGCAACTACGGAATGGAAGCAAAGGGCTGGCGCAAGGAGATCGACAGCCTTGCCGGCACGCCTGTACCGTTCATAGCCTTCTGGAACTTCAATCATTTTCTGGTCGTCGAGCGAATCGACTACCGGCGCAAGCTGGTCTGGCTGAACGACCCGGCGAGCGGACCGCGACGCATTTCGCTCGACGAGTTCGACGCCGGGTTCACAGGCGTTTGCCTGACCTTTCAGCCGGGGCCGAATTTTCGCAAGGGCGGGCAGTCGCCGAAGCTGCGCTTTAGCCTCGGTCCGCGCCTCGCAGGGTCGGGCAACACGCTGCTCTACATCGTGCTGATCGGCCTGCTGTTGGTCATCCCGGGGCTGGCCATTCCTGCGTTCGGCAAGGTCTTTGTAGATTCGATTCTCGTGAAGGGCCATCAGCGGTGGCTGATCCCGCTGCTGATCGGGCTTGGGTTGACGGCGGCTTTGCGCGCCAGCCTGACCTGGATCCAGCAGTCGCAGCTCGCGAAGCTGGAGATGCGGCTGTCGCTGCTGCAAACCACTCGCTTCTTTTGGCACGTGCTGCGTCTGCCGATGGTCTTTTACAGCCAGCGTCACCCGGGGGACGTCAACAGCCGCGTGATGGCGAACGAACGGGTTGCCAAACTGCTGTCGGGAGGCCTGACCGTAAATGCCGTGGGATTATTGCGCCTCGGCTTTTATGCGGCGGTGATGGCGGCTTACGACCTGCGCCTGATGCTGATCGGCGTGGCGCTTTCGGGATTGAACATTGTAGCGCTGCGGGTGGTGGCGCGGGTGCGCGAGGACGGCTCGCGCCGGCTTGCGAAGCAGCAGGGCCTGCTCGCCGCCGCCTCGATGGGCGGCATCGCTCTGATCGAAACCCTCAAATCAAACGGCACCGAGCGCGATTACTTTCAGCGCTTCGTCGGTATCTTGGCCAATTACGTCAGCGCCGAGCAATCGCTGTCGGTCACGTCGAATTTGGTCAACTTGCTGCCGGGAGTGCTGTCGGGCTTGACCACCGCCGCCATACTTGGCCTTGGCGGGCTGCGGATCATCGAGGGGTCGATGTCGATAGGCGACCTCGTCGCCTTTCAGAGCCTGATGGCGAGCTTCAACGAACCGATCACCGGGCTCGTCGGCTTCGCCGGCGAGCTGCAGACGTTGAAGGGCGATCTCACGCGTCTCGATGACGTGATCAACAACCCGGTGGCGCCGCGGCTGGCAGATTCGGCGGCGGCGTTCGACGCGCGCGACAACGGGACCGCTGCCGGGGCGACATCGACCCAGGCCGGAAAGCTGCGCGGCGCCATCGAAATGCGCGGCGTCGTGTTCGGTTACAGCCGCCTCGATCCGCCGTTGCTCGATGGCGTCGATCTCTCGATCAAGATCGGGCAGAGCCTCGCCCTGGTCGGCGGCTCCGGCAGCGGCAAGTCGACGATCGCCAAGCTGTTGACTGGTCTTTACGAGCCGTGGAGCGGGGAGATTCGGTTCGACGGGTTGCCTCTTGCCGATATCCCGCACCAGGTGTTTGCCGCTTCGGTGGCGGCCGTCGACCAGGACATCTTCCTGTTTGAGGGGACGGTCAGCGAAAACGTGACGCTATGGGACCAGAGCCTCGACGACGCCCAGGTCGGGCGGGCGCTGCTGGATGCGGGGATGCTTGACCTCGTCTCCACCCGTGCCGGCGGCATTGCCAGCCACGTCCTTGAGGCCGGCCGCAATTTCAGCGGCGGCCAGCGTCAGCGCCTGGAGATCGCGCGCGCCCTGGTCGGGCAGCCGACGGTTCTCATTCTCGACGAAGCAACCTCGGCCCTCGATACGCTCGTCGAGGCGGAAATCCTGGAGCGCATCCGGCAGCGCGGCATCACGTGCATCATCATCGCCCACCGCTTGTCCACCATTCGCGATTGCGATGAGATCATCATGCTCGAACGCGGCCGTATCGTCGAACGTGGCACCCATGCTGAAATGTCCGCCCTCGATGGACCTTACCGCCGCTTGATCTCCGCGGAATAATTCACCTCGCAATGCCGAACATTCCCGAAGCAAGCGGCTTGATCGAACTGGGTCCCGGGCGGGCGTTGCTGCTGGATGACCCCGAGGGACTCTGGATCGTCCGCACCGGTCGCCTCGATCTGTTTGCGACACCGCTCGATCAGTCCGGAGAGCCGGTCGAGAGTGGCCGGTTTTTATTTTCGCTGGGTCCGGGCCAAGCCGGATTGGGGATAGCGAGCATCGATTATCCCGGTGGTGGGGTGATTGCGGTCCGCGCGACCGCTCCGACCGGAACCGAAATCCTGCGACGGCGGCGATGCGAGGCGGCTCTGCCGCAAGATGGAAACGAACCGCAAGGCGAGGACGAATCGATCGTCAGGTGGGTTGACGGCTGGGTCGCCGCGATGGCCGTCGGCCTCTCCGGTTCCGACGTGCGCACCGATCTGCTGATCGAGGAAGGCTCCGAGTACGCGGTCGGGGCGGGCACCCGCATCGGCGCCGCGCGCGGAAGCGTCCTCTGGGTCGAAATCCTGGCCGGCAGCCTGTCGTATCTCGGCCGCGCCACGGGTGCGGTGCCGGGCGAGCTGCCGCTCGCCCTCTTCGACCGCTGTTGGGCGGTTGCGGCGGACGCGGCGAAGGTGAGGGGCCGCTCGACGGAAACCCTGGCGGCGGAGGATGCTGATCGGCGCCAACTGTGGGCCGCGGTCGACCATGCGGGCGCCTTGTTCCTGACGCTCGTCAAAGATGAGTTGGTGGCCCGCGGCGCTGCCGAGGAGGCGCGCATCGCGCGCAAGCTGCGCGTCGGTGCCGCGATGTACGCAGGGACGCTCGGGCAGATCGCGGCGATATTGCGGCCTCAGGCGGCTCAGCCCGAGGCGAGTGCGGATCCGCTCTTTGACGCGGCACAGATGGTCGCCGCGCGGATGCATATCGCGCTGAAACCGGTGGTCGGCGGCATTCGCGGCGAAGGCGTCGAACGGCTCGATGCGCTGTGCCGGGCTGCCCGGATCAATTTCCGCAAAGTCGCACTCGCCGCCGAATGGTACCGCAAGGACAGCGGTCCGCTGCTCGGGTTCCGCGCCGGCCCGGATGAGAGCGCCGAGCCGATTGCCTTGCTGCCGCTGGGCGGCGGCGACGGTTACGAGATCGTTGACCCGACCGGCGGGCGTACCCGGGTTGATTCGAAGCAGGCGGCCGCTCTGCTGCCGACGGCGTACATGTTTTACCGCAGCCTGCCGGATGCGCCCTCGAGCGTTCTGCGGGTCATGCGGTTCGGCATCGCGGGCATGCGATCCGACATGCTGCGGGTGCTTGAGATGGGGCTTCTGGGCGGGCTGCTCAGCCTCGTCATGCCGATGATATCGGAACCGCTCTTCAGCGACATCCTGCCGCGGGCCGACCTGACCACTCTCGGTGCCGTGATCACGGCGATGGCCGTGGCGGCTTTCGGCGCGGCAGGTTTTGAAATCGTCCGCGGCTTTTCGCTGCTGCGGCTGCAGGGGCGCATGGAGGCGACGCTGCAAGCGGCGATCTGGGATCGCCTGCTCCGGCTGCCGACCGGGTTTTTCCGCGAATACACCACCGGGGACCTCGCCGATCGGGCAATGAGCGTAACCAGCATCCGCTCGGTGCTTACCGCCACGGTGAATTCCGCGATCCTCGACGGGCTCTTTTCGATCACCTCGTTCTGCCTGCTGTTCTATTACAGCTGGCGCCTGGCCCTGGTCGCCACCGCTCTGGCTCTGGTGGCAGTCATCGTGACGGTAGCGCTGAGCGCGCTGCAGATCCCGCATCAACGGGCGCTGATGCGCTTAATGGGGCGGGTCGGCGGGATGACCTATCAGATGCTCGTCGCCATCGCGAAGCTGCGGGTTGCCGGCTCCGAGGCCCGTGCCTTTGCCCGCTGGGGCGGCTCGGTAGCCGAGCAGCAGAGCCACGTCTATAGCGCGCGCCGCTTTGCCGCGGTGCAGAATGTGGTGGCGCAGAGCTTTCCGCCGATTGCCTCGCTGGCGATCTACGCCGCCATGATCAAGCTCGGCACACCGAGCGGGGAAGGCCTTTCCGAGCCGCTATTGACGGTGGGCGCCTACATGGCGTTCAGCGCCGCCTTCGGACAGTTTCTGGCTGCCTTGATGAGCGTCGTTTCGGCGTTGACCACGGCCGTCACGATCGTCCCCCTGTACGAGCGGATCGGCCCCATCCTGAAGGCGGTGCCTGAGGTGCGCGAGCGCGCCGAGCCGCCGGGCGAGCTCACCGGCCAGATCGAGTTCCGCCGCATCAGTTTCCGCTACCTGAAGGATACGCCGCCGGTGCTGGACGATGTGTCGTGGGAGATACGCCCGGGCCAGTATGCCGCCTTTGTCGGCCCCTCCGGCAGCGGCAAGTCCACGATTCTGCGGCTGCTCCTCGGCTTCGAGCAGCCGGAAAGCGGCAGCGTCTTTTTCGACCACAAGGACTTGGCGACACTCGATCTGGGCGAGCTACGCCGCCAGATCGGCGTCGTAATGCAAAGCGCCGGCCTGATCTCGGGAAGCATATTTGAGAATATCGTCGGCTCGCTGCCTCTCACGATGGACGATGCCTGGGAGGCCGCCCGCATGGCCGGCTTCGACCAGGATGTCCGGGCAATGCCGATGGGCATGCAGACGGTGCTGTCGGAATCGGCGACGAGTCTGTCGGGCGGCCAGCGACAGCGGCTGATCATCGCGCGGGCGCTCGTCCGCAAGCCGCGCATCCTGATCTTCGACGAAGCGACTAGCGCGCTCGACAACCGCACTCAGGCGATCGTCAACGACAGCCTTGACCAGCTCAACATGACCCGCATCGTGGTAGCGCACCGGCTGTCAACGATCCGCGGCGTCGACCGCATCCATGTGCTCGACGCTGGCCGGATCATCGAGAGCGGTGGCTACCAGGAGCTTGTCGAGCGCGGTGGACTGTTCACACAGCTGGTCCGGCGGCAGGTCGTGTGACCGAAACGGCGCCGGTCAGTGTGATCCTGCCGCTGACCGGTGTGCCGTGATTTTCTCCTCAGTCGCACCGGCTCATCATTTCCATCTGCCGGCGTCAATATCATTCTTGTTGGTGGCGGCCACGATCATCCCCGAGATGGCTCCGGCGCCCGTCACGGTAGCGATGATCGCCGCGGTTACGAAAACGTCGATGCCGCCGGCGACCTTTTCGAGGTCCTCCTCCGACAATTCGTCGAGGTTCTCCACCGGCTTCTGCGGGATCACGAAATGCAGGCTGTCCGGGGTTTCCTCGTGCACCGTCATCTTGAGCGAGTCCGGCAGCGTGGTGCCGAGATGCGCCTCGAACTGGCCCTTCGGATCGGCAACGAACTTCCGGCGGAACTCGTCATCGGTCCAGACGCGGGCGACGATCTTCTCCTCCAATTCCCGCCGGCTCAGCGTTTGCGCGTTTGTCGCTTGATCTGACATTTCCCGTCTCCCTCATGGTTCAGTTGGACACGCGGCACCATCCGGCGATGCCTTCGAACCGGGCACCGGAACGGTGAGCACGTCCGGCAGCCTTGTGCCGTTGCGCCGCGAACCGGCCTTTCGATCGGCAAAGAACTGGTCGCGAAACTCGAACTTGCGTGCCCTCCCCCCGCTTTTCGCACAAGGGTTGCAGTCGATCACTTGCCCCAGTCGGTGGCGGATGCGACGGATGCAGACATGAGAGACACGACGATAGTTTGACCGATGGTATAGATGATCAGGGGCGTCGCCCCGCCCGCCACCCTCTCCAAATCCTCGTCCGACAATTCGTCGAGGTTCTGTGGCGGCTTCTGCGGGATCACGAAATGCAGGCTGTCCGGGGTTTCCTCGTGCACCGTCATCTTGAGCGAGTCCGGCAGCGTCGTGCCGAGATGCGCCTCGAACTGGCCCCTCGGGTCAGCGACGAACTTCCGGCGGAACTCGTCATCGGTCCAGGCGCGGGCGATGATCTTCTCGTCCAATTCCCGCCGGCTCAGCCGTCGTGTCTTCGTTGCTTCCTCGGCCAATTCCTGTCTCCCTGGTTTCGCAAAACAGCGCCGCGGCGCCTGTCAGCCCCATTTGCCGTTCGACATGGCCGCGTAAACTATAGCGCTCGCCATCGTCACCGCCAAAGTGGCGCCGATGAACGCATCGACGCCGCCTGCCACCTTTTCGAGATCCTCGTCCGACAGCTCGTCGAGGTCCTGTGGCGGCTTCTGCGGGATCACGAAATGCAGGCTGTCCGGGGTTTCCTCGTGCACCGTCATCTTGAGCGAATCCGGCAGCCTGGTGCCGAGACGCGCCTCGAATTGGCCCTTCGGGTCGGCGACGAACTTGCGGCGGAACTCGTCATCGGTCCAGGCACGGGCGACGATCTTCTCCTCCAACTCACGCCGGCTTAACGGTTGCGCCTTCGTTGCTTCCTCTGCCATTTCGCTCTCCAGTGCCGCGGCGCCCAGTACGACGTTCGGGCCCGGCCGGAGCCGCGCCGCCGATCCTCAGCCGTTCCAGCCGCCCTTTCCTTGCCCGATAACGACGCCGAGCGCACTCCCGCCGGCGCTGGCCGCCAGCGACGCAACGATCATCGATACCAAAGGAACGGTTGGCGTCAGGCCGCCCGCTACCTTTTCCAGCTCCTCGTCCGACAGCTCATCGAGGTTCTGTGCCGGCTTATGCGGGATCACGAAATGCAACGTATTGTCACTCTCTTCATGGGCCGTGATCTGCAGGTGGTCGGGTAGCTTCGTGCCCAGGTGCAGCTCAAACTGCCGTTTCGGGTCGGCAAGGAATTTTCGGCGGAAATCGTCGTCCTTCCAGGCACGGGCGACGATCTTTTCTTCCAATTCTCGCCGGCTCATTGCCGCTGGGGCATCACTGGCCATCGATGTTCTCCTACCTGCGCTGTCCATTATCGATTGGGATTGGTTCTCACCGAGCCGGTCTATCCGCTAGCCGGTCACCTGAGCCTCGACAAAAAGCGAGTAGTGGACGCCCTCGACGGAAGCTGCCGCAGCCGGGCTGCGATCGTCGATGCGCAATTCCGGGTGCTGGCTCGCGTTAAAGCCGCTGCGTTCGATCAGGTGAAACCCGGCATCCCGCAACAGTGCTTCGATCGTCTCAAAATCGTAGCCGGATTTATGCCCGCCAAGGTCGGCGACATCGGCGCCGGCGCCCGCGTAATCAAGGATTTGTTCAAGCCGGGTCCGCCCCTGTTCCGCACCCGGCCAGGGCGTCGCCGGTCGGTCGAAAAACGCGCTGTCCCGGCGGGCGTAAGCGCGCATGCAGGCGCCGATATCCGGAACGACCAGGCGCAGCACCCCGCCTTCCTGGAGAACCCGGTGGATTTCGGCGACCAGTGCCGTTGCCTCCGCTCGGCGCAGGTGCTCGAGAAAATGCGCGGCATAGACGAAACGGGCGGCGCCGTCCGCGAAGGGCAGTCCCCAGCGCAAATTGGCCCGCAGCTCGGCCTGCTGAACGTCGATGCCGATCCACCCCGGGATGCGCTGTCGGCCCGAACCGAGGTTGAGGCGAAGCGCCCCCGAATGCGGTTCAACCGGCCAGCGACGGCACTGCTCCTTCAGATAACCATTGCGCGCCTCGCGCAGGTGCGACCGGACGCGCTCAAGCCGCCGATCGATTTCATCGAGTTCGTCGGCAATCGTCTCGCCGAGAGCCGAGCGCCCATCGTCGAACAGTGCCGTACCGAAGCCGAGAAGGTCCTGCGACACGTTTTCTGCGAGCTGCAGCGCCGCGATCGCCCGACGCCGGACGACATAGGCCTGTTCCGATTGCGTATCGCGGAAGATCAGGCCGGCCCCCGACAACGCGCGGACCGCGGCAACGAGATCGACGCCGGCGAAGCGGCCGACGAGTTCCTGATCGCTGCGCGGCTCTTTGAGGTACTCGAATATAGCAAACGGCAGTGACGTGCGGTCGAGGGTGGTCGCGACAGCTTCGGGTGACGCGAGACCTCGATGACGGACGACGAGAGATCCGTTCACTGCCTCGATTGCCGTATCGCCGCGCCGCCAGCCGCGAGCGCCAACGTCCGACATGACTGATGAAAGCGCGATGCGGCCGGCGGCCGGGCTCAGCGAGCCCACCCGCCTTTTTCCAGGCCCATTATGGCCCCGACGCCGGTGCCGCCAGCACTGGCAATGAGCGACCCTACGACCATGATAGAGGTGAAGGCGTCAATCCCGCCCGCCACCTTTTCCAGATCATCGTCCGACAATTCATCGAGATTGCCTTTCGGCCTGACCGGGATCACGAAATGAAGGTTGTCCGGAGTTTCCTCGTGCACCGTTATCCTCAACGCCTCGGGCAGCTTGGTGCCGAGATGCGCTTCGAACTGCGCTTTCGGGTCGGTGACGAAATCTCGGCGGAAGGCATCGTCGGTCCAGGCGCGGGCGACGATCTTCTCCTCCAGGTCGCGGCGGCTCATCGGTGCCACAGCGGAACTGTCATTTGCCATATTGTCCCCCCTATTCTTCGCGGAAATACTTGCGGTCGATTACTGTTTGCCCCACCCCGCACCGGCAGCTGCGCTTGCCGACGCACCACCACTCACCACGGCCGCGACGGAGGCGATGAGGGTCAGCATCATTGTTACATCGATTCCGCCTGCCACCTTCTCCAAATCTTCGTCGGACAGTTCGGCGGCTTCGCCGCTGGGCTTCATCGGAATGACGAAGTGAAGGCTGTTCGGCGTCTCCTCATGCACCGTCATGACGAGCCCCTCGGGCAGCCTGGTGCCGAGATGTTCCTCGAACTGGCCCTTCGGATCAGCGGCGAACTTGCGCCGAAACTCGTCATCGGTCCAAGCGCGCGCTATGATTTTCTCCTGCAGATCCCGCCGGCTCAGCGGCTGCGCCTTCGGTCCTTCTTCGGCCACTTCCTGTCTCCGTTATGTTGTCAGCCATGCCGCTCCGATAGTGCGCATAGCACCCCCGGAAGGCGTGAGCTACTGCCGCCAGCCGCCGTGTTTTTCGGTAGCGAGCGCACTCACCACGCCCCCGCCGGCACCCCACGCGACAGCCGAGGCCACCGCGAGCGTCAAGATGACGCCGTCTATTCCGCCCGCGACTTTTTCCAGGTCATCGTCCGACAACTCGTCGAGATTTGCCTTTGGCTTTACCGGAATGACGAAGTGCAGCTGATTCTCATCCTCCTGGTGCGCCGTAATCTTCAGGCCGTCGGGCAGCTTGGTGCCGAGATGCGCTTCAAACTGGCCCTTGGGATCGGCCAGGAACTTCTTGCGGAACTCGTCATCCTGCCACGCAAGCGCGACGATCTTCGCCTCGATGTCTTGACGAGTCAGCGGCGATGCTGAATCGGGCTCGTTATTGGCCATCTGTTTCCTCCAATGTTCCGGACGATTCAGCCGCGCCGCTCAAATAATTCCGCGGCTTGAACCGATCTTTGCGGCGTCGGCGCTCACCACGGCCCCACCGGCGGGATCAATGGGCTGCCGACGACGGTCGGCACAGTGAGATTCGGTGCGATCGTTCTCAGGGCGCCCGGTTCAACGCCGCCGGCTACGTTTTCAAGGTCCTGATCCGACAATTCATCGACGTTTGCCGACCGCTTCACCGGGATGACGAAATGAAGGTGGTTCTCATCTTCCTGATGCGCCGTAATCTTCAGATTGACGGGAAGCTTCACGCCCAGTTTTTCTTCGAATTGGCCCTTTGGGTCCGCAAGGAATTTTCGGCGAAACTCTTCGTCTTGCCAGGCATGCGCGACGATTTTTGCTTCGATGTCCTGGCGCGTGAACGGCGTCCCCGTCTGATCGGCCGGGATCGTCATACCGATACCCCCATTGTGCTTGGCCCCCTACGCCGTTAAAGTCATAGCCGGATTGAAACTGATAGGCAATCAAAACAAATGATATTGATTCGGGACGAACCTTTGCGCAGCTCTTGCGGGCGGCGCGGCGCGCGGGCGCGGTTGGGCGCCGGTGCCTGTCGGCTGTGCCGATGAACCTGCCAGCGATCCTGGCGCGGCTGCCGGCAAGCCTGGAATGGGCGGCGATCTTCAACCTTAACGATGTTCTTGCGATCGCCCCGGCCACGATCGTGCGGCAGATGTTCTTTTTGCCCGAAGGGCAAGATGTCGCACCTTACAGCCACATCGCCCTGACGGCGGCGGGAGGCGTTCTGGCCCCGCGGCTGGAAGGGGCGTTGTGCCGCCCCGAAGGGGGTGCGCCAATCGCCCCGGCAGCCGGGGAAGACACGCTCAGGGACCGCTATGAGGCGCTGCTGCGGCCACTCTCTTGGGATGACGCGATGTGTCTGGGCCTAGGCCGGGCGGCGCCGTTTCCGCCGGTGGCGATGGCGGTCGAACGGCTCGAGGACCATGCCGTCGCCACCGCCGTGCTCGCCGCTCGCCCGAGCACCGCGCATTTCGAACTCCTCGAGGCGTGCGGCGTGCGTTTCCTCGGTTGCGATCAAGAGGGGAATTTTTTTCGGGCCCGCTTCCGCAATGCACTCGACGTGCACCTCTTCTCCGGAATGCTCGCCGCGTTCGGGCGCACCGGCAACTGCAACCGATTCTTTCTGCGCCATGCCGATATTGATGCGCAGCTGGCGGCCGGGCTGATCGGTGCCGGACGGGCGCGGGTCGCGGCGGCGCGGGCAGGGGCCTATGCGGTGCTCGCCAGGCTAGCCGCCGAAGCACGCCGGGGGCCGCTTGCGATGACCTGCGTGTCGCCCGGCGCGGCCCCGGCTCCCTATGGCGATCTTGTGCCGCTTGGTTTCCTGGCGCGCGCCCTCGCCGCCTCGGCGGAGCGCCCGCATCAGGCCGCTGCCGAGCTCGTGCGGCGCCACCTGCGGGCACGCAGTGAGGATGGATTATGGGCATTCCACTCTGGTGGTCTGCCGACCGCGACGGATTCGTCTCTTGTGCTCCTGGGCGTCGGCGACCAGGACGCGGTCGAACGTTTGGAACGCTTCGGCGACGGAGGCGGCGGCTATTTGCCGCAGCGTGCCGCAGCCGTCAGGCGGCCCGGTTACATGCAGATGACCGAGGCCAACCGGCATTGGTGCCAGCCCGACCTCGCCACCACCTGCCTCGTCCGCGCCTTGCGGCGCAATGCGGGCCTCTCCGAGAAAACGCCGCTGTGCTCGCTCGAACGCGCCTTCGACCGTCGGAGCGGGTTGTTTTTCGCCAACCCGCACCTGATGGATTGGGTCTTCGCCCTGGCGATCCGCGACGACCCGGACGCGTCGGAATTGCGCGACCGGTTGTGCGCCGAAATGCGCGCCAGCGCCCGGCCCGATTATTCGTTCGGCGGGTACGATGTCGCGCTGTCGACCGCACTGGCCATCCTCACCCTGGCGGCGCTCGGCGCGCGCGGCCGGCTGCTCCACTGCGCGCAGGTCAGGCTCGCCGGACTGATCGGCGAGACGGGCCAGTGGCCGGCGGCAACCCCGTTCTACTCGACATTGGCCGGATTTCCCGACGCGGTCGGACAACCGGGACTGCTGCGGCCGGGACACGCATTGAGCCTGTACGAGGATACCTGCCGCATAATCGTGACGTCGCTCGTCGCCCTCGCTCTGGGGGAGATCTGCGATCCCGCACTGCGAGACCTCCCCACCGGGGACGGCGAAGAGGCCGCCCCCCGATACCGCTGCACCAGCGTCGGCGATTATGTCTCCCGTTTCGCACTGCCGCCCTATCTTGCGGCGGCGCGAGAAGCCACGTGACTTCCGGAGCGGCCGGTCTGGCCGGCCATGTCGCGGCCGCGCTGCTGCCGTTCCGCGTTGACGGCCTGATCTCGGCGGCATGCCGCCGCCGGGTTCTCGATGCGGCGGCACTGCTGCCCGCGGCCGCCTCCGGTTTTTTCGGGTTCGAAGCCCGCCTCGGGGACAGCGCTCCGGAGGTGGATTTTCTCGCCTGCATCAGCGCCGAGGCGGGGGGCCGCGAGGCCTGGGCTGCCGCGATGCCGCCGCCCGGCATGGAGGCCGCACCGGCCTGGCGCCGCGCGGCCCGCTTCGTGCAGGCCTGGGCCGAGCCGGGTTCGCCGTTCCATGACCCGATCATCAACATGTGGGTCGAGTTCGACCTTATCGGCGATCCCGCTGCCCCTCTCCTCCCCAGCCTTTTCTTCGGAACCAACGTCCTCGGACCGGAACAGGCGGCACCGTCGGAGCACCAGTGGCTCACTGCCGCAATCGAGCAAGTGGCGGACGCGCCTCCCTCGGATGCGCGGCGCCGCACGATCGCCGATTGCCTGGCGGCGCTGCCGTCGGACGGCCGACTGTTCCAGATCGGGACGATGCTCTCGCGTCGGCAGCCGTTTCTGCGATTGTGCTTCCGAGGCCTCCCGATTACGGAGATCACCGGCTACCTTGAAGGAATCGGCTGGCGCGGCGTCAGAGGCGAGCTCGAGACGCTGCTCGGGACGATTGCCCCGCTGATCGACGACGTACTGCTCGACCTGGACATCGACGACGGCGTTGGGGACAGGATCGGGCTCGAATGCTACCTGGAGGACGGGCCGCAGCTTCCGGAACGCCTGACGGCATTCCTCACCCATCTGCGGACAGTCGGCCTGTGCACCGACACCAAGGCGGCGGCGCTGGCCGCCTGGTTCGGGCTGACCCACGAACGCTGGTGCCGGAACAGCTGGCCCGCCGATTTGCGGGATCATCCGCGGCGGCCGGGCCCGGGGCACAGCGGCGGATTCGTGCGCAGCCTCCATCATGTCAAGCTGGTATTCGATCCTCCGCGCGCCTTGCTGGCAAAGGCTTACCTCGCCAACCGCTTTGCCTGGATCGATGATGCAGTATTGAAACGGGCGCTGAACGCGGAGCGCCGGGAGAGCTGAACGATGCCGGCTGTCGTTTTTCTCGGCCCGACCCTGCCCCGCCGCGAGGCGGAGCAGCATCTCGACGCGGCGTTCCGCCCGCCGGCCATACGCGGCGACATCTACCGGGCGCTGCACGATGGCTTTGACCGCATCGTATTGATCGACGGCGAGTTCCACGGCCGCCCCTCGGTATGGCAGCGCGAGATCCTCGACGCCATCATCGAAGGCGCCGATATCCATGGCGCCTCGAGCATCGGCGCGCTGCGCGCCGCCGAGTTGCATCCCTTCGGCATGATCGGCCATGGCAAAATTTTCGCCTGGTACCGCGACGGGGTACTCGACGGCGATGACGAAGTGGCTCTGATCCACGGCCCGGAAGAGCTCGGCTATCCCTCGCTTTCCGAACCGCTCGTCAATATCCGCGCCACCCTCGCGGCGGCGGTGCCATCGGTTCTGTCGGCAGCGGAAAGCGAGCAGGTCGTCGCCCAGGCCAAGGCGGCCTATTTCCCCGAGCGCAGCTTTGCGGCGGTGGTCGCCGCCGCCCCGCCCGAGCGGCGCGCCCGCTTGGCGCGGTTCGTTGCGGAACGGCGGATCGACCAGAAGCGGCAGGACGCGATTACTGCGCTGACCGCGGCGGCCGTACCGCGCCGACGCGAGGCCGCGCCGCCATCGGCACGGCCGTCGAGCGCCTGGTGGCGGCGGCATCGGCTGGTTGCCGAGGGGGTTGCCGCGACCCCGCGGGCCCTCAGTGCGGAAACGATCGCGCACGACGCCGCAATTTCTGCAGACGAGTTGGCGGCCCTTCGACGCGAGCTGTCGGCCCGGTTTTTTATAGCCGATTGGGCGAAGGCGCACGACCTCTTGGCTGGACCGTCCGATCTCGCGGCACAGGCGGCCCGGTTTCCGGACGCGAACGGGGTTTCGCTGATCCAGCGGCAGGCGGCCTTCACAAAGCGAGCGCTGGCGGCCGCGGCAGTGCGCCTCGTGGGTGACCGGATCGGCAGCGGTGATCAGGAAATCATCTCTCGGTCGATCATCGGCGAATGGGCGAAAGAGCGCGGGATCGCGCGGCCGGGACTGGCGGGTGAGGACCTCGCCGACTGGGTTGTCACAGCGGGGCCCGGCCATTTCGGCTATCTCGGATGGCAGTTCGAGGTCGAGCTGGTGGAGGCGTTGCGGCTCGCCGGCCGATTTTCGGGGCCGCGTCGGCGGAGCAGTCAATGAGTGGACGGATTGACGCCCGCTTCACCGAGGGGGCGCACCGCTCAGCACCGCCGGCCGAGACAATGCGTCGGATAGAACCGCATCTGATGGCAATGGGGATTACGCGCGTCGCCGATGTGACGGGCCTCGACCGGCTCGGAATCCCGACCTGGTGCGCGGTGCGGCCCGACGCTCTTCAGGTGCAGATCTCGAACGGCAAAGGGATCACTCACAGCGCGGCGAAGGTCTCTGCGCTGATGGAGGCTGTCGAGCATTGGCATGCCGAGAATCCTCCGGGCGATTTTCTGCCTGCCTCATCGGCCGAGTTGGCACGGCAGGGCCAGGCCGCCGTACCGCCGCAGGCGCTACCCACGTACCAACCGGGATTGCACCTCACGGACCAGCGGATATTGCACTGGGTCCGGGGCGAGTCGTTGCCGCACCAGACTTCCGTCTGGCTGCCGGCCTGCGCGGCCTTTCTCTCGGACCCGCAATTAATTATGCACTCGACGAACGGTCTTGCGAGCGGCAACCACCCGGTTGAAGCGACATTGCACGCGCTCTATGAGGTGATTGAGCGCGACGCGGTAACCCGGCTGAGCCGCGGGGGCCTGTCGCTGCCCTGCGGCCAGTCGCGCGTGGTCAATCTCGATACGCTGCCGCGGGGGCCGATTGCCGATTTGCGGGACCAAATCCGGGCCGCCGGTGTGTCGCTGCACCTGATCCGGGTCGAGTCGATTGCCCCCGTTGCCACTTTCTGGGCCGTATTGACCGACCCGACATCGCCGTTCGCCTGTTCCAAGATCAACATGGGCCATGGGAGCCATCTTAGCGGCGTTGTCGCGGCCGCGCGTGCAATCACCGAAGCAGCACAGTCGCGGCTGACATTCATTCACGGTGCCCGCGAAGATCTGGCCGCAGACTCGTACACGTTTACGGGTGCGCACGAACGCCTGCTGCAGTTTTTCCGAAGGCAGCGTGGCGAGCTCGATTGGTCGGAGATCACAGAGAGCGCAAGCGGCGACCTTTCAGCGGATCTCGACTGCGTCCTCGCCGGCCTTCGCGAGGCCGGCTACGGTCGTTGTTATCGGATCGATCTGACGACCCCCCGCTTCGCGATCCCGGTGGTCAAAGTTATCGTCCCAGGTCTGGAATACATGGCCGGCTTTCTTGCACGCCACCACGATCTGTAGCAAATCCGGCTGCGGCAATGACAGCAATCGGTGGCGGCGCTTGCATTCACTGGTAGGTATAGACCACCTTGCCGAACCGGTCGGGCGCGTTGTATGTGCGGTCGAGAAACCCGCCTGTATCGGTGCCGCCATAGACCCGGTCGACGCGGACCGGCAGCCGTCCTGCGCCGTAATCAGCGATGGCTCGCCGCAGGTCGTCGACGGTGCCGATGCAATTGCCGATCAGAGTGAGGTTCTTGAACATCACGAGAAAAGGAAGCTGGCCGAGCTGTACCGGGATCGGTTTTCGGGAACGGCCCACGAGCGCGAGATATTGATCGTAGGCGCCGCAGGTAATGTATCGCCCGCCAATGGCCATTATCGGCGGCATGTGCGGCAGATAAAGATCGCAGTACGGATCGATGACGCCGGCGAATCCGCCGGTGCCGGCGATGATGGCGGCGATCTGGGGTTGGCCGCCGAGCGGTTCGCGCGTCGGGTCCGCAACAATCAATTCCTTTACGCCGAGGGCATCCAGCTCACTGGAAAACCGCTCGGAGGTGCTCACCGCATAAACGTCCACATTGTGTTGGCGCAGTGCCGAGATCGCAAAAAGCGAGGTATTGGATTTGGCCGCTGTCACCAGCACCGGGTCGCCCACGTCCAGACCGAGGCGGCGGATCATGCTGTAAGTGGTTTGGGCGCCGATCGAAAAGGAGGCGGCGACCGCGTCCGACATCGCCGGCGGGATGCGCGCGAGCTTTGCGCGGTGCAGGACCTGCAACTCTCGCGATCCATGGTTCGTCGGCACCCCGGGCAGAAGCCCGGGCACTCCGGAATCCGGGTAGGCATTATCGCCGATGACCCGGTCGCCCGGCGCCAGGTCGGTGACATTGGCGCCGACAGCGACAACCTCGGCGACGAATTCGGAGCCGATCGAATAGAATGCATTGTCACGACCGCTCGTCGCCATGCGCAGGATCAGCGCCTTGTCGCGATAGTTGCAGCTGAAGGCTCTGACCCGAATAAGCACGTGCTGACGCTGACCGGCATCGTTTGGGTCAAACGCGGGGTCGCGCGTCTCGACGATGCCGCAGTGAACGGTGATCCCCTCGATGGCTACCGATTCCAGTGTCGGATTGTCCGGCTGCGACATGCGCACGTCTTGGCTGCAAATGGCAAAGTTGCGCATGGCGTATCCTCGGTTTCACGGGCTCGTGGAGCAATGAGCGGAGACTGTCGCATCTTGTCAAGCCGATTTGCCGGGCCACGGATGTCTTGCCGGGGGGTGAAATGAACGCCGCTGATTTTGCACTCTCGCGGGGCGAATTGACGGCGATCGCCGAGCGGGCGAGCTGGCCCGAGGAACGCCTCGGCGAGCTGTTTGAACGAGATACCGGCCCCTCCGCTCAGGAACAAATCGACCGACGATTTGCAGTTTGGCGCAACCTGCTGGCCAAGGACAACGATGCCGCGTTTCGCCGGACACTCGCGTGGCGCGGGATCGATCCCGACTCGCACAAAGATGGATTCGGCCCGGTTCGCCTCAAAGCTGGGGCTGCGATGCCGGAATGGGCGGAGGATTTCGACCGGCTCATGAGGGAGGCGGCGGCGTGTGACGCCGGCGCCCCTCGCCGAGGATCGCCTTGGGCTCCGTTGTTCCTGCCCTTGGTCGAAGCTGCGGCCCGTCCGATCCGGGGCTATTGCGAGATTCTCGGGGTAGCGCCTGAGGCGTGCTCCAGTCTGGAGCGCCATCTTCTCGCGGCATTGATCGAGACGTGCGAGGTCGCACTTAATCGCGACGCCCTGGCAGTGCCATCGCTCGCCGCCGCGATCGAGTTCGGTAAGAAACACGCCGAGTGGCAAGATCTGCCGGGTGCCGCTGCCGGGTTCTTCCTGCGTTATCCCGTGCTGGCCCGCCTCGTTACCCTGAAAGTGCTCAATTGGCGCGGAGCGACAACCGAGTTTCTCGACCGGCTGGGAGCCGATCAGGAACTAATCACGGCGACTTTCTTTGGCGGTGCTGCGGGGCCGCTCGTCGAGGTCGACATCGAAAACGCCGATCCACATGACGGCGGGCGTATGGTCATGATGCTGACCTTCTCCGACGGACGGCGCCTCGCGTATAAACCCCGCTCACTCGCGCTCGACGTCAGCTTCGAATCACTCGTCGGCTGGCTGCGCCGCCATGATCTGACCGCCGAACTGCGCGTGCCACGCACCCTTGACCGGGGCGATTATGGCTGGTGCGAGTTTATCGACCACCAGGAAGCGGCCGGTCCGGCCGATATGGCGGCATTTTACCGAAATGCCGGCGGCCTCCTGGCGCTCGCTTATGCGCTCGATGCCGGCGATCTGCATCATGAAAACCTGATCGCCAGCGGCAGGCACATTGTTCCGATCGATCTCGAAACCGTGCTGCAGCCGCGGCTTATTGGTATCGGCCCCGAGGATTCCGCCGGAGCCGCCCGCCATCGGCTCATCGTGATACTTGCCACGAGCGTGGTGCAAACCGGCCTGGTTCCGAACTGGACGAAATTCGCCGGAAGCAGGTTTGTCGACATCAGCGCTTTTGGGGACCCGCAGCGGCTGGATGCGCACCATCTGCACCGCCCGAGTTCGGGGCCGATCGAACCCGTTCTGGCGCATCACGCCGAGGAGATCGCAGGCGGCTTTCGCGACACCTATTGCCATTTGATGGCGCTGCGCGATGCTATAACGGCGCCGGACGGGCCGCTTGCCGCGATGGCAGGCAAGCCTGTCCGGTTTCTCTTCCGCGACACGCAGATTTATGCGCGGATCATGCGTCGGTCGCTGGCTGCCGATTCAGTCAGTGACGGCGCCGATTACGACATCGCGCTCGAACGGCTTGCCCGCGCGCTATGCGTACATCAGGCGCCGCCGCCCTATCTTGGGATGATCGAGGCTGAAAGGACCGCGCTTCGCTGGCAGGACGTGCCGAGGTTCCGCGCGGTAACGAGTGCTGTTGAAATCTCGGATCGCGACGAGGTGGTGGCGCCGGCATTTCTCGAAGAGTCAGCCCTCGCGCGCGCCTTTCAGAGATTTGCGCGGTTATCCGCCGAGGATCTGGAACGCCAGCTGCGTTTTCTCCGCTTGGCGCTGCAGGGGCGGATCGCTGCCTCTTCGCGGGCGACCGAGCCGCAGGAGAAAGCCGGCAGGATGCCGGCATCGGCCGGAGCCGGTTATCTGGAGAGGGCACGGGCGCTTGCCGAGCGCATCGAAGCGAACGCCATTGTCGAAGAGGATTGTCTCGGGTGGGCAGACCTGGCGCGGGAGGACGCGGGCGATCCACTCGGGGTGGCGATCGGCAGTCCCTCGCTCGGATACGGGGCGGCTGGTATCGGCCTCTTCTATGCCGCCCTCGCTCGTCTCGGCGCTGCTGATGCTGAGGCGCGTTTCGCCTCGGTGCTGCGTCTGCTGCATCAGGCATCCGATCAGCTTGCATCGCCGCGCGATTTCTATCGTGCCTTGCGGATCCCGATCGGGCTGGCAAACGGCTTTGGCGGGCTGACTTACGCGTTGACGGCGATTGCCCGCATCGGCGGCAGCGCCCGCGCTTTCGATCTGGCAAGGGGATTCGCGGAGCCGATAACGCATGCCGCGATCACTGCCGAGACCGGGCTCGACGTGCATTCCGGCTTGGCCGGCGCCGTGCTGGGTATCGCGGCGCTATACCGGCTTACCCAGGACAGCGACGTGGAAGAGCGGCTAAAGGCGTGCGGCGACCGCCTCGCGACAGCCGCTTCCGAGGATGCGCTTTCTCGCTTGCCCGATCTTGGGCTGTTAGGGGGCGCGGCGGGTGTTGCCCTTGCCGCGCTTCGGCTCGAAGAGATCATGCCGAACCGGGAGTGGCGATCATTGTGCCGGCGCGCCCTGCGGTTCTCCGCAGCCGCACCGGGCCGGCACGGTTGGGGCTATGGGGCGACCGGCGTCCGGCTGGTGCAGGCTGCTGCATCGGTTGCGCGGCTGTGCGCCCCGCCGGACTTGGCCGATGCTGTCTGCGATGCTTTAGGTGCGCCGGACACACTCGCCGACGGCCGCGTCGGCGAGGCGGACGCGATCGCCGAAATCGGCCGGCGTCTCGACCGTGCGGCGCTTGTCGATGACGGCCGCACTGCTTTTTGCGACCTCATCGGTCGCCGCCGGAGCGAGCCGTTCCGCTTATTTCCGCTGCAGATCGCGGGAGCGGAGCCCGTCGGGCTATTCCACGGTTATGCCGGGATCGGCTATCAGTGCCTGCGGCAACTCGAGCCCGGCGTGCTGCCCTGTCTGCTTCTGTTCGAATAAGCCCCTTACCCGGCGTCGCGCCGGTCGATTGCCGTCCGCCACAGCCGGTATAGCGCGTCCGCATCAAGCCGGCCGGCCCACTCCCGAAGCGCCGCCGCTGCGCTTTCGAAGCAGAGTTGCAGATCGGGGGGTACGCCGCCTCCGGTACAGCCGCGCGTGTCTGCGCCCCAAATCGGTTTGCGCAGCGCAGGGTAGTGATCGAGCTGCTCCATCATCGCCATCTGCGCGAGATTGAGCGGGGTGTAGCGAGAGGATGCCATGGTCAGGGCCAATGAGAAGCCTATGGCGCGCGCCTTATGCCAGGTTCCGGCCGGAAGGTAGAGCGCATCTCCTGGTTCGAGGGTAACCTGCAAAAACTGCGTTTCGTCCGGCTGCTCGAAGCTGCCCCACGGCAGGTTCATGCGGCCGCGATCCGGCGGGAAGGAAAACCCGCGGACCGGATCAGGCACCCCGATCTCGGCCGAGATCGACCACTGCTTGCTGCCCTCGACCTGCAGCACGAAAACCGGATGGTCGTCGATGTGCAAACCAAAGCCATGCCCGTCCGGAGACATGTAGGCATTGAAGTAGACATCGCCGGCAACTGCGACGGCGCGACGGTAGCTGCCGGTCACCGCGGACCGCCTGTCATCCGGCGGCAGCACGCCGGCGCAGATGGTCATGCCGGCTTCCCACAGCCGCTTGACCTGCTCGGGGCTGATCGGCAGTTCGCAGTACCACCCATTGCGGTCGTAAAACCCGGCTTTGACCTCCCCGCAGTGCGGCAGCAGGTCGATAAATGCGTCGCGGTTTAGAAGGTCGATAAAGCGATGCGCCGGCCCGTGCACGTGTAGCGGCCTGCGATTCCAGTGCTCGCGGAAAAACTGCTCTAGGGCCATGGGAGCCAGGATCCGTTCGAACTCGCCGGGCAGGTCGGGGGCTTCGGTCACAACGGCAGACTCGGAGAAATCATCGGGTGCTCTTGGTGGTTTCGCAGCCTCGCGGAGCGATCATCGCAGGCTCTATGCCGTAATTGCCGGCCCTACGCAGGATATTGTTCCAGCCTAATCCCCAGCCCTGGCTGTGTCTACAGCATAGCACGAAACTACTGCGTCGAACGACACGATCAGTTTATTCACTTCGCAGCAGCTACACGAAGGTACGACGTGGTCGGCATGCCGCCGTTGACTGTGAACCTCGGCCCGGAAATCGCCGCGGTCAGACGGTATCGGAGCCAGTCAAGCTTCCCCAAAGGCTCCGCGAGGATCGCGAGTGAAGAGCACGGCTGATGCCAGACTAGGGCGCTGGCTATCGCGTAGACAACAGAAGGACCGCCACTCGCACGCGTCGTCGCCTCGTTACCGATCGCGCTCTGCCGGTATCTACGCGACGCAGTCAGAACCTGATCCAAAAGGGTGTTGCGTCGCGGTGGATTGCGTGATTCACGGTTACGGGATTCATTGTGATGGCGAACGGCCATGTGGGCGGAGGAGCACCGCCGGACCTATCGGCGGGAGGGGGACGGCTATCCGAGCGATCTGCGGGATGCGGAGTGGGCGCGGCTGGAGCCGCTGATCCCTGGAGCGACACCCGGCGGGCGACCGCGCAAGACGGACATGCGGGCGGCGATGAACGCCATTCTTTACCTGCTGCGCACCGGCTGTCCGTGGCGCTACCTGGCCGCACGACAGCTTTCCGCCACGCTCGACGGTCTACAATATCTTCCGCAAGTTCCAGCGCGAGGGGACCTGGGAGGCGATCTGGGCCGAACTGCATGTGGCGCTGCGTGAGCGGATGGGCCGAGAGGCCAGCCCGTCGGCCGCCGTTCTCGACAGCCAATCGGTGAGATCGGCGGAAAAGGGGGCGGTAAAGACGACCAGCTGGGTTACGACGCCGGCAAGAAGGTGAAGGGCCGCAAGATTCATGCCCTGATCGATACGGAGGGACTGCCGCTGCGGGTCGTAGTCCACTCAGCCGCGATCCAGGATCGCGACGGCGCCGGGCTGGTGCTCGACAAGATACGCCGGCGCTTCCCTTGGCTCGAATTGGTCTGGGCCGATGGCGGCTACAACGCCTGGCAGGTTGACGCTGCGGTGGCAACGGTGCCGCTGCTGCGCATGGAGATCGTCAAGCGGAGCGACGACATGAAAGGCTTTGTCGTCCTGCCGCGCGGCTGGGTGGTCGAGCGCACCTTCTCCTGGTCGGCCGCAACCGTCGTCTCGCCAAGGACTTCGAGAACCTCGCCGAAACCCTGGCCACCTTCGTCACGCTCGCCTCCATCCAACTGGCCCTCAGGCGGCTTGCCAGAGCGTAGCCCGTGGATAATGACGGTCTGCAAAGCATGGACAGCCGTCCTTCGCCGACGCCCGGACCAATGGCAGGGTCGCGCCGTAAGCAGCTCGGCTATCCGACCCGTTGCGGACCCCCAAAGCCCAGGTAGGATAGCTACCTCACTCCGCTGTCTGCGGCCGCGCGATGAGGATGCTTAGGGCGGAGCTTGTCGGGACGTTAGGTCGAAACCGCCGCGCCTGAGCAAAGCCTCAAACTCCTGATGAGTCCGCTCCAGGGCTCCGTACTGCACGAGCATGGTTCAGGTCGAAGAACTTGCCGCTAGAGTCCGAATTGGGTGGCCCGACGACCCGTTAGTTGACCAGCAGCATCGCCGCAGGCGGCATGGCGTTGCGGCAGTTGGCCAGGATCATAGCAGCCGCCCCGTCGTCCCAGTCATGCAGGACGGACTTCATGACGTAGGCGTCCCCGCCACCTGGGATGACCTGGAAGAAGTCGCCGCTGACGGCTTGGCAGCGGTCCAACAACCCGGCCGCGGCGAAGACCTGTTCCGCCGATCCGGTCACTTGCGGCTGGTCGAACAGAACGCCGCGCGCCCTACGACACGCGAGCAGGATCGCCTTGAGCAGGTGGCCTTCGCCGCCGCCGATATCCACAATACAGCCGAACCGGCCGAAGTCGCAGGCCTTCAAAATCGCCCCGGCCTCGGTGAGCGAGAGGCCCGTCATGGCGGCGTCGAACACGGCCCGCTCATCGGAGTGCTCGGCGCGGTAGGTCCAGGCATCCACCCTGAAGGTAAACAGGGCCGCGCCTTCCCCGGTGCGGATGCTGTGCAGCAGGTTGCCCCATGACCGCCACAAGCCAGGGGTTCCGATCCAGCGGGCGTAATCACGCCGCGAGCCCGGTGCATCGCCTGTTAGGCACGCGCCGAGCGGAGTGAGCGAAAAGCGCCGGTCCTCGGCTTCTTGAAAGACGCCGACTGCAGCGAGGGCGCGCAGCAGCCGATACAGCGAGCCGGGATGCGCGCCGCAGGCCTGGGCCAATGCGTCGCTCGGCTGCGGGCCGTCCTTCAAGTGGTCCGCGACGCCGAGCTCTGCGGCGACGTGCAGCGCCTGAGAAACCTGAAACGCGTTGATCAGCCGCATTAGCTCGACCGGTGGGTCTGCGGCGGCCTTCGACGCGACCGCCCCGCCGGTCTCGATCGCATCCTTCTTCCATGCTTGGTTTCCGCCCATGGTTCGTGCCCTCCCGCGACTACCGGCTGACGATTACGAGCGGCCTCTTGCCGGTCGGCCCATAGGTTAGTGTGCGCTCATCTTCCCGTGCGGGTCGCCATCTTTTCCAGCCAGGGTGCCGAGCCCAAGCGTCTGCTTTCCACCCAGCTCAGCCAAAGTTCAGCACAGGTCGGAATGACGGCTCTGGGGCATTCAGCAGTTCCCGAAGCCAAGGCCCAACGTCCGGTGTCAGATTCGAAAGCGGTCCGTGGCTGCTGTGTCGGCGACGGGGGCTTCTGGGGGCTTTTGAGTCAGGCTCTCAGCAGGTTGGCTTTGGTGTCGGCCCTACTCTGGACGCATGGGAACCCGTGGTACAGCCGACCGAAACTCAAGTTTTCCAGCATTTAATCATTGGCTCATATAGCGTGTTTTAATCAGCACCGGAACGCGATGATGGCGGCGAGGGCGGCGGCCAGCGTCAGCACCGCAATCAGAGTTGTATCAGGCGGGGAAATCGCGCGATCCTCTGCCAAGCATCGGGCCGGAACCCATCAGTTCGCGGGGAAATGCCATGAGGATCGATCAAGCAGTCAATATCGAAGACCTGCACCGGATGGCCAAGCGACGCCTGCCGAAGATCGCCTTCGACTACATCGAGGGTGGGATCGAGGATGAGCGCGGGCTCGAACGAAATACCTCCGCGTTTAAAAAGCATCGGCTGTTGCCGCGCTATCTCGTTGATGTGTCGGTACGCGACCAGTCGCGGACGATTTTCGGCCAGAAATTTTCAAGCCCATTCGGAATTTCGCCAACCGGCGGGACCAGCTTGTTCCGCAACCATGCTGATTTGATGCTCGCTGAGGCGGCGCGCGACGCGAACATCCCATACATAATGTCAGGTGGCAGCAGCGAGACAATCGAGGCCTGCGCCAAGATCGCACCCAAGAACCACTGGTATCAGCTTTATGCCGCGCGCAGACCCGAGATCAACGCCGACATGATCCGGCGCGTAGCCGATGCCGGGCTCGGCGCGCTGGTGCTGACCGTCGATACGCCGGTGGGCGGCAAGCGCGAGCGCAATATACGCAACGGCTTCGCCAGTATTCGGGGTGGACTGTTCCAGGCGCTGAGCCTTAAACCCGCGATCCTGATCGAGGCCATGACCCATCCTGGCTGGATCGTCGAGTACCTGACGCGCGGTGGCGGCACACCGATGCTCGGCAACTGGCAGCCCTATGCGCCGCCCGGCTCGAATGCCGAGGACGTTTATAAATTCGCCTCGTCGGTGCGGCCCTTCAATGCTCAGACTTGGCGTGACCTTGAAACCTACCGCAAGCTGTTTCCGCGCGCTCTAATGATCAAAGGTATCATGAACCCGGCCGACGCGCTCCGTGCGGTTGAGGTCGGCTGCGACGGGATTCAGGTATCAAACCACGGCGGCCGGCAACTCGACCAAGCGCCCGCGTCGTTGGATGTGCTCCCGGCGATCAAGGAAGCAGTTGGTGACCGAGCCGCCATCGTGCTCGACGGTGGCGTGCGGCGCGGCGCTGACATTCTTATCGCGCTCTGTCTCGGCGCCGATTTTGTCGTCATGGGTCGCCCGACGCTGTACGGCGCCGCGGCGGGCGGTTTAGCCGGGGTGAACAAGGCCGTCGACATTTTCCGTACCGAAATCGACTTGGTGATGGGCCAAATCGGATGCCCGAGCCTCGATCAGCTTGGTGCCAATTTCCTGTGGACAGAGAACTGGCGGCAGAATACGTGAACAATTCCAATTATCGGCCAGCTGTACTGGTCTAGCGCCAGTTAAACTTAAACATCCCGTACTCAGAACGCAGAAGCGGCGAACATTCTGGGTGCTCCAGTGCCGGGCGCCAGCGGAGTCGCACGGTCCAAATCCGCTAATGCGAGGCCGCGGCCCGTCGCCCGGGCACATCATCGTCCAGGCCGGGCATTGACACGTGACGGGGAACGGCCTCTGTTTAAGGATCGGTTAGGACGGCGGTTTGCGGAGGGAGTCCGGCACCTCATTTCCCAGGACCTCGCCGTGATACTGAACCAAGCGAATAGGAAAGCTCGAATGAAGAATGCTTGGCGCGCTGATTCGCTTGTAGGACCAGATTCTTTTGTACAAGAATCGAGTACTGGATTGCCGCTGATTCTTTGCCGCTGGTCCGGCGCCAGCTAATTAGTCAAACGGCTGTGAATACGATCCCGCGCACCAGACTCGCTGCTTGTACGTCTCGGCGTGCAAAGCGTTGATGCCGAGAATTGCAGCGATAGCCCGATATCGTCGTTGTCCTTACTATGCCGACTCCAAATTCCATGCTTCAGCGAACTCCTATATTCGTCAACCCGCTCCGCTCGTTCGGCCTCAAGCGAAAGACTCGGTCATTGCCGCGTACACCAGCGTGCGCAGATCGCGGCGCAGCGTCAGACGCGCCGGGCTGCCCATGACCTGGGTCATGAACACCACCGCTAAGTCTTCCTTGGGGTCGATCCAGAAGGCAGTCGCCGCGGCGCCGCCCCAGAAATATTCGCCGAGCGAGCCGGGCAGCCGGGTCTTGGCCACGTCGACGTTGACGCCGCAGCCCAGCGAAAAGCCGACCCCCGAGTAGCCGGACTCGCTGAACATCCCCGGAAATGCCATGTCGGCGATCTCGCGATCGCCCGGCAGGTAGTTGAGGCTGAACAGCGCGACCGTTTTGGGGCTGAGGATCTGCATGCCATCAAGCGTGCCGCCGTTCAGCATCATGCGGCAAAAGCGCAGGTAATCGTGCGCGGTCGACACCAGGCCGCCGCCGCCCGATTCGAGCAGAGGCGGCTTGGCATACGTACTCTCGCGGGCATCGTCCTGCAATTTGAGGCCGCGGTCGGCGGTCTCCGGCTGATAGCAGCAGGTGAACCGTTCGACCTTTTCCGACGGCACGTAAAACGCGGTGTCATTCATGCCCAGCGGCTCGAACAGCCGACTGCGCAGGAACTCACCAAACCGGAGGCCGGACAGCTTCTCGACGAGGTAGCCGAGCACGTCGATTGATACCGAGTAGTTCCAGGCGGTGCCCGGTGAGAACTCAAGCGGGATGCCTGCTAGCTGGTCGATCATGCCCTGCAGCCCACCCGCGGTCTGGCGGTCAGCCACCTTGGCCCGGCGATAGGCCGCGTCGACCGCGGTGCGCATCATGAAGCCATAGGTCAGGCCAGAGGTGTGGGTCGCGAGATCGATGACCTTCATCGGCCGCTGCACCGGCATCGTCATGAAGCTCGTCGGCGCGTCGGCCAACAGCGAGGGCACACCGCTGGCGTATACGCCGAGGTCCTGCCAGCTCGGAATGTGGGTGTGGATCGCATCGTCGAGGCCGATCAGCCCTTCTTCGACCAGCATCATCAGCGCGACGGCGGTGATCGGCTTCGACATCGAGTAGATTCGGAAGATCGCGTCCTCGCGCATCGGCTTATTGCGCTCTATGTCCATGTGGCCGCACTTGCCGGTATGGACGAACTGGCCCCTGCGCCAGACATAGGTCAGCAGGCCGGGCAGGTAACCGGCATCGACGTACCGGCGCTGCATCACCTCGTCCAAGCGCGCCAGCCGGGCCGTCGACATGCCGACCGCTTCAGGCTTCATCGCTTTGCTCCTCCAAACGACCGTCGGCCGAGAGCATAAGAGCGCATGCCACCAAATGCACGCCGTGCCGGAGGGTTTAGCCTGGAGGGCCGTCTTCCGCATTCCGGATACTAACGGGACTGCGTGTAGCGCCAGCGCTGGGTTCGAAACCATCGTTGTGCAACGCCAATTCGATGCCCCGACCAGCATCGCCGACATCGAGGCGATCCCCGAACCTGGCGACTCGAGCCTGGAAGCCCATCGTGTGCGCTGTCTGTGCAGCTATGTCGCGCGCCACGGTCTGCGAATGCTCTGTGTCTACGAAGCGCCTGATGTGGAGGCTGTGCGACTTGCCGAGACCGACCGCAACATGCCGTTTGAGCGCGTCTGGCGGGCGACGCTTCACCCGTAATTCAAAATGCCATCAGTGGGCATTCCTCGGCTGCCCGACTGCTTTCGGTACGAATGCGCCGCTCCCCGCTGCGCCCGACGATCCAATCCCGGATTACCTGTTACCGTTACAAGAATTTCCGAACGCCAAGCGGGCCTTGCGCCGGTCTCGGACGCGCTCACCCGGACAGAACCGCGCCCGATTGCGCCTGAGCCGCCACCGCCGCTTGTGCTTCTCGACGGCTTCAGCGACCGCTACCGCGCCGCCCGCCAAGTGCTGCTTGAGTTCTGGTCGGACGAGATCATCGACGACCAGGGGGGTCCTTCTTGTCGGCAGGGATTGCGGACAGCATGCCGGCGGCGCATCCCGATGGAATGCGTCATAAGGTTGCGCGGCTCGTCACGATCCTCGGGAGCAGTGGATGACCGAACCCCGCGATCCGGATATAGGCGCGCGCGAGGGGCTGCGGCTGATCGGCCCCGATCCGCAGAACTGGGTGCCTGACCGCCCCGGCATCGACCACAACGTCGTCATTGTCGGCGGTGGCCAGTCCGGCTGCGCCTTCGCGTTCGCGCTGCGCCGTGCCGGGATCGGCAAGATCTCGGTCATCGATGGGGCCGAGGATGAAGCGCGGGCCGGCGTATGGCTGAACGCAGCGCGCATGAACGTGCTGCGGACCCCGAAGACATTGCCCGGTCCCGAGCTTGGAATTCCGGCCCTGAGCTTTCAGGCCTGGTACGAGGCCCGCAAGGGCCGCGCGGCGTATGACAGGCTGGAGCGCATCCCGCGCGAGGCCTGGGCGCAATATCTTTCCTGGTACCGGCGGGTTCTCGACATCCCGGTGCGGTATCGCACGCGCCTCGTGCATATCGAGCCGGCGGCCGGGCATTTCCGTCTGCACCTCGAACGGGAGGGCGCGGCGGCGGTCGAGACCGCCCGCAAGCTGATCCTCGCCAACGGCGTTGCCGGTAATGGCGGGCCGTATATTCCGCCCGTGCTGAGCGGGGGATTGCCGCGGCCCCTCTACGCGCACACCGCCGACCGGATCGATTTCGCTGCCCTGCGCGGGAAGAATGTGGCGGTGATCGGGGGCGCGGCTTCGGCCTTCGACGCGGCCGGGGTCACGCTGGAAGCGGGAGCGGCATCGGTGCGTCTCTTTGCGCGGCGGCGGAGCCTGGCCGCGATCCCGATCGCGCGGGTCCGCGGCTATCCCGGCATCTACGACAATTACGGCGACCTGCCCGACGATGTGCGCTGGCATCAGGCGGTCCGCTTCCGCCGCGCCGGCTCGACCGCTCCCGTGGACGCGATCGCGCGCGTGCTGCACTTCCCCAATTTTCACCTGCACCTCGGCGCAGCGTGGGAAGAGGCGCACGCCGAACAGAACCGGATCGTCGCACGGGAAGCGGGTGAGGAGTTCCGGTTCGACTTCGCGATCGCCGGCACCGGGTATTTTGTCGATCCGCAGGCCCGCCCGGAACTCGCCGGCTTCGCGCAGGAAATCCTGCTGTGGCACGACCGGTACACGCCGCCGCCGGGCGAAGACGACCCCTACCTGGCCGCCCATCCCTATCTCGGCGCCGGCCACGAATATCTCGAAAAGACCCAGGGAAAGGCCCCCTGTCTGCGCGACATCCACGTCCACAACCCGGCCGGTTTCGTCAGCTTCGGCTGGCCCGAAGGCGACGTGCCGAGCATGCGCCGCGGTGTCGCCGCGATCGTCTCCCGGATCAGCCGCGATCTGCTGCTGGCCGATCTCGACCTGCACCGCCGCCGCCTGAGCGCCGATGTCGCGCCCGATTTTACCGATACCCTCTATGCCGCCGCGGTATGGAGGCCGGGACAGGGTCGCAGAGGATGCCCTTGACCCCGGCACCCGATCGGGGAGCTTAATTTCGCCCGGGATCTCCGCAATCAAAGGGTCGCCAACGTGAATATCCGACATAACCCGACTTCGGTCGCCGCGCCATTCGGGACCTACAGCCATGCCGTCGAGGTGCCCGAGGGTTCCCGGCTCCTCTATATTTCCGGCGAAGTCGGCGTGCTGCCGAATGGAACGGTGCCCGAAGGGATCGAGGCGCAGGCGGATGGGTGTTGGCGGAACATCAAGGCAATCCTCGCCGATGCCGGGATGACGATCGCTGATCTCGTCAAGATCACGACCTATCTCGTTCGCCCGGAGGATGTGGCAGCTTCCGGCGCCGCAAGGGCAAAACACTTCGGCGACGCCCGCCCCGGCTCGGCAACGATCATCGTCAAAGCCCTGGTCGATCCGGCGTGGCTGATCGAGATCGAGGCGGTCGCCGCAGCACGCGCACGCTGACGGCATCGGTGCTAAAGCGATGAACCGGACGAAGGTCAGCGAGATCGCCGAGCGGTGGATGATACCGACCTCGAAGACCGCCTATATGGCCGGTCTCGAGAAAAAGCCGGTGATCGCCGCGGGGCGAGGCGCGTCGCCGCGGAGTAGGTTCGGGCTGGATCA
>DASUKH010000193.1:0-9099 GCA_036278835.1 Allostellaceae bacterium
GGCTGCCATGTCTGCGCGGCATGGCTTTGCCGCGGAAAACCCGCAACAATCGCGACAAGGCGCGGCACTGGCGGCGCCAACACAAACGATGGGGGGACTGCGCCATGCTCACGTGGTTGCGCGAGCTGAACAGCAAAGAGCGTCAGACGATGGGGGCCTGCTTCGGCGGCTGGTCGCTCGACGCCTTCGATGTCCAGATGTACAGCTTCGTCATCCCGACGGTGATCGCGGTATGGGGGCTGTCGCGCGGCGAAGCCGGGCTGATCGGCACCGTGACCTTGCTGATCTCCTCGTTCGGCGGCTGGTTCGCCGGCAGCCTGTCCGATCGCTTCGGCCGGGTGCGGATGCTGCAGATCACGATTCTGTGGTATGCGGTCTTCACTTTCCTCTGCGGCTTCGCCCAGAATTTCGAGCAGCTGTTTATCCTGCGCGCCCTGCACGGGCTGGGCTTTGGCGGCGAATGGGCGGCCGGCGCGGTGCTGATCGGCGAAGTCGTGCGCGACAAGTATCGCGGCCGCGCGGTCGGCTTCGTGCAGACCGGATGGGCGGTCGGATGGGGCGCCGGCGCGCTGGTCTACACGATCCTGTTCGCCTTTCTGCCGGAGGTGATCGCCTGGCGCATCCTGTTCTGGATCGGCATCCTGCCGGCCGTGCTGGTCTTCTTCATTCGCCGCCATGTGGACGAGGCGGACGTCTTCCATGCCAATAGCGCGAAGCGCTCGGAAATCGGCCTCAGCCATCTGTTCTCGGCCTTCCGCCGGCCGTACCTGTGGACCACGGTCAAGGTGTCGCTGATGGTCGCCGGCGCCCAGGGCGGCGGCTATGCGCTCGACATCTGGATGCCGACCTTTCTGCGGCAGGTTCGCCATTTGTCGGCGCCGCATACCGGCGAATTTCTGATGGTGCAGATTTTCGGCGCGTTCTGCGGGTTCATTCTCGGCTCCTATTTGAGCGACCTGATCGGCCGCAAATGGACGTTTCTGGTGTCGGCGATCGGTTCCATGGCGATGGTCGTCATCTTCATGACCGCGCCGCTCAGCAATTTCGCGCTCTTGCTGCTCGGCTTCCCGCTCAACCTGATCCGCCTCGCGATGTTCCCGCCGATGGGACCATTCATGACTGAATTGTTTCCGACCGAGCTGCGCGGCACGGCACAGGGCTTCTGCTACAACGCCGGTCGCGGCATCGGCGCCTTGTTCCCGGCGATTATCGGCTATCTGAGCGGCGCCCTGACGCTGGCCGGCGCGATCGCGGTGTTCGCCGGGGCTGCCCTCGGGCTGATGATCATCATGCTGCTGCTGCTGCCGGAGACCCGCGGCCGCAGCCTCGCCAGCCTCGAACCCGTGGCCGCCGCGCCGCGGGCGGCGGCTGGCGGCGGCTCATAGCCGACCTCTGCCGCCGGTCAGCCCCCACCCTGACCTTCCCCCGCCGGCGGGGGAGGGAAACACCTCACTGCAAGGGAGAGGGGACGGGTCGAGCCACCGCGGGTTCCGCCACGTACCCCGGTGCGCCGGGAATGCGAGGCTCAAACGCCGTCGCGACCGCCGCCGCGCCACCATCGCGCTCTTTTCTCCGCTTTTTGCGCGTCAACGGGGAACTTTCACGAGTCGGATAGGTTGATCGCGAAGCGGGATCGTTGCATCATCGAATTCGCCGTAAGGTGGTGTAAGGTCGATCCCCTGCGCTCGACGCGCAACCGGACGGCGATCCGAAGGTTTGGCTTTGCGGAGGAAGAGGCGATATGACCAAGTTCACCCGGAACCATGTAATGACTGTCGCGCGCGGGTTGCTGTTGTGCTCGCCGGTGCTGCTGCTCGCGGCGTGCCAGCCGCCGCCGCCGCCGCCCCCGCCGGCGGCCGCGTGCGATGCTTGCGCCGCCGCGGCGCATGCCCAGGCGACCGCCGATCAGGCGCTGAGCCTGGCGCAGCAGGCGATGTCTGCATCGACCCGGACCTACGAGCGCGGCCTGCGCAAGTAGCCAGGACGGCACGCCGCGCCAAACTTTTCATAGAGGGCGCGGCGTGTTTCCGCAGCGGCGGCGTTTGTCACTGGAGTGTCGTTTGGGCATGGTGCCGAGCGGAAGGCGTCGCTGCATGAGTTTCGCATTGTCCTGTCGGTCCGTCGCGGGGACCGCGGCGGGTGTCGCCCTGGCGCTTGCTACGGCTGCGCCAGCCGTTGCCGCCGAGTTTTCCCTGTCGCCAGGGCAGCAGGTGGTCGGCGGGTTTGAGCGCTATGTGACAAGGGACGGCGATTTGTTTGCCGACCTCGCCCGGCGGTTCGATGTCGGCTACCCCGAGCTGGTCGCGGCCAACCCGGGCGTCCCGCCATGGCAGCCTGGCGTCGGCCGCACCGTAACCGCTCCGGCTGCCTTTGTGCTGCCGGCGGCGCCGCAGCGCGGGATCGTCGTCAATCTCGGGCAGTGGCGCCTGTTCTATTATCCGCCGGATGGCGGGCAGGTCGTAACCTACCCGCTCGGCCTCGGGGTGATCGGTCGGAAGACCCCGCGGGGGGTCACCCGTATCGTGCGGAAGGAGCCGCACCCGACGTGGATTCCGACCGCGTCGATCCGGGCCGAGGAGCCCGATCTGCCGGCGGTCGTCCCGGCCGGTCCCGACAACCCGCTCGGCGATTATGCGCTGCGGCTCGGCTGGCCGAGCTATCTGATCCACGGCACCAACAAGCCCGACGGGGTCGGCCGCAATGTCAGTCACGGCTGCATCCGGCTCTACCCCGAGGATATCCAGCAGCTATTCGGCCTCGTCTCGGTCGGCACGCAGGTCCGCGTCGTCAATCAGCCGGCGACCGCCGGCTGGTATGGCGACACGCTTTATCTCGCCGTCTATCCGACGAAATCGCAGGTTTATCAGCTCGATACCGAGCAGCGGGTGACCCCGGACCCCTTCGAAGGCGCGGACAAGGTGGTGCGAGAGGCGGCCGGCGATGACGCCGCCGCGATCGATTGGGACGCCGTCGCGCAGGCGGCGGAGCAGCGCACCGGCATGCCGGTGCCGGTCGGGGTTCGGGGCGCACCGGCGATCGCCGAAACCCCCGCGCCCGATACCGCAATGCCGGTGCCGGACGGGGTAACGGCCGAACCCGCCGATGCGGTCGCCGCGCCGGCCTACGACCCTTCGGCAGGGTCGCCCGGCTATTACCCCTCGCCCGGCTATTACCCCTCGAACGAATAGCTGACGCGATCGGACGGCGGCTATTGCCCCAACCGTGTCAAATCTTGCCGGCGACTTCCGATCCGGGCCGGCCGTTCCTCCCCCGCAGACTGCGGGGGAGGAACTCGCTTCACGCGACCGATTCCTGCCCGTCTGAGGTTCTTTTCGGGTCTCGGACCGTCTCGCCCGCGCGACTGGCGATGTAATCTTCGCTCTGCATCTCGTGCAGGCGCGAGACGGTGCGGCGGAACTCGAAGGCGCCGTCGCCCGCGACATAAATCTCTTCCGGCGGCACCTCGGCCGAGGCGATGAACAGCGTGCGCGCCTCGTAGAGTTCATCGATCAGGATATGAAAGCGCTGCGCCTCGTTGCGCTGGCGCGGGCCGAGCCGCGGGATGCCTTCGAGGATCACCGCCGGGTAGCGTTCGGCGATCGCCAGATAGTCGGCGGCGGCGAGCGGCCGGCCGCATAATTCGTCGAACCGGAACCACGCGACGTCGCCGGCGGCACGCGGCACCGCGACCGGCCGGCGCTTGACGAGCAGCGTCTCGCTGCGTTCCTGCTCGCTGCCGGCGAGCGCGGCGAAGTTGGCGGCGAGCGCGGCATCCGCCGCCCTGCCGAGCGGCCAGTGATAGACCCGCTCGCCGATAATCCGCGCCAGCCGGTAGTCGCGCCCGCTGTCGAGTTCGATGATGCCGAGCCGCTGTTGCAGGAGCGCGATGAACGGCAGAAAGCGCTCGCGCTGCAATCCGTTCTCGTAGAGCCGGGCGGGCGGGCGGTTGGAGGTCGCCACCACCACCGTCCCGGCCGCGAACAAGGCCCGGAACAGCCGTTCGAGGATCATCGCGTCGGCGATGTCGTTGACCTGGAACTCGTCGAAGCACAGGAGCATCGCCTCGGCCGCGAGGTCGGCGGCGACCTTGGCGATCGGCCTTGCGGCATGGGCGCGGCGCTGGCGCTCGATGCGGTCGTGCACTTCGAGCATGAAGGCATGGAAATGCACCCGCCGCTTCGCCTCGACCGGCGCCGCCGCGAAAAACAAATCCATCAACATCGATTTGCCGCGGCCGACCGGCCCCCACAGATAGAGACCGCGCGGCGCCGTCGGCGACGCCGCGCCGAACCCGAGCCGCCGCAGAAGACCTCCGCGCCGCGGCTCCGGACGATAGGTCCGCAGGGCGTCGTACAGGCGCTGCAACCGGGCGGCGGCGCGCTCCTGCGCCGGATCGGGCCGTATGCGGCCCGCCGCGGCCTCCTCGCGGTAACGATCGGCCGGCCCCGTCGCTCCTGCGCGCGGCGAGTCCTCCGGCCGGGCGGCGAAATCGTCAGGCATCCCGGATGAAATATATGAACGATGCCGGCGCGGGGAGAATTACTCGGCAGGCACTGGCACCGGCGCCGCTTCGCGTGCCGCTCCGGTGCGGGCGCTGCCGGCAAACAGCAGGCTGAACAGCCACAGCCCGGCGACCAGCGCCAGCACCAGATCGGGGTATCCCCGATCGATCAGCATGCCGTAGGGCACCGGCATGATCGCACCGCCCAATGACAGCCCGGCGCTGACAAAGCCGAACACCTTGCCGATTTGGCCGGGCGGCGCGGCATCCTTGACCATTACGTCGCGCGGCGTGCGGCTCGCGCCGATCATCAGGCCGCAGACGAACAGCATCGCGATCGTCGCGACCTCCGCCATCGCAAAGAGATCGACACCCAGCATCGCGACGGCGCCGAGCACCGTCAGCACGATGACAAAGCCGAGATGGCGGTCGGTGCGGTCGGCGACCCAGCCGCCGAACAGAATGCCGCACATCGCCCCCAGCATATAGCCGGTCAATGCCGACGAGGCGGCGGCGAGCGACAACCCGTGCGTGCGATGCAATACCGTGATCAGCCAGGACTGAATGCCCGCCCCGGCCATCGACGACACCATAAAAAACCCGAAGAACAACAGGATCGAGCGCGAGAACAGCATCCGGATATCGGCGCGGATGCCGGGTTTTACGGCGTGCGCCTCGCGCTTGTGCTCGACCAGGATGCGGCTCTGCCACAGGATCGACAGCACGACAGGGATGCCGAGCGCGCCGATCAGCAGCAGGGTGTTGCGCCAGCCGATCCCGATCGCCAGCGCGGCCGTGATGGGTGGCGCCGCGGCGAACCCGACATTGCCGACAAACGTGTGCAGCGCGAACGACCGGCCGATCCGGGCCCGGTCGACCGAGCCGGTAAGGATCGCGTAATCGGCCGGGTGGATCACCGAATTGCCGAGGCCTGACAGCATCGCCAAAAGCGCGATCTGCCAGAACGCGGTGGCCAGCCCCATCGAGGCGATCGACAGGGTCATCAGCGAGGTGCCGCCGACCAGGAAGCGCCGTGCCCCGTATTGATCGACGAGAAAACCGACCGGTGCCTGCGCCAGGGCCGTGGTCCCCGACATCAGCGCCATCGCCACGCCAAGTTCGGCATAGGAGGCGCCGAACGCGTGCTGCCACGGGATGAACAAGGGCGGCAGGCAGAGCTGGTAGTAATGCGACAGGAAATGGCCGCAGCCGATCAGCGCGTTGACCCGCGCATCGCGTCCCACGATCGGCCGTTTCGACATGCTGCGGCAGCCTCTCGGCGAATCCGAAAGCGGCACTCTAACCCGCTGCGCGAGGGCAGGGAAATGCGCGCAAGGCAGGCTTGCGTTGTCGATGCCGCATTGCGGCGCCGGCCGCGCGCGGCGCCGCGGCCGGGTGACGACAGGGAGTTCCCGGCGTTATCCTGTTGCCCGTGCCGGAGAGCCGCAGCCGCATGCCGAGGGTGGTCTTTGTTCTGGCGATTGCGTTCCTCGCGATTGCGTTCCTCGCCCTTGTGCCGTCCGAGATCGGACAGATGGATGTCATCGGGATCGGCGATCCCGCGCAGTGGCGGTTTGTCTCGGGCCGGGCGCCGACCCGCACGGAATTCATCGCGGTGGTCGCCACCTGCGAGGATGGGGCGATCCGGCGTCTGCACGGCCGGCCGCTCGATGCCTGTCTCGCCGATCTCGGGCTGCGGCGGCTGCGGTAAGCGCTCCCGCCTCACTCCGCGCCGTCCGCCGGCGAGTGCTCCGGGTTGATCTCCGGGCGCACCCAGCACAGCGCGGCCGCGACGAGCGCGAACAGTGCGAACAGCGCCAGCACATAGTGGGCGGCTTCCAGCATCACAGCGGGTGAGGCGTGCAAGGTGCCTTGCGGACCGCCGGTCGCCTGCGCGAGCCGCCAGCTCAGCACCGCCGAGGCGGCGGCGACCCCGATGCTGGTGCCGAAGGATCGGGTCACGTTGAGGATGCCGCCGGCCTGCCCGACCCGGCCGCGCGGCGCCGCCGCCATCACCGAGCTGTTGTTCGGCGAGGTGAAGAGGCCCTGGCCAACCCCGAACAGCGCCAAGGCTCCGAGCGTCGGCAGCATGCTGCCCTCGCCGCCCATCACCAGCTCCAAGAGGGCGAAGGCGATGAGGCTCAGCACCATTCCGGAGGCGGTCAGCGCGCGCGGCCCGGCCCGGTCGTAGAGAAAACCGCTGATCGGCGACAGCAGCCCGAGCGCCACCGGGATCACCGTCAGCCCGAGGCCGGCGGCGAGCGGCCCCTCGCCATAGGCGCGGTCGAACACGAACGGCATCAAAAAGAATACGCCGAACAGCATCGCATAGGACAAGAGGCCGGCGAGGTTGCCGGCCCAGAAGGCATGCCGGCGGAACAGGTACAGATCGAGCAGCGGCGCCGATATCTTCGGCTCGCGCCATATGAATAGCGGCAGGAGGACGCAGACGGCGAGCGCGCACACCGCGAAAGCGGGCGAGGCGACCCCCCATTGTTGCCCCTCGTTGATCATCAGCACGAGGCCGGCGAGGGTTGGCGCGAGCATTGCCACCCCCGCCCAGTCGAAGCGACGGTCGGGATCGACAAGGCCTGTCTTCGGCAGGACAAACCAGCCGAGCACCGCTCCGGCGAGGCCGAACGGCACGTTGATCCAGAAAATCCAGCGCCAGCTCAGCGCGTGGATCAGCGCCCCGCCGATCGCCGGGCCGGCGCTGAGGCCGACCGCCTGCGCCGCCGCCTGCAACCCGATCGCCCGGCCGCGGTGACGCTCGCCGGCGGCGGTGACAACAATGGCGATGCTGTTGGCCTGCAGTAATGCCGCGCCGATCGCCTGGAACACGCGAAACCCGACCAGCATGTCGAGGCTCGTCGCGGCGCCGCACAGCCCCGAGCCGAGGATGAACAAGAGGAACCCTGACGTATAAAGCATCTTGCGGCCGAACAGATCGGCAAGCCGGCCGAAAATCGGCAGGAACACCCCGAGGGTCAGGGTGTAGCCGATCGCCACCCAGCTGATCGCGCTGAGCGACTGGTCGAACTGGCGTTCGAGCACCGGCAGGACCAGCTGCGCGACGCTGGCGTCGGCCTGCCCCATAAAGGCGCCGATACATACCGTGCCGATGACGAGCCAGGGGTAGTAGCGCTGGCGGGCGACCACCCTCGCCGGCGGCCGCTCCTTCAGCAGCACATCCCACAGCCCGCGCCAGACAGAGGCAAGATCGGTCTGATTGCTCATCGCTCTCGGTCGTTGCCCGACCGAACGGGCGGCCGGGGTCACACGGAAAGACGGCGCGGGCTCCTCCCGCTCGGGTCGGGCGCGGCTCACCCTTGTTCAACAGGCGAGGCGGCGGAGCCTCTTCGGTCCGTCGGGCGGCTTTTCGCCTCGGAAAAACGGCGTTCGGGATACTGAACGATATTCCGTATCGCACGCCGGCGGGGTCTGCGCTAGCATGCCGCATCCGTTTTGCCCGAGCGTGGAGGAACAGCGATGGCCCGCACCTACAACGTCATCGACGCCGACGGCCACATCCTGGAGCCGCTCGACCTCTGGGACAAATACATGGACCCGAAATACCGCGACCGGGCGCCGCGGCTGGTCGTCGATCCGGAGACCGGCAAGGAAAAGCTCGACGTCGAGGGTCAGCTCCTCGGCAGCCAGCAGGGCATGGGCGGGATCGGCGGGGTCGGCGCGCGCCAGGGCGCGATCAAGGCCGCCGAGATGAAGTACCATGAGGGCAAGCCCGGCGGTTTCGACCCGCATAAGCGCATCCCCGACATGGATTCCGACGGCATCGACGCCGCCTTTCTCTATCCAAGCATGGGCCTCTTCGCCGGCGCGGTGCACGACCCCGACCTCGCGAGCGCACTGTGCCGCGCCTACAACCGCTGGCTCGCGGACTACTGCAAGCCCTATCCCGAGCGCCTCTTCGGGGTGGCGATGCTGCCGATGCAGTCGGTGCCGCATGCGATCGAGGAGATGCGCTTCGCCCGCAAGGAATTGGGCTTCAGGGGCGCGTTCATCCGCCCCAACCCGTACAACAACAAGATGATCAACGAGCCGATGTACGAGCCGTTCTGGGCCGCCGCCGAGGACCTCGACATCTCGATCGGGTTCCACGAGGGCGGCTCGTCCGGTATGCCGACGGTCGGCATCGACCGTTTCGAGGGCCGCGCCGCGCAGCACATCATCAGCCACACGATGGAAATGATGCTGGCCTGTCTCGCGGTGATCTGGGGCGGGGTGTGCGAGAAGCACCCGAAAATCCGGATTGGCTTTCTCGAGTCCGGCGGCGGCTGGATCGCGCCGTGGCTCGACCGCATGGACCGCCATTTCGACGACCAGGGATTCAACGATTCCGGTTTGAAGACCCGGCCCAGCGAACTGTTCCAGCGCAATGGCGGGATTTCGTTCGAGCCGGTCGAAGGCTCGCTCAACGTGCTCGCCGATTACATCGGCCCCAACAAGATCATGTGGGCGACCGATTATCCGCACCGCGACGGGTTTTTCCCCGGCGCCCCGGACATGGTGCGCCAGCGGCTCAAAGGCACCTCGCCCGCCACCCAGCGCGGCGTCCTGGCCGGCGGCGCGATGGGCTT
>DASUKH010000194.1:0-3846 GCA_036278835.1 Allostellaceae bacterium
GCTGCCCGCTCAGCGCATGGCTGCGGCCTCACCCATGCGGCGAAAGCGCGCTGCGCCGCGGTTTCGCGTGCTACATTGCAGATTGGGCTGGGGCAGATTGCGCCGGACGCGATCGGGCGATCCGGGCGGAGGAGGAACGCATGGCATACGACCTGCTGATCAAGAACGGCCTCGTGGTTGACGGCTCGGGGATGCCGGCGTTCCGCGGCGATGTCGGGGTCAAGGACGGCAAGATCGCCGAGATCGGCAAATTGTCGGGGACGGCGACGAAGACGGTCGATGCCGCCGGGCGCGCCGTCGCGCCGGGCTTTATCGACAACCATTGCCATTACGACGCGCAGGTCACCTGGGACCCGCTCTGCACCTTCTCGCCCGAGCACGGCGCGACCACCGTCATTTTCGGCAATTGCTCGCTGTCATTGGCGCCGGTGCGCAAAGGCACCGAGGAGCGGCTCGCCGAGTTCCTCTCCTATGTCGAAGCGATCCCGATGGAGGTGCTGAAGACCATCGAGTTCGACTGGGAATCGATCCCGCAATACATGGAGCGGCTCGACCACCATCTCGGCATCAATATCGGCAACCTGATCGGCCACACCGCGGTTCGCCATTACGTGATGGGCGACGACTGCCAGAAGCCCGGCGCCACCGACGCGCAGGTTAAAGAGATGCAGAAGGTCGTGCGCGAGGGCATGGAAGCCGGCGCGCTCGGCCTGTCGGTGTCGCGCGAGAAGGGGCATTTCGACCCGCAGGGCGTGCCGATCCCGGCCTTGTGGGCCGACGAAAAAGAGGTTTTCGCGCTCGCCGACGTGTTGCGCGACCTGGGCACCGGCACAATCCAGGCCGGCGGCGGGCAATACGTCGAATTGAAGGACGGCATGATGCGCCGCCTCGCCGAGGCGTGCGGCCGCACCGTCGTCTATAACTCGCTGTCGCAGACGATGCGCCGCCCCGACGAGTGGAAAATCCACATGGCGCGCATCGAGGAGACGGCGGCGCTCGGCATCCGCGCCTACCCGATGTGCAGCCCGAACCGGGTGACGCAGGACTTCACGATGAAGAACAGCCAGGTCTTCCGCGGCCTGCCGACCTGGCACCCGATCCTCTTGATGCCGAACGACGAGAAGCTGCGCCTCTACGCCGACCCCGACATCCGGGCCAAATTGCACGAAGAGGCGGTCGTCAACAAACCGGACAGCGCGGTCGGCATCTCGAAGACCTGGTGGAACTACATCTGGGTCAACGAGCCGGCGCTCGACAAGAACAAGTGGATGCAATTCAAGTCATTGGGCCAGATCGCCGAGGCGCAGGGGAAGCGGGTCATCGACGCCTTCCTCGACCTCGTCGTCGAGGAAAAGCTGGAAACCCGCTTTCTGCAGGCGGAAAACAACATCGACGACGAGGCGCTGTCGAAAATCCTGACCCACCCCAACGCGGTGATCGGCCTCGGCGACGGCGGCGCCCACGTGCAGTTCCACGGCGGCTACGGCTACCTGACCAAGCTGCTCGGCGAGTGGGTGCGCGACAAGCAGGTGATGACCCTCGAACAGGCGGTGAGGCGCCTCACCTTCGACTCGGCCTCGACCTTTGGCCTCTACGACCGCGGCATGCTGCGCCCCGGCCTCGCCGCCGACATCGTCATCTTCGACCCCGAGACCGTAAAATGCGGCCCCGAGCAGGTCGTGCACGACTTCCCGGCCGGCGGCTGGCGCATCAAGGAGACCGCCGAGGGCGTCCACATGACGGTCGTCAACGGGCAGGTATTGCTGGACGAAGGCCGTCACACCGGTGCGCTCCCCGGCCGGGTGCTGCGTAACACCTACTGGCACGCGAACCATTGAGATTGCTGTCGCGGTCATTGCGAGCGAAGCGAAGCAATCTCGGGATTGCTTCGTCGCTTCGCTCCTCGCAATGACGAATTCAACTATTTCACAGGAGGAATGCCGCCATGCCGACGCCGAAGCGAGTCGCGTTTCCCGCCGCGATCGAACCCTTGGTGCAGTTCATCGAGGACACGCCGCCGGAAGAGATCGTCGACCGCGCCCTTGAAAAGCTCCGGGGCGGGGTGCCGATCCGGACGATGATGACCGCCTCGGCATTGGCGGTGACCCGCTCGACCGAGATGCCGCCCGGCCATCACGGCGGCCCGCTGCACCCGCTCGCCGGCCTCTACCCGATCACCAAGCTGGTCGAGCGGCTCGACGGCGAGCAGAAATTCCTGCCGGTATTGCAGCATGTCGCGCTGACCAACAGGCACATCAACCACCCGGCGATGGGGCCCTATCAGCTGCTCGATTATGAGCCGCTCGACGCCGGCGGGGTCGAGGCGACCAAGACCGCTTTTATGACCGCGGTCGGGCGGGGCGAATGGAACAACGCGGACCATCTCTTCCTGTCGCTGTGGGACAAGCTCCCGGCGATCGAGGGGTTCGACCTGTTGATGAGCGTCGCGATCCGGAAGAACTGGAATGACGACCACTACTTCATGTTCCCGGGCACCGTGTGGCGCACCTTCGAGGAAGGCGTCATCGACCGCGAGCACTTCAAGTTCCTGATGCGGCCGGTGGTGCGTTACGTCACCCGCAGCCCGGTATTGCCGATGAACCCGGTGCCCAACCCGATGCCGGCGATCGAGGGACTGATCGAGGAGCACGGTCTCTTGACCCGCATCCTGCGGCAGCGCACCGGCGACGACGAGTCGGCGGCGATCGGCGCGCTCGGCGAAGCGATCGGCCGGGTCGATGCTTATGCCGAGATCCCGCCGCTGATGGCGAAGGCCTTGGCGGGCGGATTGTCGCTCGAGGGCGGCGGCGAGGCCTTGTCGATCGGCGCGGCCGGTCTCTTCCTGCGGTCGCTCACCGGCAACCCGATGGATGTGCATCTGCACACCAGCGCCAATCTGCGCCGCTACCTGCTGCGGGTCGACGGCCTTAGCCTTAAGACCAAGCTGCTGCTGCTGCTGACCTGGCACACCGGGCCGGAGGTGCGCTCGACCGCCGGCCGCATGGAACCGTGGCCGCAGCCCGACAAAAAGGCCGTTGCCGCCCTGCCGCCGCGGTCGCAATCGGACCTGCTCGATGCGATCCGCCACAGCATCTACACGCAGCCGCCGACCGACTGGTCGCAGGTCACCAATCTCGGCGTCATGCGGGCGGTGCCGGAGGTCAAGGACACGGTGAACCTGGCGCAGCAATATATCGATCGCGGCTACGATCCGCAGGCGCTGATCGCCCGGCTCGCCGAAATCGTCTGCCACGACAATTTCACCGAGATGCACGCCTTCAAGCATCATCAGGCGATTGTCGAGGAGTACCACGCGACCCGCGAAGCGTGGCGCGGCATGCACCTCGTGTGCGGCGCCCAGGCGGCGGCGATCTCGTTCGGCAAGAACATGACCGTGTACGAGGAATACCTCGACCTCCTGCACGCCGCATAGGAGCAAATAAGCCGATTGTCATTGCGAGCGCAGCGAAGCAATCTCGGCCTACAGGATCGGGATTGCTTCGTCGCTCCGCTCCTCGCAATGACCCGGCAATAAGAAAACAGACAACAGTGAGGGCGCGATGATCGTCCTGAGAAACGGCCGGCTGGTCGACGGCAGCGGCGCCGCGCCTGTGGCGGGTGCTACGGTTGTCATTGACGGCAACCGGATCGCCGCGGTCTCGACCCGCAGCGAGAGCGATTTCCCCGCCGGCGCCACCGTGATCGATGCCGCCGGCATGACCCTGCTGCCCGGCCTGATCGACTGCCACGACCACATGGCGAACCATAAATACGATCTGGCGCACCGCTGGCGGCTCGATGAGCCGCAGAGCACGCGGCATCTGCGCACCGCGGCGGTGCTGAAGC
>DASUKH010000195.1:0-5251 GCA_036278835.1 Allostellaceae bacterium
CTGCTCCTCCAGCGCGAAGCCGCCATCGCCGCCCGCGAGGCGGGAAAGCAGGCAGCGGCCGGCTGATAAGTCGCATTCCTCGATGGGCGTTTCGGCGCCGGAACGCCGGACTATTCGCCGACGTCGAGGGCGGCGCGCACCGCCTGTGCCAGATCGTCGGTGCGATACGGTTTCTGCAACAGGCGAAAACCGTTCGGCCCGGCTCCGGGCGGCAGCGCCAGGGCATATCCGGACGTAAGCAGTACCTTGATCCCCGGGCAAAGCACGCGGGCGCGCCGCGCCAGCTCGTCACCGCTGATCCCATTCGGCATCACCAGATCGCTGAACAACAGGTCGATCGGCCCACCGCTTTGCAGTTCGTCAAGCGCCGCCGGCCCGTCGCCGGCGGTCCGGACCCGGTAGCCCAAGATTTGCAGGCGCTCGGCTGTCAGGTCGCGCACCGCCGCCTCGTCCTCGACGACCAGAATGGTTTCGTCGCCACCGGCGACCTTGGCGGGCTTCTTCGCTCCGACCGAGGCCTCGCCGCAATCCGCCACCGCGACCGGCAGGTAAAGCGAGACCGCGGTGCCGATTCCGGGGGTCGAGCTGATCCGCACGTGCCCGCCGGACTGACTGACGAAGCCGTAGACCTGACTGAGACCCAGCCCGCTGCCGCGCCCGACCTCCCGTGTCGTATAGAAGGGCTCGAAGACGCGCTCGAGGACCTCCGGCGGCATGCCAATCCCGGTGTCGCGCACGAGGATGCGGACGAACGGCCCGTCGGCCGGCGCCGCGGCGGCCTCCGGCCCGGCGGGGGCGGAGGCGGCATTCTGCGTCTCGATCGTCAGCACGCCGCTGTGCGGCATCGCCTCGCGCGCATTGACGACGAGGTTGAGGAGGGCAGCCTGAAATTGCGTCGGATCGATGCGGCAAAGCGCCCTATCGGCGTCCAGGACCAGACGCAATTCGACGGTCTGGCCGGCGGCGCGCCGCATCAGATCGTCGAAATCACCAATCAGCCGGTTCAGATCGACGATTTCCGGCCGCAGGTTCTGGCGGCGCGCGAAGGCAAGCAGCGAACTGACGAGGTGTGCCCCCTGCTCGGCGCCACTCTCCGCCATCTCGATCAGGCGCCGACCGGCCGCGTCGTGGATATGGGCGTGCAAGAGTTCGAGATTGCCGATGATGATCGTCAGCAGATTGTTGAAATCATGCGCGACGCCGCCGGTCAGCTGGCCGATTGCCTCCATGTGGCGGGCCTGCTGGAGCGCCGAGACGGCGCGCTCGCGCTCGGCCATCTCGTCGCGCAGACGCCGGTTGGCGACCTGCAAATCCTCGGTGCGTTCGTCGATCAGCAGCTGCGCCCGCCGGGCCTGACCGCTGCCGAGCATCAACAGCGCCCCCAAGAGGCCGGTGCTCAACAGGCCGGCGAGCAGCACGGCCCCGCTCTCCCACCGCCGGTGCCGGACGCGATAGGCGGCGGTCGGAGCGGTCTGCACGACATAGTGTCGACCGCCGAACGGGAAACCCGCGGCGAGAGCGGGCTTGGCGGCGGCCGGGGTCAGATCGTCGAACAGCGGCGGCTGGCGATCCACCGCATCGAAAAACCGGACCCGCAGGATCGACTGGAGCGGCGCCAGGAGGCCCTCGGTGAAGGTGCCCATGCGCAGTACCACGAGCACCACCCCCCGCCCGTTCGGCCCGTTCGGCACCGCGGCAATCAGCAGGATGCCGGTCTGATGGCCGTGCTCCTGGACCAGCCTGATGGGCGCGGTCGCGGTCACCTCGCCGCTGGCGATCGCGCGCTCGATGGCCGCCCGCCGGTCGGGGTTGGACGCGAGGTCGTAGCCCACGGCCTCGGTATTGCCGGCGAGCGGTTCGAGGTAGGTAACCGGATAATAGAAGGCATGGTGCGCCATCGGCTGCATGCCGCGCGCGCCGTGCCCGGTGATGTCGAAGCCGGGAATCTGGGCGCGCTGCGCGGCGATAAATGCGGCTCTGTCGGCATCGGCGACGCGCGGTGCCCACTCGACCGCCTGGATCGTCGAAAAGCGCCGCAGCAGTTTTTGTACGAGGACGTGAAAATCCTGGCGCGAGACCGGGCTGTGCAGGGCGCCGAAGGCGCTGCCGAGCTGTTCCAGAAAAGCGCTCTGCTCGGCGAGGCTGGCTTGCGCCACATCGGCGAGGTGCTGCGAGCGGACGCGGAATTCGAGCAGCGACTGGTTGCTCTCCCAGTTGCTGATCCGGCTGAAGATCGCCACGAAGACCGCAAACACCAGCACGATCGGTACGGCGATATAGGGACCGCGGACCCGCCACGAGGCGCGCGGCTCGCCGATCAGGGCCAGCATCAGCGGCACCACGACGATGACGCCGAGCGTGTCGCCGATCCACCACACGAACCAGTTGCTCGACAGCTCGGCGGTCGCGATCATGCCGAGCGCCCAGACGCCGGATAGGGCGAGCGTCGCGCTGATCAGGCAGGCAATCGGGCAGACAATAAAGAAGCGAAGCACGTCGCGCACATTGTCGAGATGCGCGGGGTAGCCAACGGCGCGCCACAGCAGCCGGCCGCCAACCGCCGCCTGCACCGTCGCGGCGGCCGCGATCATCAGATCGACAGCGATCTCCGGCCAGCCGAGATGGCCGCGCGCAAGATTGATCCACAGGTAGAGCGCGAACTCGCCGAAAAACGTCGCCGGCAGCGCGACCCGGCCCAGGATCAGCACACCGCCGATGGCGATCCCGGCCGGCGGGAAGATTGCGGTCGCATAGCCGGGCGGGACGGCAAGCAGCAGCCCGAGCCGGCCGATCAGCACATAGCTCGCGATCAGGCCGAATAAAACGGCCAGCGAGCGTGCCCAGCCGCGGCGCGACACGAATCCCCGCATAAGCTTGGCTAGGCCTCTGCCTGTGTTAAGACCCGATTCGCATGCCTGCGGCACAAAAGCGCCCGACCCGGTCCGCGTTGCCAAGGTGCAGATGGTTTGCGCAGGCAGCTCGCGGGACCGCCGGGCGGCGCGAAATTGGCAACGGGCTGGCCCCCGGACCTTGAGGATGCTACATAAGGGCGCCGAATGCACGCCCGCAGGAGAGGTCGCCCGTCGCCCGGAAAGGCGGCGGTGCGGCGCCGAAGGAGCAACCGCCCCGGAAACTCTCAGGCAAAAGGACTGCGGGGGGAAGGGCACTCTGGAAAGCGGCGGCCCGGGTCACATATGCCTGGCCGCACACCGAAGGAGTAAGCCGTGCGTCCCTGGCGGACGCGCGGTGAATCTCTCAGGGCCACGACAGAGGGGGCATCTCCCGGGCGCAATCCGCGTCCACCCGGTCGGAGATGCGTCCCGTGCCTGAGGTTTCCGAGTCCCCGCCGTTGCGGCACACCCCGCTCTTTCAACTGCACCGCGCCCGCGGCGCCCGCATGGTGCCGTTCGCTGGCTACGACATGCCGGTGCAGTACCCCTCCGGCATCATCGCCGAGCATCTCCACACCCGCGCCCATGCCGGACTGTTCGATGTCTCGCACATGGGCCAGATCCGCCTTGTCGGCGACGGCGCAGCGCGCGCCTTGGAAGCGCTGGTCCCCGGCGATATCCAGGGCCTGCAGCCGGGGCGGATGCGCTACACGCTGCTGCTCGAAGAGCGCGGCGGGATTCTCGACGATCTGATGGCGACACGCACCGCGGACGGGGTGGCGCTGGTCGTCAACGCGGCGTGCAAAGAGGCCGATCTCGCCCATTTGCGGGCGCGGCTCGACCGCGCGGTCGCGATCGAACCCGATTTCGAGCGCGCCCTGCTCGCCTTGCAGGGACCGGAGGCGGCCGCGGTACTGGCGCGCTTCGCCCCCGAGGCGGCGCGGATGCCGTTCATGAGCGCCGCCGCGATCGAGATTGCCGGGGTGCATTGCCACGCGACCCGCTCGGGCTATACCGGCGAGGATGGGTTTGAGCTGTCGGTCGCGGCGGCGGATGCGATGGCAGTCGCCGAGGCCCTCCTGAACCAGCCGGAAGTCATGCCGATCGGTCTCGGCGCGCGCGACACGCTGCGCCTCGAAGCCGGGCTGTGCCTCTATGGCCACGACCTCGACGAGACGACGACCCCGATAGAGGCGTCGCTGGCCTGGACGATCCCCGCCCGCCGCCGCGCCGAGGGCGGCTTTCCCGGCGCCGAGATTATCCGCAGGCAGCTTGCGGAAGGGCCGGCGCGTCGGCGCGTCGGCATCCGCCCAGAAGGCCGTGCGCCCGCGCGCGAGGGCACCGTGGTCACCGATCCGGCGGGACGCCCGCTCGGCAGCGTCACCAGCGGCGGGTTCGGCCCCTCGGTCGGCGCCCCGATCGCGATGGGCTATGTCGAATCCGCGCATGCCGATGCGGGCACGCCGCTCGCCCTCGTCGTGCGCAATGTGCCGCGGCCGGCGCGGGTCGCGCCGCTGCCGTTTGTCCCGACCCATTACTACCGCCCCCTCCCCAACCCTCCCCCGCAAGCGGGGGAGGGAAGGGTGGGGGCCGGGGGCCGCAAGCCCCAATCAGGAGGAAACCAATGAGCGCCACGCGGTTCACGAAGGACCACGAATGGGTCCGCCAGGAAGGCGATGTCGCGGTGGTCGGCATCACCGATTTCGCCCAGGAGCAGCTCGGCGATGTGGTTTATGTCGAGCTGCCGGAAATCGGTCGCCGGCTCGCGCAAGGAAGTGAGGCGGCGGTCGTCGAATCGGCAAAGGCGGCGAACGAGATTTATGCCCCGGTATCGGGCGAGGTCGTCGCGGTCAACGACGAGTTGCTCGGCGATCCGGCCAAGGTCAACGCCGACGCGCAGGGCGACGGCTGGTTCATCAAGATACGGCTCGGCGATCCGAAGGAAATGGACACGCTGATGGACGAGGCGGCCTATGACGCCTTTGTCGCGGAGCAGCGCTGATGCGCTATTTGCCGCTGACCGACGCCGACCGCAAGGACATGCTGGCGGCGATCGGCGCCGCCTCAATAGAAGACTTGTTCGCCGACGTGCCGGCATCGGCGCGGCGTGAGGGGCTCCTAGACCTGCCGCGGGCGATGGGCGAGATCGAGGTCGAGCGCCGCCTCGCTGCGATGGCGGCGAAGAACCTCAGCGCCGGCGCGGCGCCATGCTTTCTGGGCGCCGGCGCCTACCGCCATCACGTGCCGGCCGCGGTCGATCACCTGATCCAGCGCGGCGAATTCCTGACCTCGTACACCCCGTACCAGCCCGAATTGGCGCAGGGGACGCTGCAATATCTCTACGAATTCCAGACCCAGGT
>DASUKH010000196.1:0-17734 GCA_036278835.1 Allostellaceae bacterium
TCCGCGGAGTGGGGGAGGAACCCGGGTGTGGGTCGCGGTCGCAGCCGCGCTGATCGTGGCGGCGGTGCCGGCCTATGCCGACGATCTTGCCTGCGTTTCGACGACGTTCCGGTTTGTCGGGGCGAATGACAAGGTGTGCGTCAGCGCGTTCGACGATCCGAAGGTGCCGGGGGTGGCGTGCGACATCAGCCAGGCGCGCACCGGCGGGGTCAAGGGCAGCCTTGGCCTTGCCGAGGACCCGTCGCGGTTTTCGCTGTCGTGCCGTCAGGTCGGGCCGATCACGGTCGATCTGTCAGCATTGCCGGAAAAAGCCGAGGTCTATTCCGCCCGCACCTCGATCTTCTTCAAGCGCACCCACGTCTACCGCATCCTCGACAAGAAGCGGAACACGCTCGTCTACCTCGCGATCAGCGACAAGATCGTGAACGGCTCGCCGTACAACGCCGTCTCGAGCGTGCCGGTCAGGCCGTGGAGGCGATAAGATCGTTGGCCGCCGGCGGCGCGCCATATATTTTCGGCGGCCCGCGGGCGAACCGGTTGCAAAGAGGAAACCCGATGCCTGTAACGGTACTTTATCCTGAGGCGCGCCAGACCCCGGACGAACTCGAAACCGGCGTGTTCGGCGCCGAGGTGCGGCTCGTCAAGCGCGACGCCGGCGCCCTGTCGGAACTCGCCGACAAAGACTGCGCCGAGGCCGACGGGCTGATGATCCTCGGCTTCGGCGTCAGCGGCGCCGATCTCGAGCGCTTTCCGCGGCTGCGCGCGATCGTCCGCATGGGGGTCGGCTACGACAAGCTCGACCGGCCGGCGATGGCGGCGCGCAACATCCTCGTCTGCAACGTCCCCGATTACGGCACCACCGAGGTCGCAGACCACGCGATCGCGCTGGCCCTGACCCTGCGCCGCGGCATCCTCTTGCACCACGAATTGCAGCGCCAGGACCCGCCGGCGCCGTGGCGTTCGTTCCAGAACCCGATGATCCAGCGGCTCGGGATGCAGACTTTCGGCATCGTCGGGCTGGGACGCATCGGCACGGCGGTGGCGCTCCGCGCCAAGGCGTTCAATTTCCGGGTCGCGTTCTACGACCCCTACCTGCCGAACGGGGTCGAGCTGGCGCTCGGCATCAACCGCGCCGCCAGCCTCGAAGATTTGATGCGGCAGACCGACGTGCTGTCGATCCACGCGCCACTGACCCCGGAAACCCGCGGCATGGTCGGGCGCGACCAGCTGGCGTTGCTGCGGCCGAACGCGGTCGTCGTCAACGACGCGCGCGGGCCAATCCTCGACCTCGACGCGCTGGCCGATTTGCTGCGCGACGGACATATTGCGGCGGCCGGGCTCGACGTGCTGCCGCAGGAACCGCCGGTCGAACCGGTCCCCGAACTGCTGCGCGCCTACCGCGCCCGCGAGAAATGGCTCGAAGGCCGCCTCGTCGTCACCCCGCATTCGGCGTGGCTGACGCCGCATTCGTGGGAGGACACGCGGCGCAAATCGGCCGAGACGATGCGCGCGGCCTTGCTGACCAACCGGCCGCAGAACGTCATCACGCCGGAGATGTTCTAGGACGATCGGGACGGCGCGCGGGAAGGGCGATGCACCGGCTGCACCTGTTGCGGCATGCCAAGGCGGAACCCGACACCGAACAGGACGACCGCGAGCGCCGGCTGAGCCGCCGCGGCCGCGACGATGCGCGCCGGCTCGGCGCAACCCTGCCGAAGGCGCTCGGCCGGCTCGATCTGGTGCTGTGCTCGCCTGCCCGGCGCACCCGCGAGACCGCCGAACTGGCGCTTGCCGGGGTCGTTCCGCGACCGCGGATCGTGTTTGAGGATGCCCTGTACCTGGCGCCCGCGGCGGCGCTGCTGCACCGGCTGCGCGCGGCTGACGAGAGCGCGGCGGCGGTGCTGGTGATCGGCCACAACCCCGGCCTTTACCAGTTGGCGCTGGCCCTGGCGGCGGCCGAGGGCGCCGCCTACCGGGCCTTTGCCGCCGGACGGTTTCCAAGCGCCGCGCGGGCAAGCTTTGCGGTCGAGACGCCGTGGGCGATGCTCGGCCGCTCGCCGCACGCGCTGACCGGCTACGCGGCGCCGTCGCCGCCCGCCGACTGAGCCAAAACCATGCGCGGCGCCGGCCGGCTTCATCGAGCATTCGCGGGCGCCGCCCTTGCCTGTTGCGTCGCGGTTCTCGGCGACCCGGCGCCGGCCGTCGCGGCATCGTTCGATTGCGCGAAGGCGGCGACCCGCGCCGAACGGGCGATTTGCGCCTCCCCCGACCTGGCCGCGGCGGACGGGGAGATGGGAGAGGCGTACCGCGCGCTGCGAGCGTTGCTGCCGCCGAAGCAGCGGCCGGGATTGGCCCGCGATCAGCAGGCGTGGCTGCAATCGCGCGACCGCAATTGCGGGTACGACGGCTCGGCAGCCGGGTTCGCGAAGTGCCTGCTGTTTACGACGGGATTCCGCACGAAATTTCTGTCGGCGACGTCGGTTACGACGGCGAACGGTACCAGGATCGCGCCCAACCTTTTCCACGAAGACCGGGCCGGCGCCTACCGGATCACCGCGATCTACCCGGTCGCTGAAAGCGGCGATCCGGCCGCAGCCGCCCGGTTCAACCATGCGGCCTATCAAATCGCGATCGGCAGCCGCGACCTGAAGCGGTTCCGCACCGGCAACCGGCCGTCGATCCCGAACACGTTTTCCGAGAGCTACAAGCTTGTGCCGTTGGGCCATAACCTGGTTTCGGTGCTGTTCCGGGCGGACAGCTACAGTGGCGGCGCCCACGGCATTTCCGACCGCATCGCACTGCTGTTCGACGTGGCGGACGGCCGCCAGTTGGGCCTCAAGGCGTTGCTGAACGATCCGGCGCGGGCGCTGCCGGCGATCTCGCAACTATGCGCGGAAAAACTGCGAGCCAAGGCGGCCCGCGAGGGGTGGGCCGAGATGCTGTGGATCGACGATCCAAAGATGCACGCCGATCCGCTCAAGGAAATATCGCAGGTCGAAAACTGGTTCGTGCGGCCGGACGGCGTCGATATCCTGTTCGGCGAATACACGATCGGGCCTTACGCGATCGGCCTGCACGCATGCCCGCTGAGCGATGCCGAACTGGCGCCGTGGATCAACAAAGACGGCCCGCTCGCGGTCTTGGCAAAGTAGGGCGTTCAATCCGGCGGGTCGGCGATCATCTCGCGCGCGAGCGCGATCGTGACCGGACGGCCGCGGCTGAGCGCGGCGCGGTCGAGCCGGGCGGCGATCGTCGCGGCGGCGGCGAACGAGCGCTCCATGCGCGGCAGCAGATAGGCGATGACGGAAGGCGGCACCGGCAGCTGGCGATCGGCGAACTGCTTCAGCAGCACGCCGGCGAGCAGCGCATCGTCGGGCGGCGCGATCGCGGCGGATGGCGCGGCGCGCAGCCGCGAAGCAAGGTCGGGCAAGGAGATCGGCCAGGCGGCGGGCGGCCGGCGCGCCACGACGAGCAGGCTGACGCGGGCGGCATCGCAGCAATTGTAAAGATGCAGGAGGTGGCACTCGGGAGCGGTTTCGGCGCCGTCGAGCGCCACGGCGGGGCCGTGCGCCAGCTCGTCCGCTGCGTTGTCAGAGAGTATCGCCCCCGGCACCAGCCGGCCGGCGCTGCGTTCCGCCCAGAGATGCGCGAGATGGGTTTTGCCCGATCCGGGCGGACCGTGCAGCACAAGCGTCCGGGCCGGCCAATCGGGCCAGCTCTCGATCAAGTCGAATGCCGCCCGGTTGCATGCGGAGACGAGAAAATCGGCGCGCCCGAAGGTCGGGCGGTGCGGCAGGTCGAAGGCGAGCTGGCTCACCTGAGGCGGGCGATGTTGCCGCCGGCGCCGGTCTCCGCTTCCACGGCCTCTACGGCGGCCACCTGCGCCTCGACGGAGGCGGCCTGCGCCTCGACGGCCTCGGCCACCGCCGCTTCCGCCGGGATTGCGTCATAGAGGCTGCTGGCGCGGTAGCGGGCCAGCGCGAAGCGGGCGAGGACGCCGATGACGGCGGCGGCCGGCACCGCGATCAGCACCCCGATAAAGCCGTAGAGCGTGCCGCCGGCGAACAAGGCGAAGATCACCCAGACCGGGTGCAGGTGGACGCGGTCGCCGATCAGCTTCGGGGTCAGGAAATTGGCTTCGGCCAATTGCCCGACCGCGAAGATCGCGCCGACTATAATGATCTCGCTCCAGGTGCCGTATTGCGAGGCGGCGAGGCTGATCGACAACAGGAACCCGGTCGCCGCGCCGAGAAACGGGATGATCCCCAAAACCCCGATCAGCAAACCCAGCGCCAGCCCGGAATCGAGGCCGGCAAGGCTCAGCGCGACGCCGTAATAGACCGCCAGGATCAGACAGACGATCGCCTGTCCGTGGACGAAGCCGACGAGGGTGTCGCTGATCAGCCGCGCCTGCCCGCGCACCGTTTCGAGAGACTGGCGCGGCAGGCAGGAATCGATATGCGCGACCATTTTCTCCCAGTCGCGCAGCAGAAAGAACGTGACGATCGGCGTCACGACGACCAGCGAGATGATGTTGAGGATCGCGAAGCTGCTGGTGATGACCCCCTGCACCAGCCCGGCGATCCAGGTCAACGCCTCGGCCAGCTTGGCGCCGACAAGGTCGCGCACCTTGCTGACGTCCTCGGCCGGCAGGTGCTCCTGCAGCAGCTGGATGAGGTTGCCGAGCTGGTCCTGCAGGGTGCGCGCCAGGGTCGGAACCCGGCCGATCAGCTGCACCACCTGGCCCTGGATCAGCGGCACCAGGATGAACAGGATCAACGCCACCGCGAGCAGGAACAGGATCAGCACGGCAAGGCTCGCAAGGCTGCGGGCGATCCCCCAGCGCTCCATCCGCGCCACCGCCGGCGCCAGGATATAGGCGAGCGCGAAGCCGGTGGCGAACGGCATCAGAATGCCCTGCACCAGCCCGAGCGCCAGGATCAGGCCAACGAGCAGGCCGAGCCAGAAAAACAGCCGGTAGGCGCGCGCGCTGATCACGGCCGTGGACGCCGCAAGATGCGCGCCCAGCGCGCGAGATAGGAGAATCCGGACAGCACGGTGGTCGCGGCGGTGGTGATCACCAGAATCCAGGTTACCGGCCCTGCCTCGATGCGCAATCCGAGCCGCGCCAGCACAAAGCCGACCAGCGCGATCTGGACGGCGGTGTTGATCTTGCTGATGTAGAGCGGCGCGAAATGCTTCGGGGCGTCCGAGCGCTGGATCAGCACGAAGCCGAGCACGATCGCCGCGTCACGCAACACCACCAGGGCGACCAGCCACAGCGGCAGATCGCCCATGATGCCGAGGCTGATATAGACGCCCGACAGCAAGGCCTTGTCGGCGGCGGGGTCGAGCAGCGCGCCGAGGCGGGTGCGCCGGTCGAAGCGCTTTGCGATGTAGCCGTCCACGGCATCCGAGATGCCGGCCGCGACGAACAGCCAGAACGCGGCGCCGTAGCGGCGGTCGAAAATCAGCCACAAGGCCAACGGCACCGACAGGATCCGCGCCAGGGTGATCAGGTTGGGCAGGTTGGCGTCGGCGCCGGCTCTCGCCAGAGCCGATGGCAGCCGGCCGAAAAGACGCGTAGCGGGCAATTGCCGGCGCGGGGTTATGTCGCGGAACATTGCGGCGCGGCGCGTTCTACGGGTGCGGCGCGGCGGTGCGTGCCAGATGCCATAACCGCTCGCCGCGAACCAGGCCGAGGCTGATCCCGGCGAGGCTTGATCGCAGATCGTCGATGCTCCCGGTATAGCCGATCTCGATCGTCGCCTCCTCGCGCGACAGCGCCATCAGGGCGAGTTTGCGCACCATCGGCAGGGCGGCGATTCGCTGGCGCGCCTGAACCCAGTCGTCGAGGCCGGAGATCGGCAATACCGCGGCGATTGTGGCGGTTGGCAGGTTGGCGTTCTGCAGATCGGCCGGGCTGCCGTCGGCAGCCGCCGGTTCGCGCTTCCAGCCCGCCTCGCTGCTGGCCAATTCGCCAAGGCTCGCCGCCACCGCCCGTTGCAACAGGGCGTCCTCGCTTTCGCCCGGTTTTGCGGGAAACGGCGAGCTGGCGGTGTCAACCAGACGACCGTCGCTATATCGCCGCAGCGTGATCTCAAGCCCGGTTGGCTTGGCCGCCGGCCCCTGCACGGCGGCCAGCGCGACGACCGCCCCCGAGGCGCCGTTTCGGCCGGCGATCGCGGCGAGCGCCTTGGCGTCACCGGTCCTCGCCTGATCGGCGTCGAGCGCGGCGAGGTCGCCGGCATCGCCGAGCGGCAGGATGAGCCGCGGCGACCCCGGTGCCGTCGATCGCCCTTCCCAAGCCTGCCGCCACGGGTTCGGGTCTTCCCACAACCGCGCCTGTCCCTGCGCCTGGAGCAGCGGGATCAGAACCACCATACCGGACGGCCGCGCGGCCGCGGCCTGCTTCCCGGATGCGTCCGCGCTCGCCTTGCCGGTGCCCGCTTCGTTGATCACCGGTTGCGGCAGCAGCGCGATCCCGGCGTCACCCAGCAGCCGCCTCACCCCCTCGGGCCGAAAATGAAAGGTGTAATCGGCGACATAGCGGACCGCGGACATGCGTTCCTTGTCGACCGAGAAACTGGTGACAAGATCGGTGATCGCCTTGTCGTCGAGCCTCGGCAGCCTCGCCGCGCTGCCCGCCAGGTTCGCGACGACCGTCGCGAGCGCCCGGCGCTGGCCGTCGACACGCGCCCGGTCGCGCGCCTTGACGATGCTGTCGGCGGTTGCATCGACCGTGACCGAGGCGGAAAACGGATCGGGACCGGCGGCCCGGCCCGGCAGCGCCGCCCCCCACAGGACGAGGATCAGCAGCACCGCGCCGATCCGCCGGATGGAGGAGGTGGGGACCGCCGGTCCAAGCGGCAAGCTCATTGCAAACCGTCCACGATTCCGTACTGTCGCGGCCCTCGGCCGCATCGCAGGGTGTAGCGCAGTTTTCGCGGAGACGCCATCAACAGCGGGGATGAGGCGCCGGTCCGAAGCTTTACGGGGTCGGGATGACGAAAAAGAGGCTCGCCGTTCTGATTTCGGGTCGCGGCTCCAATCTGCAAGCCCTGATCGCAGCCGCCGCCGGCCCCGCCTATCCCGCCGAAGTCGCGCTGGTGCTGAGCAACCGCGCCGATGCGGCGGGGCTGACCCATGCCGCGCGCGCCGGCATCGCGCACCGGGCACTCGCCCATCCGAGCCAGAAGGCGTTTGCCGCCGCGGCCGACGCCCTGCTGCGCGAACACGCGATCGACCTCGTTGCGCTGGCCGGCTACATGCGCCTCCTCGACGAGCGGTTCGTCGAATCGTGGCGCGACCGGCTGGTCAACATACACCCCTCGCTGCTGCCGGCATTTCCGGGGCTGCACCCGCAGCGCCAGGCGCTCGCCGCCGGCGTGCGGTTTTCCGGCTGCACCGTGCATTTCGTGCGTGCCGAAGTCGATACCGGGCCGATCATCGCCCAGGCCGTCGTGCCGGTTCGTCCGGGCGACGACGAAGCGGCGCTCTCCGCACGCATCCTCGCGGCCGAGCACCGGCTCTATCCGCTGGCGGTACACCTCCTCGCCGAGGAACGGCTGACGCTCTCCGGCAACTCGGTTGTCGCGGCGGGCGCCGCGGCGCCCGACCTCGCCCTGTTCAACCCGTTGGAGACGCTTGCCTCGGCCGCCGGTTAGGTTATACCACGCAAAACCCAGCGACAGCGCGCGAGGCGGCCATGGCAGCGATCGATCCGGAACTCGAACGGCACCGCCGCACCTGGATCGGCTTTACCTGGTTTATCAAAGCCTCGCTGGCGAGCATCGTTATCATTGTCGCCTGCCTTGCCCTGGCGCTGGTCTGACGCCGCCGATCAGGCGGCGCGCGACTGCGGGACGACGGCGCGGACCGGTCTTCGTTCACGCGAGAACCGGGCTGCGGCATGCGGCGCCGGATCCTCGTCCATTTCCATCAGCCGGCGCAGCTGATCGCGGCCGCGCGACAGGCGGGAGCGTACGGTGCCAACCGGCACCCCAAGGATCACCGCGACCTCTTCGTATCGCATCCCCTCGAGGCCGACGAGGAGGATCACTTGGCGCTGCTCCTGCGGCAGCTTGGCGATCGCCGCTTCGAGGTCGCGCAGTTGCAGCGCGGCGAGCGCGTTCGAGTGCACCGTCAGGACCGGCGCCATGTCCTCAACCGCGACGCTCACGCCCTCGCGCACCGACCGGCGCACGTCGTTTACATGCTGATTGTGCAGGATCGTGAAGAGCCAGGCCCGCAGGTCGGTGCCGGGCTGCCAAAGATGTTGTTTGGCAACCGCCCGGGCGAGGCAGCTCTGCACCAGATCGTCGGCGCGGCACACATCGCGCGTCAGCGCGCGGGCATAGCGGCGCAGCCGCGGGATCTCCGCTTCGAGCAGCCGGGTGAAGTCGTTCATCGGTACCTCGTTCCTAACCGCGCCATACCGCGGCGCCGGCTCAAGGTATGACGTGCCGATGTAACCCCATGATGTACCGCCAATTTCACCGCGGTAAAGAGTTGTAACGTTTTGCCCGCTACGGAATCCGCCCGGTGACGGAGAAGAACGTTTGTAAACGCATGCCGGCCTGCATCGGATAGTCGACACGACAAAGGGCCGCACCAAACTCGCGGGTCGAGGCGGATCGTGCGTGCGCGGCGCGCCGAGGTGGAATAGAACTCAGATCGGAACACAGCGGCAGTTTGGTCGGGCGTTATGATCGCTCAGCGGGATCGTGGGTTGAGAGGTCGATTGCTCGTGGCCGTGGCAATCGCGGGGGTGCTGCTGCCGCTGCCGGCTTTCGCGCAGGAACCGGCGCCGCACGGCGACGCGGCGTGGGTTCTCTGCGCGTCGGCTCTCGTGTTGTTTATGACGCTGCCGGGGCTGGCGCTGTTCTATGGCGGGCTGGTCCGGGCGCGGAATCTGCTTTCCGTGCTCATGCACTGCTTTTCGATTTGCTGCGTCGTTTCGATCCTGTGGTGTTTGATCGGTTACAGCCTCGCGTTCGCCCCCGGCAATTTCTTTCTCGGCGGCACCAGCCGGGCGTTTCTTGCGGGACTTGCCCCGGCCACCCAGGGCAGCGGATTGCCGGAAGGTCTGATCGTGCTGTTCCAGATGACCTTCGCGGTCATCACGCCGGCACTGATCATCGGCGCGTTTCCGGAGCGGGTCAGCTTTCCGTTTCTGCTGCTGTTCTCCGCGTTGTGGATGCTCGTCGTTTATGTACCGACGGCGCATTGGGTGTGGGGGCAGGGCTGGCTTGCGCAGTACGGCACGATCGACTTTGCCGGCGGCATCGTCGTCCATACCACGGCCGGCGTGTCGGCGCTGGTTTTGGCGCTGGTGATCGGAAAACGGCGCGGCTTTCCGAATGAACTGATTCCACCGCACAGCCCCGGCCTAACGATGGCCGGCGCCGGGATGCTGTGGGTCGGCTGGTTCGGCTTCAATGGCGGTAGTGCTTTGGCCGCCGATCACAGCGCGGTGATGGCGATCCTCGCCACGCATCTCGCCGCCTCCGCCGCGGCTCTGACCTGGATGGCGATAGAGTGGCTGCGGCTCGGCAAGCCGACCTCGGTCGGGCTGGTGACCGGCGCGGTCGCGGGTCTGGCGACGATCACCCCCGCCTCGGGCTTTGTCGGTCCAATGGGGGCGCTCGGCATCGGCTTTCTGGGCGGGGCGGCGTGCCTTTACGCGACGAGCTTCGTCAAGCAGCATTTGCGCATCGACGACACGCTCGACGTCTTTGCCGTGCATGGTGTCGGCGGCATGCTCGGCAGCATCCTGGTAGCGCTGTTTGCAGCGCGACAGATCGGTGGGGTGGGTTACGCGACCGGGATGGATACTGCGCTGCAGCTCAAGGCACAAATCGTCGGGGTCGCAGCCGTCGCGGTCTGGTCGGCGGGGCTGACCCTCGTACTTGCCCGGCTGATCGGGTTCGTCGTGCCGGTGCGAGTATCGGCAGAGGACGAATATGAAGGGCTCGACCTGGCGACGCATGGCGAACGCGCCTACGAGCACGGGTGAGCCGACTGAACATCAGGAGTGTTGCCGAACAAGCACCCGGCCGCCGCGACGGCTCGCGACCGCGAGGCAGCGGCGGCGGGCTTGCGACGCCGGCGCGGTTGTGACAACCAGAGGGTCTGGGCATCGTTGATCGGAGTGACACCGGCATGCCGCGGTATGATTTCGACATGATCACGATCGGCGCCGGCTCGGGCGGGGTCGCCTCCTCGCGCCGCGCCGGCAGCTATGGCGCCCGCGTCGCGGTCGTCGAGGAAAGCCGGATCGGCGGCACCTGCGTCCTGCGCGGCTGCGTGCCGAAAAAGCTCCTGGTGTACGGCGCGCAATTCGCCGACGCGTTTGCCGACGCCGCTGGGTTCGGCTGGGAGGTTGCGCCGCCGCGCTTCGACTGGCCGAGCCTGATCGCCGCCAAGAACGCCGAGCTCGACCGGCTGGAGCGCATCTACATCAACATGCTGAAGAACAGCGGGGTCGAGATCGTCGAAGGGCGCGGCGTGCTGGCCGACCCGCACACCGTCGAGGTCGAAGGCCGGCATTACACTGCCGAGACGATCCTGATCGCGACCGGCGGCCACCCGACGGTGCCGGAGGTGCCGGGGATCGAGCACGTGATCTCGTCGAACGAGGCGCTCGACCTGCCGCAGCTGCCGCGCCGCATCGTCATCGTCGGCGGCGGGTATATCGCGGTCGAGTTCGCCGGCATCTTCCGCGGCTTCGGCGCCGAGGTTGTCGAGATCATCCGCCGCGAGGAGCTGCTTTACGGGTTCGATGACGACATTCGCGTCGCGCTGGCCGAGGAGATGCGCGGGCGCGGCGTCGAAATCCACACCCGCACCCAGATCGCGCGGATCGAAAAGGACCCGCGCGAGGGCTATTCGGTGTTCACGACGATCGGCCAGGAAATCTCGGCCGACCTGGTGATGTACGCCACCGGGCGCGGCCCCAATACCAAGGCGTTGGGCCTTGCCGAGGCCGGGGTCAAGACCAACGCCAAGGGGGCGGTCCTCGTCGATGAATGGCAGCGCTCGAGCGTGCCCAATGTCCATGCGGTCGGCGATGTGACCGACCGGTTCAACCTGACGCCGGTGGCGATCGGCGAAGGCCGCGCGATCGCCGAGACGCTCTTCAACAACAACCCGACAAAGATGGACCACACCAACGTGCCCACCGCGGTGTTTTCGCAGCCGCCGGTCGGCACGGTCGGGCTGACCGAAGAAGAGGCGCGACGCCAGTACGGCGACGATCTCGACATCTACACGGCGCGCTTCCGACCGATGAAGAACATTCTCGCCGGCCGCGGCGAACGCACCCTGATGAAGCTGGTGGTGGATGCAAGCAGCGACCGGGTGCTCGGCTGCCACATGCTCGGCGCCGACGCGCCCGAAATTATTCAGGGGCTGGCGGTCGCCGTCAAATGCGGCGCTTCGAAACGGATATTCGACCAAACTGTCGGCATCCATCCCTCCGCCGCCGAGGAATTCGTGACAATGCGCGAGAAACGCCCGCGTCCGCAGAAAGCCGCGGCGGAATAGCGGCCGTCCGGCTGCGACTTTCGCCCATAAGCCGGCAACTCCCTCTGTTCGCATTCCCGGCTTTCGCCGGGAATGCGTGTTTTCAGAGGATGGCAAGCTCGCGGGGATGAGCGTCGGGCAGCTGCTCCGGCGGGCACGGCCGGGGCGTTGCGTGCCGCGACGGTTTCCGGTAGATCGAATTGTCTGCGAACTTTATCAACTCCGCCGCTGGCCGGCGGATCTGGCGTGTCAGTGCAGAGAATGCGGTGCCAAGAAAATTGGGGTGGACGCGACGGGAGGCGGGAGCTCGGGTTCAGGCCCGAATCGCAGTCCTCGGCGCGCTCGCGCTGTCGGTCGGGATCGGCGCGGCGGCGCATGCGCAATCCGTCGAGGAATTGCGCAATCTGACGATCGCGCAGCTCGGCCAGGTCAACATTACCTCCGTGTCGCTGCGGCCGGAGCCGCTGGGCGAGGCGGCGGCGGCGGTCTATGTCATCACCGCCGATGAGATTCGCCGCTCCGGCGCCCTGACATTGCCCGAAATATTGCGGCTCGCCCCCAACCTCGAAGTCGCGCGGGTAAATTCGCAGGCCTACGCAATCTCGTCGCGCGGTTTCAATTCGGTCAATGCCTCAAACAAGCTGCTGGTGTTGATCGACGGCCGCAGCATATATACGCCGTTTTTTTCCAGCGTGTTCTGGGACCAGCAGCAGATTCTCCCCGAAAACATCGAGCGCATCGAGGTCGTCAGCGGGCCGGGCGGCACCTTGTGGGGCAGCAACGCCGTCAACGGCGTCATCAACATCATCACCAAGAACTCGCACGACACGCAGGGCGGTTTGCTCGATCTGGCTTACGGTTCGTTCGACAAGCGCGGCGCCGGGCAATGGGGCGGCAAAATCGGGAGTCTCGGGACGTACCGCGCCTACGCGCTCGGCTTTGGCGAGGGCGATACGAGGCTGGTGCCGTCGCACGCCAATGCGATGGATTCCTGGAACGGCAAGCAGGCGGGGTTCCGCAGCGATCTGAATGCATTGGGCGGCGCGCTGACGGTGCAGGGCGACGCCTACGAAAACCTCATCGACACGCCGGGCGGCCGCAATAACGGCGGCAATTTCACCGCGTTTTGGAACCGGCGGCTGGACGACGGTTCGCGGGTCCTCGTCGAAGCCTATTACGACAAGCAGGACCGTGCCGCCGAGGCGGTGACCGGCGGCGGCACCTCTGACAATCTCGACACGTTCGATGCGCGCGCCCAGCATAATTTCAGCCCGTGGCCGGGGCACAACGTGGTGTGGGGAGGCGGCGAGCGCGTCTGGCACGACCGCTTCACCAACACCTCGAACCCCTTCGTGCTGATCCCGGCGGCCGAATCGATCAGCCTGACCAACATCTTCGGCCAGGACACGATCACCCTCAATAAAGACCTGAAGCTGACGCTCGGCAGCAAGTTCGAATACAGCACTTTCTCGGGGTTCGAGGTGATGCCGAGCGCGCGGCTTGGCTGGCGGGCCTCGCCGGGCAATTTCTTCTGGCTGGCCGTGTCCCGGGCGGTCCGCCCGCCGTCGCGGCTCGATCGCGAGCTGCAGGCGCCCGGCATCACCGTGCCGTCGCCGGAATTCCGGTCGGAAAAGGTCGTCGCCTATGAAGGCGGCTGGCGCGCCACCCTGGCGCCGAACGCCACCATTTCTACCTCGCTGTTCCTCAACCATTACGAGGATTTGCGGATCACCGCACCGTCCCCGAGCGGCGGGTTGCCGGCGATGCTGACCAACGGCATGGAAGGCGACACCTATGGCGCCGAATTTTGGGCGGATTACCGGCCGCTCCGCTGGCTGCGGCTGCAACCCGGCGTGGACCTGCTGCGAGAAAACCTGCACGTCAAACCCGGCGAGACCGACATCGCCAGCTTTCAAACGTCGGCCGGCCACGATCCGGGGCACCAGTTTTTTCTGAAGGCGTATATCGACCTGCCGCATAATCTCGACCTGTTTGTCGCGGCGCGGCAGATCGGGGCGCTCGACAACGTGCCGGTCGGCAGCTACTTCGAAATGGACGCCAGTCTCGGCTGGCACATCACGCCGCGCCTCGAATTGTCGATCACCGGGCTCAACCTGTTGCACGCGAGCCACGTCGAGACCTTCAACACCCCGGGAACCACCGTAGCGATACCGCGTAGCGTTTATGCGCGGCTGCGCGTAACATTCTGATGCCGCGGAACGAGGCGATGCCGTGAACCTTACGCGCCCGGCGCTGATCGGCGCGGGCATCGGAGTGGCGTTGGCGCTATGGTGTTGCCCATTCGCGACGGCGTTCGGGCAAAATCTCGCTGCGGCGCTCAAGGCCACTTATCTCGTCAAATTCGGCAGTTTTGTCGATTGGCCGCCAACCGCCTTCGCATCCCCCTCGAGCCCGCTGGACCTGTGCGTCGTCGGCGACCACCCGTTCGGCGATCTGCTCGACCGCGCCGCTGCCGGCCAGCGGGTCAACGGTCACCCGATCGAAATCCGCCGGCTGTCCTCGATAACCCAAAATTCAAACTGCGATATCCTCTACGCTAGCGGCGCTTCGGCGGAGGCAGCTTTGGCCGCGGCCCGATACCAACCGATTTTGACCGTAACGGACCTGCCGGCCAGCGCGCCGCAAAAGGGCATCATCAACTTCACGATCCGGGATGATCGGGTTCGCTTCGAGATCGATGATCGAAACGCCCGCCAGGACGGGCTGCACATCAGCTCGCAACTCCTGACGCTCGCCGTCAACAAGCAGCCTTAATGACACAGATATCTTCACATATGAGGCTTTCGTCGAAAGTGGGGCGGCCGCGGAGCACCAATTTATGGCGCCTGACGCCGCTGATCGCCTTGACGACCGCGATCGCGCTGCTGATCGGCGGCATTTTGATCGTGTATTCCGGCGAGCGGTCGTACCGGGCGCAAAAAGCCGATGAAACCGAGGTCGAGGCCCGCATTCTCGCCGCGACCGTCGGGGCGGCGCTGAGCTTCGACGACAAGAAGGCGGCTCAAACCTACGTACAGGCGCTCGACGCCAATCCCGAGGTCGAGGTCGCAGCCGTTTACGACGCGAGCGGCGGTTTGTTCGCCGCTTATCGCCGCACCGCCGCAGCGAACGTGCCGAGCGCCGCGCCGCCGCCGGGGGTTGTGCTCGAGGGCGACCGCCGCATCTCGTCTACCACGACAGTGGCGCGGGGCACCTCGCCGCCGGTCGGCCGGGTCTATGTCCGCGCGGTCCTCGAGCCGGTGATCTACCGCTACGAGCGCTACGCGATAGTCGGACTCCTGATCGTGATGGCGGCGCTGCTGACGGCGGTGCTGGGGGTCGCGCATTCGGCGCTGGCGCGGATCAACCGCGAATTGGGGGCGAGCAATCAAAGCCTGCAGGCGGAAATCGGCGAGCGCGAAAAGGCGCAGGCGGCGTTGCGGCAGGCGCAGAAGATGGAGGCGATCGGTCAGTTGACCGGCGGCGTCGCGCACGATTTCAACAATATCCTGCAGGTCATTCTCGGCAATCTCGGCACCGTCGAAAGCCGGCTCCGGCAGGGCAGCCTCGACCCGCAGCGACTGCGCCGGCTTATCGAAACCGCCATCCGGGCGGCCGACCGCGCTGCCGTGCTGACCGCGCAGCTGCTGGCCTTTTCCCGGCGGCAGCCGCTGCAACCGAAACCGCTCGACCCCAACAAACTGCTCGCCGGCATGTCCGACCTGCTCAACCGGACGCTCGGCGAAGGCATCGAGGTGGAGACCGTCTTGGGGGCGCGGCTGTGGCAGGTGCTGGCCGACGCCAACCAGCTGGAGAACGCGATCCTCAACCTCGCGGTCAATGCGCGCGACGCCATGCCGAACGGCGGCAAGCTGACGATCGAAACCGCCAACATCCTGCTCGACGAAGCCTATGCCGCGCGCGAGGAGGACGTGAAGGCGGGCCAATACGTGCTGATCGCGGTGTCCGACACCGGCACCGGGATGCCGCCGGATATTATCGGAAAGGCGTTCGACCCGTTCTTTACGACCAAGGATGTCGGCCGCGGCACCGGCCTCGGCCTCAGCCAAGTGTACGGGTTCCTGAAACAGTCGAGCGGGCACGCAAAAATCTACAGCGAGGCGGGCGAGGGCACGACGGTCAAACTGTATTTTCCGCGGCTGTTGACCGATGCCGCCCTGCGCGAGCACGGGACGGCGAGCGACACGCCGCCGGCGCGCGGCCGCGAGGTCATCCTGGTCGTCGAGGACGAACCGGACGTGCGCGGTTTCGTCGTCGAGATGCTGCGCGAGCTCGGCTACGCCATTCTCGCGGCCGAGGATGGTCAAGCGGCCCTGCGGGTGTTGAAAACCCGGGACGACATCCGGCTGCTGTTCACCGATGTCGGGCTGCCGGGCGGACTGAACGGGCGCCAGCTCGCCGATGAGGCAAAGCGCCGGCGGCCGGACATCAAGGTTCTGTTCACCACCGGCTATGCCCGCAACGCCATCGTCCATCAGGGCCGGCTCGACCCCGGCGTCGAGCTGATCAACAAGCCGTTCACCTATGCCGCGCTGGCAAAACGGGTACGCGAGGTGCTCGACGAAGGGCCAGGTTCCGGCCGGGATGCGTAGGGGCTATACGGCGCCGAACCGGTTCGAGAGCACGTACACGTCACGCCCGGCCTTTTGCCGGGCATCCACGCGAACCGGTGAGGCTTGTGCCGGTTTCCCGTGGATGGCCGGGACAAGCCCGGCCATGACGAAGAAGTAGGCAACTGTATCCGGCCGGACTCGGCGTTACCCGCCGAGCGCACCCTCGGTGCTGACGTACACCGCGTAAAGCGAGCGGCTGGCAGCAATGAACAGCCGGTTGCGCTTGACCCCGCCGAAGCACAGATTGGCGCAGCGCTCGGGCAAGGCAATCCGGCCGATCATCGTGCCGTCGGGGGCGAAGACGGCAACGCCGTTATGCGCGTCGCCGCCACCCCAGCCGCACCACAGATTGCCCGCAACATCGCAGCGGAACCCGTCCGGGCTGCCGCCCTTCAGGTCGGCGAAATTGCGCGGGTTGGCGAGGCCCTTGCCGTCATCGGTCACGTCATAGACGCGGATCGCGCGCGGGTTGCCGCGCGACTCGACGATGTACATCAGCCTTTCGTCGGGCGAAAAGCACAGCCCGTTCGGGAAACCGATACCCTCGGCGACGACCGCCACCCGGCCGCTGCCGGGGTCGATCCGATAGACATTGGTCGGCAGTTCGGGCTCGGCCTTGTGGCCCTCGTAATTGCCGAGGATGCCGAAGGCAGGATCGGTGAACCATACCGAGCCGTCCGATTTGACGACGACGTCGTTCGGCGAATTGAGGTGCTTGCCGTCGACCCCGCCGACCCGGTTGCACAATACGGTGATCGTGCCGTCATGCTCGGTGCGGGTCACCTGGCGGCCGCCGTGCTCGCAGGTGACGAGCCGGCCTTGGCGGTCGCGGGTGTTGCCGTTGGCGTAGTTCGACGGCTTGCGGAACACGGAAGTCTCGCCGGTCTCCTCGTCCCATTTGAGGATGCGGTTGTTCGGGATGTCGCTCCACAACAGGCACCGCAAATCGCCGAACCACACCGGCCCCTCGGCCCAGCGGCAGCCGGTATAGAGGCGTTCGACCGCGGCGTTGGTCGGCGGCTTGATCGCGTCGAAGCGCGGGTCGAGGGTGATGACGGCCGGGTCGGGGTAGGATCGGGCGGGCTGCCAGTCGGTCACGGCCGTTCTCCCTTCTCACAGGTCGGCAAGACTATAGCGCCACGCAAAGGTGGCGCCATCGCCAAACCGCAACCGGACCGCCGGCCTTCGGCCGGCGTGCCGGCGGGCCGCTCCGGCCGGAATGACGGCTCGGCGAAAGCCGGGGGCCGGCATGGCGGCGGGACGCCGGCGGTCCGTTGGTCGGTTGACCGGGATTGCTTCGCTGCGCCCGCAATGACAGGGTTGGCTGCGGCCGCAGGGATGCGCCCGGGCCGCAGTGAGGTGCCGCGATGAGCCAGCTCGATCCGATCCCCTATTCCGACGCGCAGCTTCGCTCGATCCTCGAGCGGGTGCAGACGATCGCGATGGTCGGCGCCTCCTCGAACTGGAACCGGCCCAGCTACTTCGTGATGAAGTATCTGCAGGGGAAGGGCTACCGGGTGATCCCGGTCAATCCTGGCAACGCCGGCCATGAACTGCTCGGCGAGCGGGTCTAC